>JBILPK010000058.1:0-18251 GCA_044373875.1 Polymorphobacter sp.
AGGTCAAAACCCTGGCCGCGGCTGACGCCGGCGAGATCGAACTGTCGGAAGCCGTTTTCGGCAAGGAACCGCGGCTCGACATTCTCCACCGCGTCGTCACCTGGCAGCTCGAAAAGCGTCGCGGCACCGCCCGCGGAGCACGTGAGCGTTCGGACGTGCAGCGCACCGGCAAGAAGCTGGGTAACCAGAAGGGTGGCGGTACCGCCCGCCACGGCAACCGCGCCGCACCGCAGTTCATCGGCGGCGGCAAGGCCCATGGTCCGCGCGTCCGTGACTTCAACCCCGGTCTCAACAAGAAGATCCGCACCCTCGGCCTCGCGACCGCTCTGTCGGTCAAGGCTGCCGAAGGCAAGCTGGTCATCCTGGAAGATTTCACCATCGCCGAAGTCAAGACCAAGTCGATGATCGCGATTCTCGCGGGCCTCGGCATCAAGTCGGGCCTGTTCATCGATGGCGCCGAAGTCAACACCGGCTTCCGCCTGGCGACCAGCAACGTTCCGCACATCGACGTGCTGCCGGCGATCGGCGCCAACGTCTATGATATTCTCAACCACGACACGCTGGTCCTGACCCGCGCTGCCGTCACGGCATTGGAGGCCCGGGTCAATGGCTAAGCCACAGCCCAAGCCGATTGACCTGAAGCATTACGACATCGTCGTGAAGCCGGTCATTACGGAAAAGTCGACACTCGTCAGCGAATACAACCAGGTTGTGTTCAAGGTCGCCAATTCGGCGTCGAAGCCGGAAATCAAGGCGGCGGTCGAAGCCCTGTTCAGCGTCAAGGTCCTGAGCGTCAACACGCTCATCCAGAAGGGCAAGACGAAGCGCTGGAAGGGCAAGGAATATCGCCGCTCCGACGAGAAGAAGGCCATCGTCACGCTCGCCGACGGCGACCGTATCGATGTGACCACGGGGATCTGATCCGATGGCATTGAAGACCTATAATCCGACCAGCCCGGGCCGTCGCGGCCTGATCCTGGTCGACCGCTCGGGCCTGTTCAAGGGTCGTCCGATCAAGCAGCTGACCGAAGGTTTGCGCAAGACCGGTGGCCGCAACAACATGGGCCATGCAACGGCACGCGGCATCGCCGGCGGCCACAAGCAGCTGTACCGCATGATCGATTTCAAGCGGCGCACCTGGGACGTGGTGGCCACGGTCGAGCGCCTTGAGTATGATCCCAACCGTTCGGCCTTCATCGCTCTGGTGAAGTACCCCGACGGCAACCAGCAGTACATCATCGCGCCGCAGCGTCTCGCGGTTGGCGATGTTGTCACCGCTGGCAAGAAGGTCGACGTCAAGCCGGGCAATGCCATGGAAATCGGTTCGATGCCCGTTGGTACGATCGTCCACAATGTCGAACTGAAGCCCGGCAAGGGTGGCCAGATGGCCCGCGCCGCCGGTGCGTTCGTCCAGGTGGTCGGTCGCGACAAGGGCATGGTCATCATTCGCCTCAATTCGGGCGAGCAGCGTTATGTCCGTTCGGATTGCATGGCCACCGTCGGTGCCGTGTCGAACCCCGACAACAGCAACACCAACCTCGGCAAGGCCGGCCGCAATCGCTGGCTGGGCTATCGCCCGCTGACTCGCGGCGTCGCCAAGAACCCGGTCGATCACCCGCATGGTGGTGGTGAAGGCCGGACCTCGGGCGGCCGTCATCCGGTCACGCCATGGGGCAAGCCGACCAAGGGTGCCAAGACGCGTTCGAACAAGTCGACCGACGGGATGATCATCCGGTCGCGTCACGCCAAGAAGAAGAGGTAAGGCCAGATGAGCCGTTCCGTCTGGAAGGGTCCCTTCGTGGATCTCAACGTGTTGAAGAAGGCCGAAGCCGCGCAGGCTGGCGGCGGTGGGCGGGGTCCGATCAAGACCTGGTCGCGCCGTTCGACTATCCTGCCGCAGTTCGTCGGCCTGACCTTCAGCGTCTACAATGGCAAGAAGTTCATCCCGGTCTCGGTCAACGAAGACATGGTCGGTATGAAGCTGGGTGAATTCGCGCCGACGCGCAACTTCCCCGGTCACGCCGCCGACAAGAAGGGCAAGCGCTGATGTCGAAGCCGAAATCCCCCCGCAAGGTTGGTGATCGCGAGGCGCTCGCCGTTGCAACGTCGATCCGTGGTTCGGCCTACAAGCTGAACCTGGTCGCCGGGCTGATCCGTGGCCGCAAGGTCGGTGAAGCGCTCAACATCCTGCAGTTCTCGACCAAGGCGATGGCCGTTGATGTCCGCAAGGTGCTGGCGTCCGCGGTTGCCAATGCCGAAAACAACCATAACCTCGATGTCGACGCGCTGATCGTCAAAGAAGCCAGCGTTGGCAAAGCCCTGATGATGAAGCGCTTCACGCCGCGTGCGCGTGGCCGTGCCGCCCAAATCCAGAAGCCGTTCAGCCGTCTTCGCGTGGTCGTGCGCGAAATGGGCGAAGATGCGGCGGAGAACGCATAATGGGTCACAAAACCTCCCCCATTGGTCTGCGTCTGCAGATCAACCGCACCTGGGACAGCCGCTGGTTCGCTGCGGGCGATGACTATGGTCGCCTGTTGCTCGAAGATCTGCGCATCCGCGAATTCATCCTGAAGAATCACGGCCAGGCTGCGATTTCCAAGGTGGTGATCGAGCGTCCCGCCAAGCTGTGCCGCGTGTCGATCTATGCCGCCCGCCCGGGTGTCATCATTGGCAAGAAGGGTGCGGACATCGAAAAGCTGCGCAAGCAGATCGGTTCGATGACCAAGAGCGACGTGTCGCTCAACATCGTCGAGATCCGCAAGCCGGAAATCGATGCCAAGCTCGTCGGCCAGGGTGTTGCCGACCAGCTCGAGCGTCGTATCGCTTTCCGTCGCGCCATGAAGCGCGCCGTGCAGTCGGCGCTGCGTCTGGGTGCCGAAGGTATCAAGATCACCTGCTCGGGCCGTCTCGGCGGCGCCGAAATCGCGCGTACCGAATGGTATCGTGAAGGCCGGGTGCCGTTGCACACGCTGCGCGGCAACGTCGATTACGCAGAAGCTCAGGCCCACACGGCCTATGGTGTCTGCGGGATCAAGGTGTGGATCTTCAAGGGCGAAATCCTTGGGCACGACCCGATGGCGCAGGACCGTCTGATGATGGAATCGCAGACCTCCGGCGTCCGTCCGGCTCGCTGAGGAACAAGTAGATGTTGCAACCAAAGCGCACCAAATTCCGCAAGCAGTTCAAGGGCCGCATCCATGGCGATGCCAAGGGCGGCACCGCCTTGAACTTCGGCACCTTCGGCCTGAAGGCGATGGAACCCGAACGGATCACCGCTCGTCAGATCGAAGCTGCACGCCGTGCGATTTCGCGTCACATCAAGCGTGCCGGTCGTTTGTGGATCCGTATTTTCCCGGACGTTCCGGTCACGTCTAAGCCTGCTGAAGTCCGCATGGGCAAGGGCAAGGGCAACCCGGAATTCTGGGTGGCGCGCGTCAAGCCGGGTCGGATCATGTTCGAACTCGACGGCGTGCCGCACGAAGTGGCCGAAGGTGCGTTCGAACGCGCGGCGGCCAAGCTGCCGATCAAGGTCAAGATGGTCGTTCGCCTCGGCGAAGCCGTTGGCACGCAGGATTGATAGAATGGCACAGATCAAGCAAGCGGACCTGACGGTCCAGACCGACGACCAACTCGCAACCGCTCTGCAAGAGCTCAAGCGCGAGCAGTTCAACCTGCGTTTCCAGTCGGCTACCGGCCAGCTGGAAAAGCCAGGCCGTATTCGTGAGGTGCGCCGCACCATCGCGCGCATCAAGACGCTGCAGCACGGTCGCAAGGCCGTTGCCCAGCAGCAGGGAGCATAAGCCATGCCGAAACGCGTCCTGCAGGGCACCGTCGTGTCCGACAAGGGTGACAAGACGGTGGTCGTGCTGATCGAGCGCAAGGTTGCGCATCCGGTCTATGGCAAGATCATTCGTCGGTCGAAGAAGTATCACGCCCATGACGAGGGCAACGTCATCAAGGCCGGTGACACCGTCCGCATCGAAGAATGCGCGCCGATGTCCAAGCTGAAGACCTGGAAAGTTCTGGAGAAGGTTGGCTGATGACCACTTCTCGCAATTTTGAAGAAGGATCGAACACATGATCCAGATGCAGACGAACCTCGATGTGGCGGACAACAGTGGCGCCAAGCGGGTGATGTGCATCAAGGTGCTGGGCGGATCGAAGCGTCGCTTTGCCGGCGTCGGCGATGTCATCGTCGTTTCGATCAAGGAAGCCGCACCCAAGGGCAAGGTCAAGAAGGGTGACGTGCATCGCGCCGTCGTCGTTCGTACCGCCAAGGACATTCGCCGCGCCGATGGCTCGGTGATCCGTTTCGATGGCAACGCCGCCGTGCTGATCAACAAGAACGAGGAGCCGATCGGCACCCGTATCTTTGGCCCCGTGGTGCGCGAACTGCGCGCAACGGGCCATATGAAGATCATCAGCCTTGCGCCGGAGGTGCTGTAATGAGTGCCGCCAAGATCAAGAAGGGCGACAAGGTCGTCATCCTGTCCGGCAAGGACAAGGGCAAGCATGGTGAAGTCACCAAGGTGAACCCGAAGGAAGGCAAGGTTGTCGTCGGCGGGGTCAACATGATGACCCGCCACAAGAAACCCTCGCAGCAGGACCCCCAGGGCGGGCTCGAGCGCATTGAAGCGCCGATGCACGTCTCCAAGGTCGCTATCGAGGACCCGAAGACCGGCAAGCCGACTCGCGTTGGTTTCAAGGTCCTGGAAGATGGTCGCAAGGTGCGTGTCGCCAAGCGGTCGGGAGAGTTGATCGATGGCTGATGCAGCAAATCTGACCCGGATGCAGCAACTGTACGTGGACAAGGTCCGCGCCCAGATGGTGGAGCAGTTCGGCTACAAGAACCTCATGCAGGTTCCCAAGATCGACAAGATCGTCATCAACATGGGTGTCGGCGAAGCCACGCAGGACAAGAAGAAGGTCGACAAGGCCGCCGAGGAAATGGCGTTGATCGCGGGCCAGAAGCCCGTCATCACCAAGGCCAAGAAGTCGGTCGCGACCTTCAAGCTGCGCGAAGGCATGCCGATCGGTTGCAAGGTTACCTTGCGCCGTGAGAAGATGTACGAGTTCCTCGACCGGTTGATCACCGTGGCCCTGCCGCGCGTCCGCGATTTCCGCGGGCTCAACCCCAAGTCGTTCGATGGCCGCGGCAATTATGCCATGGGCCTGAAGGAACAGATCATCTTCCCCGAGATCAACTACGACAAGATCGACAGTGTCCGGGGCATGGATGTGATCGTCACCACGACGGCGAAGACCGACGATGAAGCCCGTGCGCTGCTCGCAGCCTTCGGTTTCCCGTTCATCCAGCCTCCCGCAGAAAAGAAGGCTGCCTGACATGGCCAAGCTCTCCTCGATCAACAAGAACGAGCACCGCAAGGCGCTTGTGGTAAAGTATGCTGGCAAGTTTGCCGTCCTCAAGGCAATCGCCAACGACGAAAGCCGTGACGATAACGAGCGCCTGATGGCCCGCCTCAAGATGGCGGAACTGCCGCGCAATGCCAATCCGACGCGGGTGCGCAACCGTTGCGAGCTTACGGGCCGCAGCCGTGCCTATTACCGCAAGTTCAAGCTCTCGCGCATCATGCTCCGCGAACTGGCCAACAAGGGCCTGATTCCCGGCGTGACGAAGTCGAGCTGGTAGGACCGCAAGATGTCGATGACCGATCCCCTTGGTGATATGCTCACCCGGATCCGCAATGGCCAGCAGGCCAAGAAGGATTCGATCCTCACCCCGGCCTCCAAGCTGCGTGCCCGCGTCCTCGACGTGCTGCAGCGCGAAGGCTACATCCGCGGCTATTCCGAAGCCGATGCCGGCACCGCCACCGCGGCTCTGCGCATCGACCTGAAGTATTTCGAAGGCAAGCCGGCGATCCAGCATATCGCGCGCGTCTCGAAGCCGGGTCGCCGCGTCTATTCGGGCGCCACCGAACTGCCGCGGGTCCGCAATGGCCTCGGTATCGTCATTGTTTCGACGCCCAAGGGTGTTCTGTCCGACGCGGAAGCGCGTGAGCAGAATGCCGGCGGCGAAGTCCTCTGCCAGGTATTTTAAGCCATGTCGCGTATTGGGAAAAAGCCCGTGCCGGTACCGGCCGGTGTCACCGCTTCGGTCGCCGACCGGGTGCTGTCGGTCAAGGGCCCGAAGGGCGTCATGTCGATGCCGATGTCGGACGACATCAGCTATGATATTGGTGACGGCCAGATCGCCGTCATGCCGGCCAACGAAACCAAGCGGGCACGTGCCTTCTGGGGCATGCAGCGCACGCTGGTGTCGAACCTGGTTGTCGGCGTTTCGGATGGTTTCACCAAGATCCTCGAAATCACCGGCGTCGGCTATCGCGCCTCGGTGCAGGGCACCAACCTGAAGCTGCAACTCGGCTACAGCCATGATGTCGATTTCGCGATCCCGGAAGGCATCACGATCAAGACGCCCGACCAGACCACGGTCGAGATCACTGGCAGCGACAAGCAGCGCGTTGGTCAGGTTGCCGCCGAAATCCGGCGCTGGCGTAAACCCGAACCCTACAAGGGCAAGGGCATCAAGTATCGCGGCGAGAAAATCTTCCGCAAGGAAGGGAAGAAGAAGTAATGGCCAAGCTTTCGCTTTTCGATCAGCGCCGCCGGCGCGTCCGCACCGCGCTGCGTGCCAAGGGCGGCGCCCGCCCGCGCTTGTCGATCCATCGCACGTCGCAGCACATTTATGCCCAGGTCATCGACGATGCCCGCGGCGTGACGGTGGCCTCGGCCTCGACGCTGGAAAAGGACGTTCGCGAAACGACTGGCGCGACCAAGGATGCCGCAGCAGCGGTCGGCAAGCGTCTGGCCGAACGCGCCAAGGCAGCCGGCGTTTTGCAGGTGGTTTTCGATCGTGGCGGTTTCATCTTCCACGGCCGCGTCAAGTCGCTGGCCGATGGTGCCCGCGAAGGCGGATTGGAGTTTTAATCGATGGCTGATGAAATCCAGAACGCCGGCGCGCCCGGTGGTGCCCCCGGTGGCGAACGTCGCGGTCGCGGCGGTCCCGGCGGTGGTGCCGGTCGTGGTCGCGGCCCCGGTGGCGGCAATGATCGTGACCGTGGTGGCCGTGGCCGCCGCGATGGCAACAATCCGGCCGAAGCCGGTGGTGAGGAGCTGGTTGAAAAGCTGGTCCACATCAACCGCGTTTCGAAGACCGTGAAGGGCGGCAAGCGCTTCGGTTTTGCTGCGCTCGTCGTCGTCGGCGATGCCAAGGGCCGGGTCGGTTTCGGCCATGGCAAGGCGCGCGAAGTGCCGGAAGCCATCCAGAAGGCAACCGCTGCTGCAAAGAAGGCCATGGTCCGCGTGCCGTTGCGCGATGGCCGCACCCTGCATCATGATGGCGTCGGCCATTTCGGTGCCGGTCGCGTCTATGTGCGCTCGGCAACCCAAGGTACCGGCATTATCGCCGGCGGCCCGATGCGCGCCGTGTTCGAAGCATTGGGCGTGGCCGATGTCGTCACCAAGTCGGTGGGCACCAGCAACCCGTACAACATGATCCGGGCGACCTTTGCGGCGCTTTCGGAGCAGACCAGCCCCAAGGCAGTGGCGCAGCGTCGCGGCAAGAAGATTGCCGACCTGATGGCGCGCCGCGGTGACGTTTCGGCGCGTGTTGCCGAAGCCGATGCCGAAGCCGTCGCGTAAGGATTGAACAGATGGCTCACGTCAAACTCACACAGATCGGTTCGCCGATCCGCCGTGCCCCCGACCAGGAAGCAACGCTGGTCGGGCTCGGTCTCAACAAGATGCACAAGACCCGCATTCTTGAAGATACGCCGTCGGTTCGCGGCATGATTGCCAAGGTGGCGCACATGCTCAAGGTCGAACCCGTCGTATAACCTCATCTGAAATGTCCGGGCTTGACCTGGGACCCGGTTTCTCGCCGAGAAACGCTTCGGTTCCCGGCCAGGTCCGGAATTTCGTTTCAATCCTGCGCGCCCAAAGCGAAAGCGAGTGCATCACATGACCAAGCTCAACGATCTTCATGACAATCCCGGTGCCCGCAAGAGCCGCGTTCGCGTCGGCCGCGGTATCGGTTCCGGCGTCGGCAAGACCGCCGGTCGCGGCCAGAAGGGCCAGACCTCGCGCTCGGGTGTCGCCATCAAGGGTTTCGAAGGCGGCCAGATGCCACTGCACATGCGGCTGCCGAAGCGCGGGTTCAACAACATCTTCCGCAAGGATTATTCCGAGCTCAACCTCGGTACGCTGCAGGCGATGGTCGATGCCGGCCGTCTCGATGCCACCGCGCTGATCGATGCGCAGGCGCTCGTCGATGCCGGTGTGCTCACCCATGTGCGGGACGGCGTCCGCCTGCTCGCCAAGGGCAGCCTGACCGCCAAGGTGACGATCAGCGTGGCCGGCGCCAGCGTCGCCGCCAAGGCCGCTGTCGAAGCCGCGGGTGGTACGGTGGTGCTGCCGGCGCCCAAGCCGGCACCGCTGAGCCGTGACGAACAGAAGGTGGCCCGCGCCGTTGCGCGCGAAGCCAAGGCCGCTGCGCTCAAGGCAGCGAAATAAGCTGATCGCCGCGTATTGCGGATATGACACATGGAAGAAACGCCGCGCATTGCCTATCTGATGGCCTTGCGCGGCGTTTCGCCGTTATGATGTCCCGGCGCTTTGCCGCTTTGAAGATCGGGTAGGAACATGGCGTCAGCCGCCGAAAAAATGGCCGCGAACATCAGTTTCGCGAATTTCTCCAAGGCCACCGAGCTCAAGAAGCGGCTGTGGTTCACGCTTGGCGCGCTGATCGTCTTCCGTCTTGTGTCGTTCGTCCCGCTGCCGGGAATCGATCCGACCGCGCTCAGCGTGCTGTTCAACCAGACCCAGGGCGGCGTTCTCGATTTCTTCAACATGTTTTCGGGCGGCGCGCTCGAGCGCATGTCGCTGATCGCACTCGGCGTCACACCTTATATCACCGCTTCGATCGTCGTGCAGCTGCTGACCTCGCTGGTGCCCAGCTTCATGGCGCTGAAGAAGGAAGGCGATACCGGGCGCAAGACGCTCAACCAATATACCCGTTATGGCACTGTCTTCCTGACCGCCGTGCAGGGCTATGGCATCGCCGTCGGGCTGGAAAGCTGGGGTGCCGGCCAAGGCGTTTCCGCTGTCATCGATCCGGGCATGTTCTTCCGCGTCACCACCGTCATCACATTGATCGGCGGCACAATGTTCCTGATGTGGCTGGGTGAACAGATCACCAGTCGCGGCATCGGCAACGGCATTTCGTTGATCATCATGGCCGGCATTGTCGCCAACCTGCCCGGCGCCATCGGGCAATTGTTCGAGCAGGGCCGTACCGGCGCGCTGTCGCCGGTCGCCGTGCTGATGGTCGCCATCGTCGCCTTGCTGACGATCGGCTTCATCTGCCTGATGGAACGCGCCCAGCGCCGCATCCTCATCCAGTATCCCAAACGCCAGACCGGCACCCGTCAGTTCCAGGGCGACAGCTCGCACTTGCCGTTGAAGCTCAACACCGCCGGTGTCATCCCGCCGATCTTCGCTTCGTCGTTGCTGCTGATGCCGCTGACCATCGCGCAGTTCGCCGCCCAGGGTGGCAGCGGGCCGGACTGGCTGCTGACCGTCACCACCGCGCTCCAGCATGGTGCGCCGCTCTACATGGCGCTTTACGCGCTCGGCATCATCTTCTTCTCCTTCTTCTACACCGCAGTGGTGTTCAACCCGGAGGAAACCGCCGAGAATCTCAAGAAATACGGCGGCTTCATTCCGGGCATCCGCCCCGGCGTGCGCACGTCGGAGTATCTTGATTTCGTGCTGACGCGCATAACCGTCATCGGTGCTGCCTATCTCACTCTCATCTGCCTGCTGCCCGAATTCCTGTCGGCGCGGCTCGGCACCGGCCTTGCCCTTGGCGGGACTTCGCTGCTGATCGTCGTCAATGTCACGATGGATACGGTATCGCAGATCCAGAGCCACTTGCTTGCGCATCAATATGAGGGTCTCATAAAGAAATCGAAGCTGAGGGGAGCGCGCCGTTGAATTTGATCTTGCTGGGTCCGCCCGGCGCGGGGAAGGGGACCCAGGCAAGCCGCCTCGTCAAAGAACGAGGACTTGTCCAGCTTTCTACCGGAGACATGCTCCGGGCCGCCGTTGCCGCACAAACGCCCGTTGGCCTCCAGGCCAAATCCGTGATGGAGAGCGGCGGTCTCGTTTCGGACGATATCGTCAACGGCATCCTGTCGGAACGACTCGACCATGATGATGCCCGCCGTGGCTTTATCCTCGATGGCTACCCGCGGACCAATGTCCAGGCGCTGGCGCTCGACGCCATGCTCGCCGACAAGGGCCTGCACCTCGATCACGTCATCGAGCTCGAAGTCGATGAGGATGCTCTCGTCGACCGTATCACCGGTCGCTACACATGCGCCAAATGCGGTGAAGGCTATCATGATCGCCACAAGCAGCCGCGGGTTGCCGATGTATGCGACGCTTGTGGCAGCACCGAGTTCAAGCGCCGGCCAGACGACAATGCCGAGACGGTGAGGACACGGATGGCCGAATACCGTGCCAAGACCGCGCCGATCCTGCCGCATTACGAGGCGCGCGGTCTGGTCTCGCGTGTGGACGGCATGGCCGATATGGACGCAGTGGCAGCGAGCATCGACGTGGTGATCGACGCCTGAGCGTCGGGCTCTGCTGCCGCCTCCGGACGACGGGGGGCGGCAGCGCCCGGCACCGGCCACCCTGCGCCATGCCGGGAATTGCACGCGGCGCCAACAGCGCGTAGCGCATGGCAATGTTTCGTACGCTTTATCTCATCGGCGGTGTTACGTCGGTAGCGCTCGGCGTCGCGGGTATCATATTGCCGTTGGTACCGACGGTGCCGTTCATGATCCTCGCGGCGTTCTGCTTTGCCCGCAGCAGCCCGCGCTTTGAAGCGCGGTTGCTGGACCACCCGGTCTTTGGCCCGCATATCATCCGATGGCGGACCAATGGCGCGATCAGCCGTCGGGGCAAGCTGGCGGCGCTGGTCGGCTTTGGCGGCTCGGCGGTGGTCGGGTTGGCCTTTGCGCCGATGCCCTATGCCCTGGTTTCGCCCCTCGTCGGGCTCGTTGGCGCCACTTGGGTGTGGCGGCGACCCGAAGCCTGAAGGCGGGCGCGGCGTCGGCGGAATGTGCAAAGCGGCTTGACTCCTGCCATGGTGGCGGCTAGCACGCGCGTTCCGATTAACCGGAGAACTGACCCGGCGGCCCTTTTGGCTGTCCGGTTCTTGCTTTGAGATGGGGTGCCTGCCCAGCGCATCCTGTGGAGCTTGGAAGGAAATAATCTGTGGCACGTATCGCGGGTGTGAATATCCCGACCAACAAGCGCGTTGAAATCGCCTTGACCTATATCCACGGCATTGGCCGCACCACCGCTTCGCGGATCACCAAGGATCTTGGTTTTCCCATCGAGCGCCGTGTGCAGGACCTGACCGACGCCGAAGTTCTCCAGATTCGCGAACTTATCGATCGCGAACTGACCGTGGAAGGCGATCTGCGTCGCCAGACCGCGATGAACATCAAGCGCCTGATGGACCTCGCCTGCTATCGTGGCCTGCGTCACCGCAAGGGCCTGCCGGTCCGCGGCCAGCGCACCCACACCAACGCGCGTACCCGCAAGGGCAAGGCCAAACCGATCGCCGGCAAGAAGAAGTAGGCCGCAAGGCACCGCTTTTTTCTGCAGATCGACTGAACGGATTAGGATTTTTCGATGGCACGCGAAGTTGCACGCATCAAGCGCCGCGAGCGCAAGAACATTACCTCTGGTGTCGCCCATGTGAACGCCAGCTTCAACAACACCATGATCACTATCACCGATGCACAGGGCAATGCGATCGCCTGGTCGTCGGCCGGCACCATGGGCTTCAAGGGCAGCCGCAAGTCGACGCCGTTCGCGGCGCAGATGGCCGCCGAGGATGCCGGCAAGAAGGCCGCCGAACATGGCGTCCGCACGCTGGAAGTCGAAGTCCGCGGCCCCGGTTCGGGTCGCGAATCGGCCCTCCGCGCGCTGCAGGCGGTCGGTTTCCAGATCACCGCGATCCGCGACGTGACGCCGATCCCGCACAATGGCGTCCGCCCGCCGAAGCGTCGTCGCGTCTGACGCGATAGCGATTCGGCCGTGCTCGCCCCGGGCGCGGATTTACGACTATTTGATGACGGGGACGGGCGGGTGACGATCCGCCCCTTTCCAAAGATGAGGTGAGCCTGTGGCTGTTATTGCCAAGAACTGGACCGAACTCAAGAAGCCGAACCGGCTTGAAACCCGGCCCAGCGCCGATGGTCGCCGCAAGGGCAGCTTCATTGCCGAACCGCTCGAGCGTGGTTTCGGCCTGACGCTCGGCAACGCGCTGCGCCGCGTGCTGTTGTCCTCGCTGCAGGGCGCCGCGGTCACCGCGATCAAGATCGATGGTGTGCTACACGAATTCTCGTCGCTCGCCGGCGTGCGCGAAGATGTCACCGACATTGTGCTGAACATCAAGCAGGTCGCGATCCGCATGCAGGGCGACCAGCCCAAGCGCGTCCACCTCGCCGCGACCGGTCCGGGCGAAGTCACCGCCGGCCAGATCGCCGTGTCGGGGGATATGGAAGTCCTCAACAAGGACCTCGTCATCTGCACGCTCGATGACGGCGCGACGCTCAACATGGAACTGACCGTCGAAGCCGGCAAGGGCTATGTCCCGGCCAGCGCCAACCGTCCGGCCGACGCGCCGATCGGGCTTATACCGGTCGATGCGCTGTATTCGCCGGTGCGTCAGGTCAGCTACAAGGTCGACAATACCCGCGTCGGCCAGGAGCTCGATTTCGACAAGCTGACCATCCAGGTCGAAACCGATGGCACCGTCACCCCCGACGATGCGCTCGCTTATGCCGCCAAGATCTTGCAGGACCAGCTCCAGCTGTTCGTGAATTTCGAAGACGTCGTCGTTGCAGCGCCGGTCGCGGCACCCGCCGGTGGCCCGATCGAAGTCGATGACAACACCGTCATTAACCGCTTCCTGCTCAAGAAGGTCGATGAGCTCGAATTGTCGGTGCGTTCTGCGAACTGCCTGAAGAACGACAACATCATCTACATCGGCGATCTGGTGCAGAAGACCGAAAGCGAAATGCTGCGCACCCCGAACTTCGGCCGCAAGTCCTTGAACGAAATCAAGGAAGTGCTCAGCCACATGGGTCTGCGCCTCGGCATGGAAATTTCGGGTTGGCCGCCGGAGAATATCGAAGAGATGGCCAAGAAGCTCGAACAGGAGTTTTGATCGCAGCGCGGCCTGCGGCTAACGCGCAGCGTTAGACGCGGACTCGCGCAAGATCGGTCAGCCGGGCAAGGAAGCTTGCTTCGTTGAACCGTTCTGACGTCACGGCGCGGCTTTGCCGCGACGCGATACAAGCAAGGGGCATCTGGCTGGCCCCGAATTCAGCCTGATCCGGGGTACCTGACACGGCCCCCTATCGAACGGAGACCAAAAATGCGTCACGGTAATGCCCATCGCAAGCTCGGCCGGACCACCAGCCATCGTCTGGCAATGTTCCGCAACATGGCCGCCAGCCTCATCAAGCACGAACAGATCAAGACGACGCTGCCCAAGGCGCGCGAAATTCGCCCGTACATGGAAAAGCTGATCACGCTCGCCAAGCATGGCGGCCTGTCGAACCGTCGTCTGGCGCACGCCCGGCTCGGCGATGATGAACAGCTGATCAAGCTGTTCGACACGCTGGCGGCGCGTTATGCCGACCGTCCGGGTGGCTATGTCCGCATCGTCAAGGCCGGCATCCGCCGTTCGGACGCGACCCCGATGGCGATCGTCGAGCTGGTCGATCGCGATACCAGTGCCAAGGGCCAGGATTCGGGCCCGGTGCAGAGCTTCGACGACGAGTGATCGTAACCGGCGCGTGCGGCCTCGCCGCGCGCGCCACTTGCCCCCGGTTTGATCGAAGGACGAGTTGATGGCCGACGAAATCGATATGACGCCGATCGAAAACGGCTTTGACGGCAACGAGCCGTTGCCGCAGGTGTCGATCCTGACGCAATATGTGAAGGATCTATCGTTCGAAAATCCGAACGCGCCGGCATCGTTGCAGACGACCGAACAGCCGCGCATCGAAGTCAATGTCGCCGTCAACGCCAAGCGCGCCGGCGATGCGATGTTCGAAGTCGAACTGAAGATCACCGCCAAGGCGATGGCCGGCGATGCCGTCGCCTTCGTCATCGACCTGCTCTACGCTGGCCTCTTCGGCCTGACCAATGTGCCCGAAGAAGCGCTCGAGCCCTTCCTCATCATCGAAGCGCCGCGGATCCTGTTCCCGTTCGCCCGCCGCATCGTCGCCGATTCGGTGCGTGATGGCGGCTTCCCGCCGCTGATGCTCGATCCGATCGACTTCGCTTCGCTTTACATGGCGCAGCAGGGCGCCCAGGGCGGCAACGCGTGATCGATTGCCCTCTCCCCTTATCGGGGAGAGGGCGTCGCTGCCACACCGGCATGAGGCACGGATGATGCCGGCATGAACCTGGTAAAGGCGACCGCCACCATTGGCGGACTGACCCTGATCTCGCGTATCGCCGGCTTTGCCCGTGATGTGCTGCAAGCGACCTTCGTGGGTGCCGGCGGCGCTGCCGATGCGTTCCTCATCGCCTTCCGCCTGCCCAATTTGTTTCGCGCGCTGTTCGCCGAAGGCGCCTTCGCCTCGGCCTTCGTGCCGATGTTCAACCGCCAGGTCGGTGCCGATGGCGGCGACATGGCGGGTGCCAAGCGCTTTGCGGAGGATGTGCTGTCGGTGCTGTTGCCGATTCTGGCGCTGTTCACGCTGGTGATGATCATCGCCACAGCGCCGATCGTCTGGGCGCTGACCGGCGGCTTTGCCGATGCGGCGCCGGGCAAGTTCGACCTGACCGTCGATTTCACCCGGCTGACCTTTCCCTATCTGCTGCTGATCAGCCTGGTTTCGCTGATGGGCGGACTGCTCAATTCGGTCGGGCGCTTCTGGGTCAATGCCGCGGCGCCGATCCTGCTCAACCTCGCGCTCATCGCCGGAATGCTGCTGTTCCACGGGCCCGACCCGACCGAGACGGCACGAGTGCAGGCGCTGTGCGTGACGATGGGCGGCATCCTGCAATTCGGCTGGCTGCTCTGGGCCTGTTGGCGCGCCGATATCCGGCTGCGGCTGCGCTGGCCGCATCTGACCGACAAGGTGCGGACCTTGCTCAAGCTCATCCTGCCGGCGGCGCTCGGCGCCGGGGCGGTGCAGTTCAACCTGCTGATCTCGACGGCGCTGGCGGCGCGCTTCCTGCCCGAAGGCGCGGTTTCCTATCTCTATTATGCCGATCGGCTCAACCAGTTGCCCTTGGGGCTGATCGGCATCGGCGTCGGTACGGCAATGCTGCCGGCGCTGTCGCGGCAATTGGGGGCGGGCCAGGACACCGCGGCGGGCCATACCCAGAATCGCGCGGTCGAGCTGGTGCTGCTGCTCACCCTGCCGGCGGCGGCTGCACTGGTCGTATCGGCCGAGCCGATCATCCGCAGCCTGTTGCAATATGGCGCCTTCCGTGCGCAAGACACGCTGCCGACGGCGCGGGCGCTGGCGGCCTTTTCGCTGGGGCTGCCGGCCTATGTGCTGATCAAGGTGCTGACCCCGGGCTTTCATGCCCGGCAGGACACGCGGATGCCGGTGCGCATCGCGATCGCCTCGATGCTGGTCAACCTTGTCGGCAACCTGCTTCTGGTCTGGCCGCTCGGCCATGTCGGCATCGCGCTGTCGACCGCGGTCGCGGCGTGGGTCAATGCCGGAGCGCTCTACTGGGTGCTGCGCCGGCGCAAGCATTTCCAGGTCGATGCGCGGCTGGCGAAGCGGCTGCCGCGGTTGCTGGTGGCAACGCTGGTGATGGTGCCGGTGCTGATCGGTCTCGGGGTGCTGCTGGCGCCATGGCTGGGCGGCGCGCTTGTCGCCCGCGCCGGCGCGCTGGCGCTGTTGCTCGGTGCCGGCGGCATTGCCTATCTTGGCGCGGCACGGCTGCTTGGCCTATTCACGCTCAAAGAACTCAAGGCCCAATTTTCCCGTAAAGGCACTTCCACATGAGCCGCGTTTTTTCCGGCATCCAGCCCACCGGCAATCTCCACCTGGGCAATTATCTCGGCGCCATCCGCAAATGGGTGACGATGCAGGATGCCCATGAATGCATCTATTGCGTCGTCGATCTGCACGCGATCACCGTGGCGCAGGACCCGGCGACGCTGCGGGGCGGGATCCGCGAAATGGCGGCGGCGCTGATCGCCAGTGGTATCGATCCCGATCGAGCCATCCTGTTCCAGCAGAGCCAGGTCCGCGCCCATGCCGAGCTTGCCTGGGTACTGATGTGCACGGCGCGGGTCGGCTGGCTCAACCGCATGACCCAGTTCAAGGAAAAATCGGGCAAGGATCGCGAAGGCGCCAGTGTCGGCCTGTATACCTATCCCGTGCTTCAGGCCGCCGACATTCTCGCCTATCGCGCCACCCATGTGCCGGTCGGCGATGACCAGAAGCAGCATCTCGAGCTGGCGCGCGACATTGCCGCCAAGTTCAATACCGACATGGGCCGCGATGTCTTCCCGCTGCCCGAGCCGGTGATCGAAGGGCCGGCGACGCGGGTGATGAGCCTGCGCGACGGCAGCGCCAAGATGTCGAAGTCCGACCCCAGCGATGCGGCGCGGATCAACATGACCGATGATGCCGATGCGATCGCACAGAAGATCAAGCGCGCCCGCACCGATGCCGATGCGCTGCCGTCCGAACCCGCTGGGCTGGCGGGGCGGCCCGAAGCCGCCAATCTGGTCGGCATCATGGCGGCATTGAGCGATCGCAGCGTTGCCGATGTGCTGCGCGATCATGGCGGCCAGGGTTTCGGCCAGTTCAAGCCGGCGCTTGCCGAGGTGATGGTCGCGGCGCTGGCGCCGATCAACGCCCGCTTCGCTGCCTTGCGCCAGGACGCGACGGCGATCGATGCGATTCTGGCCAAGGGCGCGGCCCGCGCCAGCGCGATTGCCGAACCGGTGCTTGCCGATGTGCATCGCGCGGTCGGGTTTACCGGATAAATTGTCGCCGGGCGTATAATTCAGTGGCCATTCAGTTGAAAAAGCGCAGACTCGTAGGCACATGAATTTAAGTTAATCATAAAGGTTCGCCATCATGGCTTTCACCGGTTCGTCCATCGCCCGAAAACTCCTGTTGCCAGCAGCGACGCTTGCGCTTCTCGCCGGTTGCACGCCGACATTCGAGGCGCGGGTGGCGCGGTTTTCGGCGCTGCCGGCACCCGCCGGGCAAAGCTTTACCATCCAGCCGCGCGATGCTGCCAACGCCGGCGGGCTCGAATTCGCCACCTACGCCAATCTGGTGCGCCAACGCCTGCTCGCCACCGGCATGACCGAAGCGCCGACACCGGCCGCGGCCAGCCTTACGGTGTTGCTCGACTATGCAGTTGGTCCGCCGCGTGAAAAGGTGCGGACGCGGCCCGGCTTTGGCGGTGGCTGGGGCGGCGGCTGGGGCGGTGGTCTTGGCGGCTGGGGCGGCGGCTTTGGCGGTTGGGGCTGGAATCCCTATTGGGGTGGCGGCCTTGGCTGGGGCGGCGGTTTAGGTGGTTGGGGCGGCGGCTGGAACACTCCCGAAGTCTATTCAGTCACCCAGTATAACGCGACCCTGGCGATGAAGATCGAACGCACCGCCGACAAGGCCAGCGTGTTCGAAGGCCGTGCCGAAACCATCAGCACGACCAATAACATGACCCGGCTGGTGCCCAATCTGGTCACGGCGATCTTTACCAATTTTCCCGGCAACAGCGGTGAAACGGTGCGCGTGAAGTTCGATCCGGCACAGCCGGCCAAGCCGGCGATGGTCAAGCCGGTTTCGTAATCGCATTTTCGGTTGAATCGCCCCCTCCAGCTGGCGGGAGGGGGCGGACACCGCCGGCGCCGGCGCTTCAGCGCGGCGTTTCTTCCTCATAGCCCATGCGATTGGTGCGGTCGTTCGCCCAGGCATCGACCTGATTGCGGCTGCAACCGATCATCCCCCCCGAACCGACGGCGCTGCAGCTGCCGATCGAGCCACCGGCGCCGCCGGCACTGTCACCCAGCAACAGCGCGCGATTGCTGGTGAACACGCTCTGGCGGTTCTGTGCCTGGCGCAGCCGTTCGGGGATGCGATAGATTTCCGATTCGGGCAGGCGGGCGCAGACCACGACTTCATCGGGTGATGTCGGCTTGGGGCAGGCTT
>JBILPK010000059.1:0-18239 GCA_044373875.1 Polymorphobacter sp.
CAAGGGTGGAAGCGACCGAAAAAACCCGATCCGATGACCAAGGGGCGCAAGCGCTAGAGGGTGGCTGCCTTCACGCCATCGCTTCGGCCAACGCGGCGGCAGCGCCATACAGCCCCGGTTCGGGATGGATGATCTGCTGCACCGGCAGCGCCGCCATGCGATCGGCATAGCGGCCCTTGGCGATGAAGCGCGCGGCAAAGCCCGAGGCAGGGAGGCGCGGCCCCAGCCGTGCGCCGATGCCGCCGGCGAGCACCACGGCTTCGGCGCCATGTGCCAGCGCGAGATCGCCGGTGATCGAACCCCAGATGCGGCAGAAGATTTCCACCGCTTCGTCGAGCAGCGGATCATCGCCGGCGAGCGCTGCGATCCACAGCGACTTGTCATCGCGCGGCGGCAGCGTGACCCCGGCATTGGCGGCGAGCGTTTCGGTGATGGCCGCCAGCCCCGCGCCCGAGACCAGCCGCTCGATTGAGCAGCGGCCATGGCGGGCGGCGATCCGCGCCGCGACCTGCGCCTCGATGGCATCGACGGGGGAAAAGCCGATATGGCCGCCTTCGGTGGCGATGACATGGTAGTGGCCGCCGTCGCGCAGCAATTGCGCGACGCCAAGCCCGGTGCCCGGGCCGATGATGCTGGTGTGACACACCGTCGCCAGCGGAGTGGCAGGGCCGGTAAGCGGCCGGAAGTGCACAGCGTCCAGCCCGGCAACGGCATGGGCGACAGCCGCGAAATCATTGATCAGGATGACATCATCGACCCCGAGATCCGCCTTCAGCGCATCGGGCCGCACCACCCAGTCGCTGTTGGTGAATTTGTAGATCGCGCCCGGCGGCGCCGCCACCGCGATGCCGGCGTGGCGGGGCAGGGGCCGGCCGAGCGCGGCCGCAAAGGCCGCCCAGGCCGGTGCCAGCCCGGCGTAATCGGCAGCGCGCAGGATGATCGGATCGTCGAGCCGCAGCACCTTGCCCGCCGCCACTTCGGCGATGGCAAAGCGCGCATGGGTGCCGCCGATATCGGCCGCAACGATCTCGGTCACAGACCCGCCGCGACCAGCATGGCGGAGGCGCCGCGCTCGGCATCATCGGCGCCGAGCCGCATCATGGCGAACAATTCGCGCCCGGTGCCATCGGCGGCGGGGGGGGGCGCCGCCGGGGTGCGCGCCGCCAGCACATCGGCGTCGACGCGCAGTTCGAGCGTCCCGGCAGCACCGCACAGCCGGATGATGTCGCCATCCATCACGCGCGCCAGCGGTCCGCCATTGGCGGCTTCGGGGCTGACATGGATGGCGGCGGGCACCTTGCCGCTGGCACCCGACATCCGGCCATCGGTGACCAGCGCCACCTTGAAGCCCTTGTCCTGGAGGACGCCGAGCGGCGGCGTCAGCTTGTGAAGTTCGGGCATGCCATTGGCGCGCGGCCCCTGGAAGCGCACGACGACGATGACATCGCGGTCGAGCTCGCCGGCCTTGAAGGCGGCGACGACATCGTCCTGGCTGGTGAACACCCGCGCGGGGGCCTCGATGCTGTGGCGCGAGGCATCGACGGCGCTGGTCTTGAAGGTGGCGCGGCCCAGATTGCCGGTGACGAGCCGCATGCCGCCGTCGCGGGCGAACGGGTCGGCGGCGCTGCGCAGGATGCTGGTGTCGAGCGATTGCGCCGGGGCGTCGTGCCAGACGAGCTTGTCATCCTCCAGCGCCGGGCGGCGGCTGTGGTCGGCAAGGCTTGTGCCGGCGACGGTCATGATATCGTCGTGCAGCAGCCCGGCATCGAGCAGCGTGCGGATGGTGTAGCCGATACCGCCGGCGGCTTCATAATGGTTCACATCGCCCGACCCATTGGGATAGACCCGGGCGATCAACGGTACCGCGGCCGAGAGGCGGTCGATATCTTCCCAATCGATGATGATGCCGGCGGCGCGCGCCATGGCGGGGATATGGATGGCATGGTTGGTCGACCCGCCGGTGGCGAGCAGGCCGACCGCCGCGTTGACGATGGCGCGTTCGTCGATGCAGTGCCCCAGCGGGCGATAATCCGAACCCGAACGCCCGATTTCGGTAAGGCGATGCACGGCGGCGCGGGTCAGGCGGTCGCGCAGTTTCGTCCCCGGGTTGATGAAGGCGGCGCCGGGCATGTGCAGCCCCATCACCTCCATCAGCATCTGGTTGGAATTGGCGGTGCCGTAGAAGGTGCAGGTGCCCGGCGAGTGATAGCTGGCGGATTCGGCATCGAGCAGTTCCTCGCGGCCGATCTGGCCTTGCGCCGCGAGCTGGCGGATGCGCTGCTTTTCCTTGTTGGGCAGGCCCGAAGGCATCGGCCCGGCGGGGATGAGGATGGCCGGCAGATGGCCGAAGCGCAGCGCGCCGATGATAAGGCCGGGGACGATCTTGTCGCAGATGCCGAGCAGTGCCAGTCCTTCGAACATCGAATGACTGAGCGCGACGGCAGTAGACAGCGCGATGGTATCGCGGCTGAACAGCGACAATTCCATGCCGGTCTGGCCTTGCGTGACGCCGTCGCACATCGCCGGCACGCCGCCCGCTACCTGTGCCGTGGCGCCGACTTCGCGGGCGAACAGCTTCATCTGTTCGGGGTAGCGGCCATAGGGCTGGTGCGCCGACAGCATGTCGTTGAACGACGTGACGATGCCGATGTTCATCGCCTTGCCGCCGCGGATGGCGGGCTTGTCGGCTTCCGCGGCGGCGATGCCATGGGCAAGGTTGCCGCACGACAGGCGCGGGCGATCGATGCCGCTGGTGCCTTCGCGGGCGATGAGATCGAGATAGGCGCGGCGGCCGCGGGCGCTGCGGCTGATGATGCGGTCGGTGACGGCGGCGATGGTGGGGTGCAGGGTCATGACCGGTCTTTACTGCATTGCGCGGGTTGGGGGCACCCTGTTTGGTGCCTTCACTTGTCCCTCCCCACTCGACCGGCTGCGCCGGTGGGGGGAGGGGCAGGAGTCCTTCAATGTGAATTTTCCGTGTCAGCGGGTTGACCTTGGCCGATGCCCACCACATATGCCCCTCCACTGCTGGCACTCGTACAAGGCGAGTGCCAACAGCTGAAATTCAACAAGAAGTGAGGGCTATCATGACTTTCCGTCCGCTCCACGATCGCGTGCTCGTTCGCCGCATCGAAGCCGAAGAAAAGACCGCCGGCGGGATCATCATCCCCGATACCGCCAAAGAAAAGCCGCAGGAAGGTATCGTCGTTTCGGCCGGTACCGGCGCGCGCGGCGATGACGGCACCGTCCACCCGCTTGAAGTCAAGGCCGGGGACAAGATCCTGTTCGGCAAATGGTCGGGCACCGAAGTCAAAGTCGGCGGCGAAGACCTGATCATCATGAAGGAAAGCGACATCCTCGGGATTCTCGGCTGAAGCCGGTCCTGACGTTCGCAACCAGATAAACAAAGGAAATCAATCATGGCAGCCAAAGATGTGAAGTTCGGCCGCGACGCGCGTGAGCGCATCCTGCGCGGCGTCGACATTCTCGCCGATGCAGTGAAGGTGACGCTGGGTCCCAAGGGCCGCAACGTCGTCATCGAAAAGTCGTTCGGTGCCCCGCGCATCACCAAGGACGGCGTCACCGTCGCCAAGGAAATCGAACTCAAGGATCGCTTTGAAAACCTTGGCGCCCAGATGGTGCGCGAAGTCGCTTCGAAGACCAATGACGTTGCCGGTGACGGCACCACCACCGCCACCGTGCTGGCCCAGGCCATCGTGCGCGAAGGCATGAAGTCGGTTGCTGCCGGCATGAACCCGATGGACCTGAAGCGCGGCATCGATCTCGCCGTCGGCAAGGTCGTCGCGGATCTCAAGGCACGTTCCAAGCCGGTCGCCGGCACCGCGGAAATCGCCCAGGTCGGCACCATCTCGGCAAATGGCGAAACCGAAATCGGTGAAATGATCGCCAAGGCCATGGAAAAGGTCGGCAAGGAAGGTGTCATCACCGTCGAAGAAGCCAAGGGCATGGAATCCGAACTCGATGTCGTCGAAGGCATGCAGTTCGACCGTGGCTACCTGTCGCCCTACTTCATCACCAACCCGGAAAAGATGCAGGTCGAATTGGAATCGCCCTACATCCTGATCCATGAAAAGAAGCTGTCGAACCTCCAGGCGCTGCTGCCGGTGCTCGAAGCGGTTGTCCAGTCGGGCCGCCCGCTGCTGATCATCGCCGAAGATGTCGAAGGCGAAGCGCTGGCGACCCTGGTCGTCAACAAGCTGCGCGGCGGCCTCAAGGTTGCTGCCGTCAAGGCACCCGGTTTCGGTGATCGCCGCAAGGCCATGCTGGAAGACATCGCCGTCCTCACCAAGGGCGAGATGATTTCGGAAGACCTTGGCATCAAGCTGGAAAACGTCACCCTGCCGATGCTCGGCCAGGCCAAGCGCGTCACCATCGACAAGGACAACACCACGATTATCGACGGTCTTGGTGAAGCCGATGCGATCAAGGGCCGTGTCGAACAGATCCGCGCCCAGATCGAAATCACCACCAGCGACTATGACAAGGAAAAGCTCCAGGAGCGTCTTGCCAAGCTCGCCGGCGGTGTTGCGGTCCTCAAGGTCGGTGGCTCGACCGAAGTCGAAGTCAAGGAACGCAAGGATCGCGTTGACGATGCCCTGCACGCCACTCGCGCTGCTGTCGAAGAAGGCATCGTCCCGGGCGGTGGTACGGCTTTGCTGTACGCGACCAAGGCGCTCGAAGGCCTGAAGGGTGCCAATGACGACCAGACCCGTGGCATCGACATCATCCGCCGCGCGCTGTTCGCCCCGGTTCGCCAGATTGCGGCGAATGCCGGCCATGACGGCGCCGTTGTCTCGGGCAAGCTGCTCGATGGCAATGACGACAAGATCGGTTTCAACGCCCAGACCGATGTTTATGAAAACCTCGTCGTCGCCGGCGTGATCGATCCGACCAAGGTCGTCCGCACCGCGCTGCAGGATGCCGCTTCGGTCGCATCGCTGCTGATCACGACGGAAGCCGCGATCACCGAAATGCCCGCCGACGACAAGGGCGGTGCCGGTGGCATGCCCGGTGGCGGCATGGGCGGCATGGGCGGCATGGACTTCTAAAAGTCCGCCGACCAGCAAACGAACGGAAAGGGGCTGCCGAGCGATCGGCAGCCCCTTTTTCGTGGCCGCGGCATATGCAAAGCGAAATCGCACCCGCTTTTCATGCCTCTCTGCCGCTGGCGGTAGAGAGGGGGCGCGAAGCTTATCGAGTTGTAGCCGCTTTTGCCGGTTTCGCTCCCGCGTCGGCCATCGCGGCATCGACATCGGCGACGGCCTTGGCGGTCAGCTTGCCTTCATCGGCGGTGGTGCGTGCATCGGGATCGGCGGTGCACGCGGCAAGGGCAATGAACAGCAAGGGGACAAGGCGGCGCATGCGGGGACCATAGCCCAGCCTTGCCGACGACGAAAGCCGCGCGCATGATGCCGTGATGGGTATCTACAGCGAACGCATCTTCCCCTGGCTGCTCGACAAGGTGCTCGGTCATCCGCGCATCGAGGCGCGGCGCGCCGCGCTGGTCGGGCAGGCAGCCGGCGAGGTGCTCGAAATCGGCTTCGGCAGCGGCGCGACGCTGCCCTTCTACGATCCGGCCAAGGTGACACGGCTGACCGTTGTCGAGCCGTCCGAAGGCATGAACCGGCGTGCGGCGGCGCGACTGGCGGCGAGCCCGGTGCCGGTGACATCGGTGCCCGGCGCCGGCGAACGCCTGCCGTTCAATGACGCCAGCTTCGATACGGTCGTCACCTGCCTGACCCTGTGCAGCGTCAGCGACGTACCGCAGGTGCTCGCCGAAATCCGCCGCGTGCTGCGGCCCGGCGGGCAATTCCTGTTTCTCGAACATGTGCTGAGCGAGGATGCCGGCGCGCGGCGCTGGCAGGGGCGGCTCAACCCGGTGCAAAAGGTGGTGGGGGTCGGTTGCAATCTCGATCGCGACAGCGCGACGCTGGTGCGGGCGGCCGGGTTCGAACTACCGCCGGTCGCCCAGGAACTCGAGCCGGCCTTTGGCGCGATGGCGAAACTGACGCCGCTTATTGCGGGGGCGGCAGTGCGGGCGGCGTAGCCTGGGTCGGCGCGGCTACCGACGTCGGCGCAGCCTCTGCCGGCGGAATTTCGCCGTCATCCTCGGGCACATAGGGCGGGTTGCCATCCCAGATCTGGTCGCGACGGCGCTGCAGATAGGCCGATTTGACCAGCGTATATTCATCGAGGCTGTCGGCGAGGATGGCATCGCCGCCCTGTTCGCTGACCCGGTCGCGCAGATTGACGATGCGCAGCGAAATCTGCCCGGCGCGCCACAGGATGCTGGGGGACAGCGTCGCGTTGCGCACGAAATCCGACGGGTGGACGACGAAATCGAAGCCAAGCCCGAAACTGTCGCGCAGCGTCGACGGCCCGAACAGCGGCAGCATGACATAAGGACCCGATTCGATGCCCCAGGTGGCAAAGGTCTGGCCCCAATCCTCGGGTTCCTCGGGTCGGCCGAGATCGGTGGCGTTGTCGGCAATGCCGCCGACGCCGATCGTCGCGTTGATCAGGAAGCGATCGACCGAGCGGAGCGCCTGTTTGATCTTGCCCTGCAGCACCGCGTTGAGGAAGTTCAGCGGCTCGTTATAGGTGTTGTAGACATTGGTGATGCCGTGGCGCGCCGCCGTCGGCACAGTGCTGCGATAGACCTTGGCCGCCGGTTTCAGCGCATAATTGTCGATCTTCTTGTTGAAGGCATAGATTTTCCGGTTGGTCTTTTCCCAGCGGTCAGCCTCGGCCACCGCCAGCCCGCCGGCGCGCGGCGTGGCACAGCCGGCAAGCGGCAGCAGCAGCAGGGCAAGGCAGGCGATCTGGCGACCGAGCCCGGCACGCCGAGGAAAAACACGCATGGGGAACCTTCTTTCAAGCATTTGCGTCGCATACCGACGCTGCCCCGGCAAGCTGCAATTGCAAGATACCGGCGCGCGTTTAACAGTTCGCCGCACAGCGCTTGACACATATAAAGATATCTTTATGTCCCGTTGGCAATGGATGCGTTGCTGACCATTTTTCGCGGCCTTGCCGACCCCAGCCGGGTCCGTATCCTGCTGCTCGTGCGGCACATGGAGCTTTCGGTCGGCGAACTCGCCGCCGTGCTCGGGCAAAGCCAGCCGCGCGTGTCGCGCCACATCCGCATCCTCGCCGATGCGGGGCTGGTACGCCGTGCCAAGGAAGGCGCCTGGGTGTTCGTGCGGCTCGGCAAGGCGGCGCTGACCGCGCCGGTGCTCGCCGCGATCGATGCGCTCGGTCCCGATGTCGGTGCCGCCGACCAGACGCTGCTCGCCGCGGTGCGCGCCGAACGCGCCGCGAGTGCCGATGCCTGGTTCGCCGCGCACGCCGAGGACTGGGACCGCGAACGCGCCCTGCACATCGCCGAATCCGCCGTGGAAGCCGCCATCGTCGCGACGCTGTTGCCCGATGCGTCGGTGTCGCTCGGCCGGCTGGTCGATGTCGGCACCGGTACCGGGCGGATGATCGAATTGCTCGGCCATCGGGCCGACAGCGCGCTCGGCATCGATCGCAGCCCCGAAATGCTGCGGCTGGCGCGCGGCCGCATCGAAGCCAGCGGGCTGGCGCGCGCCGAAGTGCGCCGCGGCGACATGTATGCGCTGCCGGGCAACGACGGCAGCGTCGATACGCTGGTGCTCCACCAGGTGCTGCACTTTGCCGATGATCCGGCGGCGGTGCTGGGGGAGGCGGCGCGGCTGCTTGCCCCCGGCGGCCGGCTGCTGATCATCGATTTCATGCCGCACAAGCGCGAGGAACTGCGCGAACGTCAGCGCCATGTCCGCCTTGGCTTCGGCGATGCCCAGGTCATCGACTGGCTGGCCGCGGCCGGGCTGTCGGGGCAGGTGGCGGCGCAATTGCCACCGCCGGCCGGGGCCGATGACCGCGCGCTCGGCGTCACCCTCTGGCTCGGCAAGCGCGATACCAACAGCGAACGAAAGGCCGCCTGATCATGGTCCCGTCCTCCGACAATGCGGCGCCGCGCCCGTCGATCTATGCCGATCTGCCCGGCGATATCGCGATCAGTTTCGAATTTTTCCCGCCCAAGACCGAAGCGATGGAAAAGACCCTGTGGGAATCGGTGGAAACGCTGACGCCGCTGGCACCGCGCTTTGTCTCGGTGACCTATGGCGCCGGCGGTTCGACACGCGAACGCACCCATGCCACGGTGGCGCGCATCGCCCGCGACACGCCGATTCCGGCGGCGGCGCACCTGACCTGCGTCAACGCCAGCCGCGCCGAAATCGATGCGATCGCCGATGATTACTGGCAGGCCGGGGTTCGCCACATCGTCGCGCTGCGCGGTGATCCGCCGGCCAAGGATGCGCGTTTCGAAGCGCGCCCCGACGGCTATGCGACATCGGCCGAGCTGGTGGCCGGGCTGAAGCGCCGCCACGATTTCGAGATTTCGGTGGGCGTCTATCCCGAAGTCCATCCCGAAGCCGCCAGCGCCGACGCCGATCTCGATGCGCTCAAGGCCAAGCTCGATGCCGGGGCGACGCGCGGCATTTCGCAATTCTTCTTCGAGCCCGATACTTTCCTGCGCTTTCGCGACAAGGTGGCGGCGGCCGGCATCAGCGCTGAAATCGTGCCGGGCATCCTGCCGGTGACCAATTTCGCCAACCTTCAGCGCATGGCGGCACCGTGCGGTACCGATGTGCCGGCATGGATGGCGCATCTTTTCGCCGGGCTCGATGACAAGCCGGCGGCACGGCAGCTGGTGGCGGCGACGATCGCCGCCGAACTGTGCCGGCGCCTCTATGCGGGTGGGGTGCGGCACTTCCATTTCTACACGTTGAACCGCGCCGAGCTGGCCTATGCGATCTGCCATATGCTTGGCGTTCGCCCGATGATGAGTGAAGCTGCATGAACACGCTAAGTCAGGCGGCGGTCCGTTTCCGCGCCGAAGCCGCCAAACGCATCCTGATCACCGATGGTGCCTGGGGGACGATGATCCAGACCTATGGCCTGACGGAAGCCGATTATGCCGGCACGCTCGGGCTGATGCATGAGCAGAAGGGCAACAACGACATGTTGTGCCTGACCCGGCCCGATATCATCGAAGCGATCACCCAGGGCTATCTCGACGCCGGGTCGGATGTGGTTTCGACCAACACCTTTTCCTCGACGACGATCAGCCAGGCTGATTACGGCGCCGAACATCTGGTGCGCGAACTCAACCTCGCCGCTGCCGGCATTGCCCGCCGGCTCGCCGACAGGGCCGAGGCAAAGGACGGCCGGCCGCGTTTCGTCGCCGGCGCGCTCGGCCCCACCAACAAGACTCTGTCGCTGTCTCCCAAGGTCAATGATCCCGGTTTTCGCGAAGTCGATTATGATCAGGTCAAGGGCGTCTATGCCCAGCAGATCGAGGCGCTCATCGATGGCGGCTGCGATTTCATCCTGATCGAAACCATCTTCGACACACTCAATGCCAAGGCGGCGATCATGGCGGTGCTCGAAGAAAGTGACCGGCGCGGCGTCGAAATTCCGGTCATGCTGTCGATGACGATCACCGACATGTCGGGACGCAACCTGTCGGGCCATGCCATCGACAGTTTCTGGTATGCGGTGCGCCACGCCCGGCCGCTGACGATCGGGCTCAACTGTTCCTTCGGTGCCGATCTGCTGCGCCCGCATGTGCAGGTGCTGGCGGGCCTCGCCGATACGCTGGTGATGGCCTATCCCAATGCCGGCCTGCCCAATGATCTTGGCGAATATGACGAGGCCGCCGCCACCACCGGCGCGCTGGTCGAGCTTTGGGCCAAGGACCAGCTGATCAACGTCGTCGGCGGCTGCTGCGGCACGACGCCGGCGCACATCAAGGCGATGGCGGACGCGGTGCGCCCCCATCCGCCGCGCGCGATCCCCGTGCTGCCTTCGGTGACCCGGTTGACCGGCCTTGACCCCATGATTCTGGCGGCCTGATTTCATGACCTCATCCACCAGTGCAACGTTCGTCAATATCGGCGAACGCACCAACGTCACCGGCTCGGCCCGGTTCAAGAAGCTGATCATGGCGGGTGATTATACCGCAGCGGTCGAAGTCGCGCGCCAGCAGGTCGAAAGCGGCGCGCAGATCCTTGACGTCAACATGGACGAAGGGCTGCTCGATGCCCATCATGCAATGACGACCTTTTTGAAGCTGATCGCTGCCGAGCCCGATATCGCGCGCATTCCGATCATGGTCGACAGCTCGAAATGGAGCGTCATCGAAGCCGGGCTGAAATGCGTTTCGGGCAAGCCGATCGTCAATTCGATCAGCATGAAGGAAGGCGAAGCTGCCTTCCTCGAACAGGCGGCGAAGGTGCAGCGCTATGGCGCGGCGGTCGTCGTCATGGCGTTCGACGAACAGGGGCAGGCCGATACCGGCGCCCGCAAGGTCGAAATCTGCGAACGCGCCTACAAGCTGCTGGTCGCCAATGGTTTTCCGCCCGAGGACATTATCTTCGACCCCAATATCTTCGCGGTGGCGACGGGCATCGAGGAGCATAACAATTACGGCGTCGATTTCATCGAGGCCTGCCGCGAGATCCGCAAGCGCTGTCCGCACGCCCATATTTCGGGCGGCCTGTCGAACCTGAGCTTTTCCTTCCGCGGTAACGAGCCGGTGCGCCGCGCGATGCACTCGATCTTTCTCTATCACGCCATTCCGGCCGGCCTCGACATGGCGATCGTCAATGCCGGGCAGCTTGATGTCTATGACGCCATCGATCCCGAACTGCGCGAGGCCTGCGAGGATGTCGTGCTCAACCGCCGGTCCGATGCCACGGATCGCCTGCTCGAAATTGCCGATCGCTTTCGCGGCGATGGCAGCGTCGTCGAAAAGGCCACCGAGGCGTGGCGCGAACTGCCGGTGACCAAGCGGCTCGAACATGCGCTGGTCAAGGGCCTCGATGCGTTCGTCGTCGAGGATACCGAGGAAGCGCGGTTGCAGGCCTTCAACAGCGGCGGCCGGCCGATCGACGTCATCGAAGGGCCGTTGATGGACGGCATGAATGTCGTCGGCGACCTGTTCGGCAGCGGCAAGATGTTCCTCCCCCAGGTCGTCAAATCCGCCCGCGTCATGAAGAAGGCAGTCGCGCATCTGCTGCCGTATATCGAAGCCGAAAAGAGCGCAGGATCAAGCTCCAAGGGCAAGATCATCATGGCGACGGTAAAGGGCGATGTGCACGATATCGGCAAGAACATCGTCGGCGTCGTCCTCCAGTGCAACAATTTCGAAGTCATCGATCTTGGCGTCATGGTGCCGTTCCAGACCATCCTGAAGGCGGCGATCGACGAAGGCGCCGACATGATCGGGCTGTCGGGGCTGATCACGCCGTCGCTCGACGAGATGGTGACGGTGGCGGCCGAAATGCAGCGCACCGGCATGTCCATGCCGCTGCTGATCGGCGGGGCGACGACCAGCCGCGTGCACACGGCGCTGCGCATCGCGCCGGCCTATGATGGCCCGGTCATCCATGTCCTCGATGCCAGCCGCGCCGTCGGTGTGGCGGGAACGCTGGTCAGCGACACGCTGAAGGACGAACTCGTCCGCGCCACGGCGGCGGAATATGAGGATATCCGCATCAAGCGCGCCGGCAACAAGCAGTCGGAACTGGTCGGGATCGCCGCCGCCCGTGCCAATGCCTATGCGCCCGATTTCATGGGCCATCCGCCGGTGCGGCCAGCCTTCACCGGGGTGCAGGTCATCGACGATGTGACCGTCGCTGACCTCATCCCCTATATCGACTGGACGCCGTTCTTCCAGGCGTGGGAGCTCGCCGGCAATTACCCGGCGATTTTGACCGATGAGGTCGTAGGCGAGAGCGCCACCAACCTGTTCGCCGATGCGCAGACGATGCTCGGGCAGATCGTCGATGAAGCCTGGCTGCGGCCGCGTGGCGTTGTCGCCATCTGGCCGGCGCGCCGCGAGGGCGATGACGTCGTGGTCTTCGAAGGCGATAACCGGGCCGAGGAACTGGCGCGTTTTCCCTTCCTGCGCCAGCAGATCGCCAAGCGCGAAGGCCGGCCCAATTCGTGCCTCGCCGATTTCATCTCGCCCGATGGCGACTGGCTCGGCGGTTTCGCGGTGACGGCGGGGGACGGCATCGAGCCGCACCTGGCGCGTTTCAAGGCGGCGCATGACGATTATCAGGACATCTTGCTGAAAGCCCTCGCCGACCGATTGGCGGAAGCGTTTGCGGAATATCTGCACGAACGCGTCCGCCGCGAGATCTGGGGCTATGAGACGACGCCCAAACAGTCTAACCTCGATCTAATCCGCGAACAATACAAGGGCATCCGCCCGGCGCCGGGCTATCCGGCCTGCCCGGAACACAGCCTGAAAGCCCAGTTGTTCGACCTGATGGCGACCACCGACCGCACCGGCATCACGCTCACCGAAAGTTTCGCGATGCTGCCGACCGCGAGCGTTTCGGGCTTTTACTTCGCGCATCCCGAAAGCAGCTATTTCGGCGTCGCCCGCATCGGCCGTGACCAGTTGGCCGATTATGCCACCCGGCGCGGGGTGAGCATCGAGCAGGCCGAAACCTGGTGCCGGCCCAACCTCGATTAGTGTTTACGCCTTCGCCGCCAGCACCTTGTCCTGCGTCTTCGTGTCGAAATCGCTGGCGTCATGGCGCTCGTGGAGCTGGCTCGCCGGGTCGCCCTGGACGCGGTTGACGATGCGCCCGCGCTTGACGGCGGGGCGTTCGGCGATCTGGTCGGTCCAGCGCTGGACATGGGTATAGTCCTGCACCTGCAGGAACTCGCCGGCGTCATAGACCAGCCCCTTCACCAGCGCGCCATACCAGGGCCAGATGCCCATGTCGGCGATGCTGTACTCGCTGCCGGCCATATATTCATTCTCGGCGAGATGGCGGTCGAGCACGTCGAGCTGGCGCTTCACCTCCATCGCATAGCGGTCGATCGGATATTCGAACTTGGCCGGCGCATAGGCATAGAAATGCCCGAAGCCGCCGCCGAGGAAGGGCACCGCGCCGACATGCCAGAACAGCCAGTTGAGCGCTTCGGTGCGGGCGCGCGGCGCGGTCGGCAAAAAGGCGCCGAACTTTTCGGCGAGATAAAGCAGGATGGCGCCCGATTCGAACACGCGCTGTGGTTCTGGCCCGCTGTGATCGACCAGCACCGGGATCTTGGAATTGGGGTTGGCCTCGACATAGCCGCTGCCGAACTGGTCGCCGGCGCCGATGTTGATCAGCCAGGCATCATATTCGGCGCCGCCATGGCCCGCGGCGAGCAGTTCCTCGAGCAGCACCGTCACCTTGACGCCGTTGGGCGTGCCCAGCGAATAGAGTTGCAGCGGGTGCTTGCCGACCGGCAATGCCTTGTCGTGGGTCGGCCCGGCGATGGGGCGGTTGATGTTGGCGAACCGCCCGCCGTTTTCCTTGTTCCAGGTCCAGATCTTCGGCGGGGTGTAGTCGGTCATCACGGGGCTCCTCGCGGTCGGCAAAGGTAACGAAAGTCACGCCGGATGGCGTTTTTGCGCTGATTTGCGACCAGTACTTTATTCAGTGATCGATTTATTAGATTACGCAAAAAGCGTTTCGCAGCTGCTTTAGCCGATCCGGTGCGTGTAGGACAGCATCCACCTCTCCCGCAGGGGGAGCGGCGGGATCAGTCATCGAGGGCGCTGTACACCATCGTGCGGACCTCGCGGCGGACCGGGTAGGTGCTCGATGGCATCAACTGGGTCATGAAAATGCCGATCAGGTCTTCCTCGGGGTCGATCCAGAAGAAGGTGCTGGCGGCGCCGCCCCAGAAATAATCGCCGTCGCTGCCGGGCATCAGGGTGCGGCTCGATTGCATCGTGGTGGCGAACCCCAGGCCGAAGCCGATGCCATCATAGGCCGCTTCGCTGAACAGCGATTTCGACATCGATGCAATGCTGCCGTTGCCGGGCAGGTGGTTGGCGGTCATCAGGTCGATGGTCTTGCGGCTGATGTAGCGATGGCCGTTGGCGGTGCCGCCGTTGAGCAGCATCTGGGCGAATTTGAGGTAATCGCCGGCGGTCGAGACGAGGCCGCCGCCGCCCGAGATGAATGTGGCGGGCTGGAGGAAGCTGCTGGTCGCCGCATCGTCCTGGAGGTCGATGCCGCCGGTGCGGCTGGGCTGGTAGCAGCCGGCGAGGCGGTGGCCCTGGCCGTCGCGGACGTGGAAGCCGGTGTCGACCATGCCGAGCGGGGCGAAGAGGCGTTCGGACAGGAAATCTTCGAACTTCTGGCCCGAGACGACCTCGACCAGCCAGCCGCAGACATCGGTGGCGACCGAATAATTCCAGGCGTCGCCGGGCGAGAATTCGAGCGGCATTTTGCCGAGCGCGGCGATCATGTCCGCCAGCGTGCCGGCCTTTTCGATCTCGCCGATCTTTTCGCGGCGATAGGCTTCATCGACATTGGAGCGCAGCTGGAAGCCATAGGTGAGGCCGGCGGTGTGGCGCAGCAGGTCGACGACCTGCATCGGGCGGGTGAGCGGGCGCGTCTGGAACCCGAGCTTGTGGGTGCCGGCGACGAAGACCCCCAGGTTCTTCCAGTCGGGGATGTAGCGGTGCACCGGATCCTCGAGCGCGATCCGGCCTTCCTCGACCAGCATCATCAGCGCCATCGAGGTGACCGGCTTGGTCATCGAATAGATGCGGAAGATCGTGTCTTCGGTCATCGCCACGCCGCGCTCGACATCGGCATGGCCGGTCATCCCCAGGTGCGCAATGTCGCCATGGCGTGCCACCATCGTCAGCGTGCCCGGCAGCTTGCCCGGCGTCACATATTTGTCGGCGAGAAAGCGATCGATGCGGGCGAGGCGATCGGGGTGGAAGCCGAGTTCATGGTGCATGGTGCGAATCCTTACTGGCCGCGGCTGAAATTGATGATGGAGTCTTCGAAATTGTCGACGCGGATGAAGCCGGCGCGGGGATATTCGAGATCGATGGTGACATAGATAGCGGCGGTCATGATCAGGGCAAAGCTGACCGGGTGGAGGAACGGCCAGCGCTTGTCGGCGGCAAGGCCGAGCCCGGCGAGAAAACCCGATACCACCGCCAGCCCGATCAGCATGATGTGAATGACTTCGGGCGGATGCATCATCGTGGCAAAGGCGCGGGTTGCCGTCAGGTCGATCATTTCGTTGAGCGCCGGCAGCAGCAGCTGGTTGCTGCCCGGCGCCGCTTCGGTGCGTTTGCCGGCGGCGACGGCGAGCGCCCAAATTTCGTTCTGGATGACGCCGGATTTGCGCAGCTCGCGGCGAAAGGCTTGCGCGTCGCCGATCTGGTCATAAACCGCAATGCGCGAGGCGATATAACGCTTGAACGCGTCGCGCAGCGCCGGCTGCGCATCGGCGGGCAGCAGGTCGACCCGCAGATACGCCGTGCCGACGGCGTTGACCTCGGCGACGATCAGGTCGCGGCGATGTTCGAAACGGCTGGCGGCGCCCGAGAAACTGAAGGCGAGGATAAGGCCGAGCAGCGCGAAGACCGCGCCGTTGATTGCGCCGGTGCCGGGCGATTCCTCGGCGCGGTTGGCGCGTTTGAGGCCGATGAAGCGGCCGACATAGATGGCGGCGAGCAGCAGCGCGAACAACAGGCCGCAGGCGAGCCAGGGGCTGGCGACCAGCTTGGCGAACAGGCTCGGCTCCATGGGCTCGGTATCCGGATCAGAGGGTCGGCTGGTCGAAACGGCGCGGGCTGATTTCACCGTGCAGTTTGAGGATGGCATCGCTGCCTGACGTCTTGCACAGCCCGGGGACGAGACCGTGCACAAAGCATTTCAGCGACGCGACAAACAGGCGGCCGCCGACCCCGAAGGCCGCGCCCATATGTTCGCCATAGCTTTCGTTCACCGTGCGCGGGTGTTCGATGAACAGGCGGGCAAACATCGGCGTAGTACTCCCTTGCAGCGTCGCCATGCTTATTCCCCAAAACTCAACGAGCCGCCAGCCCGGCAAAACGCGCCCGGCCGCCCATCAGCCGGTTGAGCAGCAGCGCGACGCCGATGCAGGCGAACAGCGTGATGACCATCAGGTGGATGTAGTGGATCGGCGTCCAGTAAAAGGTGAAGACTGCGTAGAGCGCGACGCCGAAGCCCAATGCCGCCATCACCGCGCCGGCCTTTACGCCGCGAAACACCAGACCGACGATGAACGCCGACAGGATCGGCATCGATGACAGGCCGTTCAATTGCTGAACGAGATTGATGATCGAGACGGCGCCCGAATAGACCGGCACCAGCGCGATCGACAGCGTGACGAAACCCACCGAAATCCAGGTGTTGAGCTTTTTCACGTCGGGCTTCGCGTCGATGTAGCTTTCGTGGATGTCGCAGACGTAAAGCGTCGTCGTCGAATTGAGGATCGAGGTGTAGTGCGTCAGCACCGCCGCGCACATGAAGGCGGCAAAGGCCCCCGACGCCCAGGCCGGCAGCAGCGCCGCGACGACCCGGCCATAGGTGGCGTCGCCGGTGACGCCGAACAATTTGTAGGCGGCAACCCCGGGCAGCACGACGATGGCGGGCACGATCATCAGCCGGATGACGCCGGCAGCGAACACGCCCTTTTGGCCTTCGCGCAGATTGGGGGCGGCCATGGCGCGCTGGGTGATGGTCTGGTTGGTCGACCAGTAGAACATCTGGATGAAGATCATGCCGGTCAGCAGCGTCGGCCAGGGGATCGGCGAGTCCGGCCCGCCCGCCATGCTCAGGCGTTCGGCGGGGATGCCATCGAACGACCAGCCGATCGCCGACATCGCGAGCCAGACAACCGCGAGCGCGCTGCCGAGTACGCCCACCCCGGCGATCGTGTCATAGACCGCGACGGCGCGCAGCCCGCCGAGGATGGCATAGAGCGAGCCGGCGATGCCGAGGATCGCCGCGAGCGGCAGCAATGGCAGGTCGACCCCCGATACGGTGCGCAGGAACAGCGCCCCCGTGTAAAGCGCGATCGGCAGGTAGATCAGCACGTTGCCGGCGAGAAACAGCCCCGACACCAGCGCGCGCAGATGCTTCGAGCCATATTTCTTCTGCAAAAGCTCGGTCGTCGTGGTGCAATCGTTGCGATAATAGATCGGCAGGAAAATCAGCGCGAGCATGGCGAGCCCGGCCACCGCCGACAATTCCCACCATGCCAGCAGCAGCATCTGGTTGCCGTTCATGCCCACCAGTTGCTCGGTCGACAGGTTGGTGAGGGTGATCGATCCGGCGATGAACGGCCATTTCAGCCCGCCGCCGGCAAGGAAGAATTCGCGGTTGGAATTGGTGTTGCGGCCGCTTTCGCCCGCCGCGCGCGCCATCCGCCCGACCTGCCACCAGGTCGCCAGCGCCATGACGAGCGTGAGCCCGGCAAAGACGCAGATCTGCACCAGATTCACGTGAGCGTTCCCCCGCCTGCTTGTTGCGGCCACCGTTGCACAGCGGCCCGGTGCGCGCTAGGTGCTCGCTTCTCCCGAAACGGGGGCGATTAGCTCAGTTGGTAGAGCGCTTCCTTTACACGGAAGATGTCGGCGGTTCGAGCCCGTCATCGCCCACCATCGCTGGGGGCCTGGTATCCATGCTGCACCGCAAAACTGTTGCTGCAGCGCAACAGACAATCCCTATCGACAGCTGTAACAGCATCCTCACCCGACTGTCACGGAACTGTCATAGTTGGCCAGCAAAGGACGGTCATCGATTCGACCCGCGGGGATTTTTCCGTGCGGTCTGGATCAACGCCTAGCTGCTTTCATTCTCGTCATCCGGCCAACAGGGGTCTTTCATAATGCGTCATCTTCGTATCGGCTGCGCGATTGCCGCGCTCATGGCGCCCGCCGCCGCGCTGCACGCCCAGGAAACTTCGGCCTCGATCCGTGGCCAGGTGACGACCGATGCCGGCGTTTCGGTGCCGAACGCCACCGTCGTCATCACCCACAAGCCGTCGGGCACCCGCACGACGCAGACGACCGATGCCGGCGGCAACTTCAACGCCAGCGGCCTGCGTCTCGGTGGCCCCTATGATATCGCCGTGACCGCCCAGGGTTTCGACCCCGCGTCGGAAATGCTGCCCAATCTGCTCGCCGGCACGCCGCAGCGCGTTACCGTGCTGCTCGCCGAACTCGGCCAGACCATCACGGTTTCGGCCGGTCGCGAGCGTTCGTCGATCTCGATCGCCAGCGGCCCCGCCACGGTGCTGTCGGCTGACGATATTCGCGGCATTTCGACCGTCAACCGCGACATCCG
>JBILPK010000191.1:0-6239 GCA_044373875.1 Polymorphobacter sp.
GCGGGCCTGCGTGCCGTCCTTGACCGGCGGCAGCAGTTCCTCGTCCTCTGCGTCCTTGGGCTTTTTGTCGACCGGCTCGCCGTCACGGCCCCACACGGCCTTCCATCCCTGCTTGTGGATGGCGAGGCCGGACGCCTTGAACAAATGGCCGGCAATTACACTCGATATTGTGGTGCCGAAGCCCTGTGCATCGGGCATGAGGGCCGCGAGGAAGCGCCTTGCCACCAGGTCGAACAGCCGTTTGGCGTCCGGCTCCTGACGTTCCGCGCCGCCGAGCTCCTCGGTCGGAATGATTCCATGATGGTCCTCGATCTTCTTGTCGTTGGGTCGTACGGCTGAGCGGAACAGAAAAGTGTCATAAGGAACTGTTTGGCTCGATACAGCGATAGATGGTCGCCGGATGGACGTTGAAGGTCCTGGCGATGGCGCTGATGGATTTGCCCTCGAGGACGAGCTGGCGGGCGAGTTCGGCCTGATCGGGGCGCATTTTCCTTGGACGCCCGAAGGCCACGCCGCGCGACATCGCTGCTTTTCTGCCCTCGTCTGTCCGCTTCAGAATCAGGGACCGCTCGAACTGTGCGATGCCGGCGAAGACGGTCATGATCATCATGCCGGACGGGGACGTGGTGTCAGCCCAGGGCTCGTCAAGCGATTGTAATCCTGACTGCTTCTCCTTGATGCGCTCGGCAATGTGCAGGAGATCGATCGTAGATCGCGCCAGGCGGTCGAGACGGGTGACGACCAGAACATCGTCCTTGCGCAGATGCCCCATCAGCTTTTCGAGTTCAGGACGGCCGCGAGCGGCCCCCGATATCTTCTCCTCGAACAGCATTTCGCAGCCGGCTTGCGAGAGCCTGCCGCACTGGATTTCGAGGTGCTGGTCCTCGGTGGAAACGCGCGCATAGCCGAGCTTCATGCAACGGCTCCAAACGCTGTGCGAAAGTTACTGCAAAAGGCTTTTGTTTCGCACATATGTTTTGCGAAGATATTCGCGTTGCATTTCGGCACAGGTCGTCTCCTTCGCATAAGTTGAAAGTTTCGCACGACATGCCAACCCGTCACCTCACTGACGCCCAGCGGCAGGGCTTCGCCCGCTTCGAGGGCGAGCCGTCGGCCGACCAACTCGCGCGATACTTTCATCTGGATCAAACGGATCGCCATCTGATCGGAACGCTGCGCGGCGATCATAATCGGCTCGGTTTTGCCGTGATGCTGACCAGCGTCCGCTTTCTTGGAGCATTCCCCGTGTCGGCTGCCGAGATCCCGGGGCCGGTGCTGGCGACCCTGATCGCGCAGCTCTGGCTTGAGCAGCCTGCCGGTGTCGATGTTTATTTCGACGGGAGCCGGCGCATCCGGCATCTCGCGCTCATCCGGACGCACTGCGGGTTCACGGATTTCGGCGACAATGGCGTGGCGCGCTTCCGGCTGACCCGATGGCTCTATGCCCTGTGCTGGAGCGGTGACGATCGGCCCGGCCCGTTGATCGATCGCGCCGCGGCTTGGCTGATCGCCAACAAGGTGTTGTTGCCGGGTGTAACGGTCCTCGAGCGACTGGTGGGCAGAATCCGCGATCGTGCCCGTGCAAGGCTTTGGCGCCATCTGGTCGCCAGTCTGAGCGATGACCAGCGCGCGCGCATTGCGGCCTTGTTCGACGAGGGTGACACGTCGACTTTCGCTGCTCTGGACGCGCTGCGGACTATTCCCTCCAGGCGCATGTCGAGCGAACTCTACCGACATCTCGATCGGCTCGATGCGGTCCGGGCCTTCAATCTGCGGCCGTCGCCGCCACGCGGTGTGCCCGCCGCAACCCTTGAGCGGCTCGCACGGGTGGCGCGGGTCGGCAAACCCTCGGCGATCGCGGCTCTTCAGGAACCGCGTCGGAGCGCGACCGTGGCGGCGCTTTTCCACACGCTGGAAGCGGCAGCCCAGGACGACGCCGCCGAGCTGGCCGAGGCGCTGCTGTCTGACATGGTCAAGGGCGCTGAAGCCGCCGACAGGCAGGACCGCCTGCGCAGCCTGCGCGATCTCGATGGCGCAGCGATGCTGCTGCACGCGATGGGCCTGCTGGTGCTGACCGACGATATCCTGCCGCTCAATGAATGGCGCGACGTGCTTTTCGAGCATTTGCCCCGCCCCGATATCGAGGCAGCCATGTCCAGCGTGGAGGCAATCGCCAGGCCCGCCGAGACCAAACCCTACGATCAACTGCGGGCAAAATGGCGCGGCGCCCGCCGTCTGTTCTTCGAGATCGTCACTCGCATCGAGACCGACGCCGCGCCGGGCGGCAAAAGCGTCAAGGCTGCGATCCTCTATCTCAAGAGCGTCGACGATTGGTCGTCGCAAGGCAAACTGCGTGACGCGCCGACCGCTGCGGTCCCCAAGGCGTGGCGGCAACACGCCCTTGATCGTGAAGGCAAGGTACGGGACCCCAAAGCCTATGTGTTTGCGATCATCGATGCGTGGCGTCTTGCGATCAAGCGCCGTGATTTGTTCGCCAAGCCCGGCATCCGATACGGCGATCCCCGGCGCGGGATGCTCGAAGGCGAGTCCTGGCAAAACTCGAGATTGATGGTCGCGCGCGCCCTCGGCCGATCGCTCGAAGCCGATACGGAGATCGACGGTCTCTCCCGCCTTCTCGACGAGGCATATCGCCATGTCGCCGGGCGCGCCGCCGACAACTCGGACCTGCGTTTCGACACCGTCGCCGGCAAGACCGAGATCGTCGTGACGCCGCTCGACAAGCTTGACGAGTCCGAGAGCCTGCGGGCACTTCGCGCTGCCGTTCAGACCAGCATGCCAAAGGCTGGAATGCCCGATATCTTTCTCGAAGTCATGGCCCGAACCGGATTTGCCAAGTCTTTCACCCATCTGAGCGAGCGTCAGGCCAGCGTCGATCACTTCGAGATCAGCCTGTGCGCCGCTCTCGTCGGCGGTGCTTGCAACATCGGTCTCGAGCCGCTCGTGCGTCCAGAATTTCCAGCGCTGCGGCGCGATCGGTTGTCTTGGGTAAGCCAAAACTTCATTCGGCCCGAAACCATAGCCGCAGCCAACGCTGCCATTGTTGCCGCGCACAGCCGTCTTGATATCGTTCGTCACTGGGATGCCGGCGAGGCGGCCAGCGCCGACGGCATGCGGTTCGTAGCACCATCGAGCGCCATCCACGCCGGGCCCAATCCCAAATACTACGGCCAGGAGCGCGGCGTCACCTGGTACAACATGATCTCCAATCAGTTCAGCGGTCTGGCCGGCGCCGTCATTCCCGGTACCTTGCGCGACAGCCTGGTCGTCCTGGCGCTTCTGCTGGAGCAGGAGACCGAGCTCGACCCGCTGGAGATCATGACCGACACTGCCGCATATTCCGATGCGATTTTCGGCCTGTTCTGGCTTTTGGGTTATCAGTTCAGCCCGCGCCTGGCGGACATCGGCGGCGCCAAGCTCTGGCGGATCGACCGCCACGCGCACTATGGGCCGTTCGATGCGATTGCCTCGGGCAGGATCAACATCAATCTGATCCGCGAACAATGGCCCGATCTGATCCGCTTGGCCGGATCGCTCAAGCTCGGCCATCTCAAGGCCGCCGGCGTCATGCGCATGCTGCAGGTCAAGGACCGCCCAACGACCCTCGCCAAGGCGCTGTCCGAACTGGGGCGCATCATCAAGACGCTGCATATCCTGCGCTACATCGACGACCGACCGTTTCGGCGGCGGATATTGTTTCAGCTGAATCGACAGGAATTGCGGCACAAGCTCGGTCGGCGCGTCCATCACGGCGACCGCGGCGAAATCAGAAGCCCGCTGCGCCAAGGGCAAGAAGAGCAGCTCTGCGTCCTTGGACTCGCCCTCAACTCCATCGTGCACTGGAACACGGTCTACATGCAGGAAACCGTGCGCCAGCTCAGCAAAGCCGGCTTGCCGCCGTTGGCCGCCGATATCGCCCGCCTCTCGCCGATCTCCTGGCGTCACATCAACTTCCTCGGGCGTTACGACTTCTCCCTGCCCGACGCCGTCGCAAACGGCGGTCTCAGGCCACTACGCCAACCTAATTCCGAATGGGACTTTTGAAAAGAAATATCCCCCCTTACGACACTTTCCTGTTCCACTCAGCCGCACGACCCTTCTACGCGGACAGTTGCAGCGATGATGTCCCTCGCATTGATCGTGCCGCGAGCAGATGCGCGCCGATCGTCAACAGGATTACTGGAAACAGCGCGATATAGCCGACCACCAGTGACTGCTCGACCCCTTGCGCCGTGGCTCGGTCACTGATGAAGCCGACATAAAGCGGCCCGCCGCCAAGCCCGATCAGGTTGAGTATGAACAACAAGATTGCTCCTGCAAGGCTCCGCTGCGATGGCGGAGCTGCATTCTGGACGACTGTCAGCGCGGGTGCCAGATACATGTTGTTGAGCAGCGCCGGGATCGCCAGGAAGCCAAGGGCGCTCTGCCATGTTGGCGCCAGGATCACCCCCGCCAGCGCCGGCACGGTCAGCGCAAAGGCAATGGCTGGCACCCAAGCATACCAGCGACGATCGCGTCGCCCCAGCCTGTCGACGAGCCAGCCGGCGGCGAACGTCCCGATGAAGCCTGTCACCCCGAGCACCAGGCTGTAATAGGCCGCGACCTCGGTGAGGCTCATCCCTTTGACGCGTACGAGGAACGGCGGGTTCCAGCTCAACATCGCATAGCCGACAAACGCCGACAGCCCGGACGATACTGCCGTTAGCACCATCGTCCGGTTCCGAAAGAAGGTCGCGAGCCCGGCGCTTATACCTTGTGGCGCCTCATGCGCCGCGGCGCCCAAGGGCTTCGGATCGAGCCCGCCGCGTTTGGGTTCGCGGATCACCAGCAGCATCAGCAACGCCAGCACGATCCCTGGCAAGCCGACAGCGATGAAGGCGGTGCGCCAGCCGTAATGTGCTGCTACCCAGCCTCCCACAGCAACGCCGAGCGCCGAACCCACCGGCACGCCCAACGAGTAGATCGCGAGCCCGGTGCCGCGCTCCTCCGGCGGGAAGTAATCGGAGATCAGGCTGTACGATGGCGGCGATCCGCCGGCCTCGCCGGCGCCGACCATGACCCGCGACAGCGCGAGCTGCGTGAAATTCGTCGCAAAGCCACAGACGACGGTAAACAGGCTCCAGATTCCACATGCCGCCGCCATGATCGAAACCCGGCGATATCGATCAGATAGCCAGGCAACGGGCAGGCCGCAGGTCGTGTAGAACAGAGCAAATGTCAGCCCGGTCAGCATGCCGAGCTGGGTATCGGACAGGCCCATCTCGATGCGGATCGGCTCCTGCAAGATCGACATGATCTGCCGATCCATGAAATTGAAGGTATAGACGACCGCGAGGAACGAAACGACAGTGTAGCGATAGCGGGAGTGCCCTTGCGCTGTCTGCATGACCTCGGACACCCTTTTTCCCGGACTTTTGAAGTTCCTACGCGTTGGTCCGCTGACCTGTCTACGGTCCCGCGATGCCTTCACAGTATTTTCCATGCTGCCAAGCCGATTTGACGGGCAAGGAGTCTCTGTTCGAGTGACATTTAGTGTGAGGTGCGGTGCTCCCTGTCGCCGCTCGCCTTGCATCCGCAGTCGCCCCTACGTGGGCGCGTGGCCGGTCCTCTTGCGGACACCGCGGGCATGGCCGCTGTCGACCCGGTTCCGGACAACTCCGAGGCCATCGCTGAACGGCAGTTTCTGCCAGGAGCGGCGTTTTGCTTCCCGTAATGGCGCGGCTTTAGCAGGAAAGCGGCGAGGGTATATCGGGGTAAAGGACGGGGCCGGCCGATGTATTGCGCATTGTGTCGCTCAGCGCCGCCTCGAACGCTGTCACCAGCAGCGGCAGAACATCGCCTACGAAAATGTCGTTGTGGCGCCCGGGAAGATGGGCGATGCGCGCCTGTGGCAGCAGCGCCTGCCATATCGGCAGGGTCTGGCGCTCGTATTCGGCGCTGACAGCGATAAAGACGGGGCAGGTGATGGGCACTGGCTGCCAGTGGCTGCGCGCGTGTTTGCGGAAATGCCGGGCGATGAAGTTGTGCGCTGTGATTCTGCGGGCAGCCGGTAAACGGGTTGCGGCGGCAAGCACGACCCGCCGCACCGGAATCGGCATGAGCAGCCGCAGAACAGTGCGATGCGCGAGCCTAAACCAGCCGTTGCGAAAGTCGCTCACGGCAGGGTGACCGAGCGCTGCAGCGCCAAAGGCGGAATCGAAAATGCCCAGGAAGGCGACGTC
>JBILPK010000192.1:0-6141 GCA_044373875.1 Polymorphobacter sp.
AAGCAGGGCCCGGTGGGACAAGCATCTTGGGACAATGACGCTGCGCGGGCGACAGATTTCGTGGCCGAGCCGTACCCTGGACCGTATCGTCCGGGACTTCCCGCTGGCATCTCCAGTACAGGACATGCGTGCCGGAGCGCGAGACACACTGTGCCGTGACCGCGGCATGCAATCCAGCTACAACCGGTTCCGCTTCGGCAATGAGCACTGGGAGCAATTTTCCAGTCTGAACACCTCAGACCTGGGCTGTTTCAGTTTTCTCTATCTTCAGGTTCAGAACACACCGCTTGCAACCCAACTGGGCATTGGTGGCATCCGGGCGGCAGTCTCGGCAGCAGAAGATGTCCTTGTGTCAATCCTGAGGCCGCGCTGCAACGGCTGCATTCCGTACGATTCGGCAGAACTTGACCACGAGATGAAACATGTTGCAGAACAGGCCGCAGCCGTACTCACTGCCAAACTCTTGAACATTCCGACGGGTTCAATACCGACCGCACATCCTCGTGATGGCGGTGCGCCGGGCCAATTGGCCGTCGAGACGGACCATGCCGTTGCTGACGATGAGCCGCGTCTCTCTGCCGAACAACTCTGGCACAGGAAATTTTCCGAAGGAAGCGCATCGCGTCACGTCGTTGACATGATCGCGGAAAACGCCGGACCTGCGTCCGAGGTTCATTATACCTATACTGCGGGCGCCGACATGCGAATTCGGACGACCCGCGACGATGGCAAAGCCCGCAACGTCTTCACCATGCGGTATCGTGCTCGTACCGATGATTTTTCTTGCCGGGCGCTTGCCAGCCTTGAATGCTGCCGAATCGCCGGGTTCGAGGCAAAAGCCGCTTCTGATCCGCTTGAAAGCGGGTTCGTTTTCAAGCCGGAGTCCGAGAGGCTGGCAAATCTCCTTCATGTGATCGAGTGTTCGCTCGAAGAGTTTGGCGCATGATGGTGGAGACCCCGACCACCGGCGAGCCTTACGCTTCGATTGCCGCGTCGTTGAAAGATGCGTTCCAGAAGGCCCGTATAGTCGTTGTCGATTATCAGATATCAAATCTCGCCCTTCATCGTCCGGCGCTGGTTGAGTTGGCGGCTGTCGAACTGATCGGAAGCAAATTCGGTCGCATGCTTGAGCTTGAAATCATGCCTATGGCCCTCAAGCCGAACACAGAAGGGAGATTCCAGTCGCAACGATCCCGCGATATCGCGACACTGCCGCATTTTTATGAGGTGGCCAAGTCGATCGTGGACTTTGTTGGCGACGCGATAGTGATATTTTCGAGCGAACGGGGATTCACCCTAAATGATGAACTCAAGAGGTGTGGCCTCAAGACGATTAGCCCCTTGAAATCATATTCCATGTCAGACCTGGAATCTAGGCGAACTTGTAGCGATTGTTGCGATCACATCGGCAATCCTGATGCCCTGTGTTATTCGCTGGCACCAGATTCCTTGTCAAACTCATCGCTGGCGACTGCTCTTGTAATCGCACAGCATTATCTGAAATGCTCGTTGAACTGGAAGAGTGCAATTGAGTGGATTTCACCCATGCCCGCGTGGGCGGCCGGGGTTGAGGAGGGATGTTGTTCAGCGGCGTTCATGAAAGCAGTAAGCGTTGAAGACATTGTCTCAGCAGAGTTTTTTCTGGCGCGAGGCGCCAGCTTTCAGAGCCTGTCCCGTACCGGCGGCGAAGAAGTGCTCGAAGCAGCCCGGAACGGAAAGCTGGAAATTTTGAAGCTACTGATCCAGGCCGGAGCCGAGCTCGACTTTTCTTGGCAGTCTTTCGGCTCGCCATTCGGAAAGCAGCTCGACGACCCGCTCGATCCCAACGATAAGTTGTTCGATAACCCAAGCAGTTACGGGCGGACCCCGGCGAGCTATGCCGCAGAAGCCGGTTACACCGATATAATGAAAGCCCTTGTTGATGCCGGGGCGGATTTTAGCCGGCAAGATTCTTCAGGAGTTTCGCCTCTCGAGTACGCCCGGCGGAAGAGTCACAGCGCTATCGTCGATCTGGTTTAGGAGCGAACAGCTCTGCCATGGATGAGTGAATTGAAGCGGTATTAATCCAATCAATTCGGGTCTGTTAATCGTGCCGGCATAGGAGGCAATTATGGCTGCAGGCGACCGTCTTTGCGTGAATTGCAGGAATAATATTCCGCAGTACGCCACTGTGTGTATGTACTGCCGTTGCAATCCATTTGAACAGTTAAGCGAAACCCGCCGCAAGGAGGAAGAACGGCGTCAGCGTGAAGAGCGTAATCGTGAAAACGAATGGCGTCGCTCTCAACCTGGTTACGGCGACTACGACTCTACCAGCTATCCCCCAGACATCAAAGGTTGCGTTTTCACCTTAGCAGGCATCCTGTTGGGTATCATTGTATGGGCACTGTTGCCATTCTGGTTATTTTGCGTGCTATGCGTCGGACTGTATTTTTTCTATTTTAACGATTGAAGGCCGCCTCACGCCGCCATAGAACCTGAGGATTCCAGCCGATGAAGCCGGAAGCCATCTTTTCCAATTGCCTGTCGAGCAATATCGATGATGTGCTCATGGTGGCTGAACAATATGACCTGTGACGATGCTGCCGCCGTTGCCAGTACCCGGAACATTGCCGAAGCGCGGTTGTCGTCTGCTGTGATCAGCAAATCGTCACATATCAGCGGCAAGGCGTTCAGGCCCGATCTGCCCGCGATAGATGCAAGCCGCAACGACAGGTACAGTTGATCCCGGGTACCCTCACTCATCCCCTCGACAGCCACCTCTGAGCTGTCTGGTCGAACGCCAACGATGATGGCACGATCCGAATTGTCGTAGCTTACCTTCAAGCCCGCGAAGCCGCCGCCAGTGACCTTCGCAAAGGTAGCGCCAGCGCTGGCAATCAGTGGGGCCTGGCTGGTGGCACGGTGGCGATCGATCAGCCATCTCAACAATGCCGCCGACGTTGCAGCCTGCACATGCTGCTCAGCCGCTGCTGCAAGCGCTGCACTCGCCTCGGCCGCTACCTGCTGAGCGTCGGCAGCCCGGCTGTCCATTGAGGCACGACCGACTTCTATCTCACTGTCCTTGAGTGACCTGCCCACATCCTCGCGTTCAGCCGCAATCTCGATCCGACGTGTCTCGATCTGGCTACGTTCAGCCGCTTCATCCTCCTCGCTCAGCCCAGCGATTTCGGACTCAAGGCTCGTCAGATCTTCGCCATAGAGTTCAACGAGTTCGGCCTCGGCTGCCTGTCTACTCGCCAGCAACTCCGCCAGCCGCATCGCTGCCACCACGACGTCATCAAGCAGCGATTCTGTCGCCACCCCCGCCTTGGCCAGCAACTCGGCGACAGACTTTTCAGCCGCCTCAATACGCCTCTCGGTGGTTGCCAGTTCCGGCAGGATACGATCCTCTTCCGCCATGAGCTCCCCCAGACGCTTTTCATTGGCAACGGCCGCCCGCAAATCGTCGGTCAGCGCACGGACTGCATCTGCAGCGCGTTGCTGCGCCGGCCGATCAACCAACGTCAGCACCTTGCCGACTTCTTCACCAAAGCTGGCGGCATCTCTCTGCATGCCGGTGATCTGGCGCGACAGGCCATCCCTTGCAGCAACATCTTCCGCAATTGAATCCAGTGCTTCGAGTGCGTCGAACAGCGCTGTGGCCGGCGCTTCTGCTGGCATGCCGACTTCAGCGAGAACCGCAATCAGCTCGCTATCGAGGACCAAGGATGCGTTCGCGAGGGCAGCGCCGTCTCGCGTCAGTCCCGACCTTGCCAGATCATTCGTGGCAACCTCGTCCAGGAGGCGTTCACGTTTCGAAACCTGCGCCGAAAGTCGCGTCCCTTCCGTGCGCCCCGCAACCAGTATTGCAGCCGGCTCGCTCGGGACCGGTAGTTCAAGGGCCCGAAGTGCAGTGGCGATCGCCTCGATAGCGGCAGCAAACTGCTCACGCAGTCGATCACGGTCTACCTTGGCCGCCGCCGCGTCGCCGTCTGCATCGAGGCTAGCGTCGCGCAACGCTGACCACGCGCCTAGATCGGCGGGCAACATTGGTTCGCCGAAGCCGACGGCGGCCAATGCCGTCTGCCAATTTGTACGGAGCTCGAGTTCCTTGGCCAGCCATTCATCATGGCGGGTCTTGGCGCTCGCCTGCAGCGCTACCGCCTCGTGGCGAGACGCCAGCGCAATACCATAGTCGGCAACCCTGCCCGCCTCAGCCTCTCGCCGATCAGCCAGGATGTCTGCTTTGACGATCGCCTCGGCAAGCCGACGACAAACCAACTCCACATCCTCAGCCTGCGGGCTCGAAAGACGCGATCTGATTTCTCCCAGGATCGCATCACGCTCACCGCGGACCGCTGCGACGGCCTCGGCAGTCGGAGGTTCGCCGCCCGCTTGCAGGACCAGGATTCGCGCATCGCTGCGAATTGCCGATGATTCTGCAGCCTCCATGTCCTTGCGGGCCGAAGCGATTTCACCGCGGGCCTCGTCGAGCTTCGACTGCGTGAGTGCCGTTGCGGCGGCCATTGGCAGTTGCAGGGTGCGGAGCTCGGTAATGCTGCCGCGCCACGGCGCCAGCTTGGCGAATCTCTCGGCCAGACGGACTTCCTTGGCGAAACAGTCTGACTCCGCCGACACGAGGCGCGCCTCCACATCTGGAGGGATTGAACCCAAGGCAGACTCCAGTTCAGCATGCTTTCGGGCACCAGTAACGCCGGACAAATCTTCCTCGAGCCGCAGCCGGTGTTCTTCATTCTCGCTAACCGCCTTGGCGTGACGAGCTATCTCCCCATCGAGCGTGCGCCGTGCTTCCAGATGCTGACGCCCGCGCTTGCGCCAGCCAAGAGATGGCGTCGGCGTGTCCTCCGAGAGTCCTGACTGAGCGCGTGCAGCAGCTATGCGGTCTTCAATTCGTTCGAGTTCTCCTGAGCGGCGCTGGAGGTCGCCAGCTGCATTTTCGATGACGGGCCGGCGTTCTTCCAGTTCCTCAATGGTGGCTCGTGCCGCAAGCAACTGTGCGGGAACCTGGATGCTGCTGATCGCGTCCCTGGTTCGCGCCAGCGCCGCGCGGTGCTGGACCGCGAACTCGCTTGCCGTTTGTCTCTCGTTGCGAGCCGCCAGCAGCCGCGCCGCTGCATCGAGCGGCAGATCGGGCAGGTCTCCAAGTTCGACAATCGCCGCCCTGGCCGCGTGAAGCCGCCGATGCGGTCCGCGCGCCCGACCAACGCGGTCCAGTTTGGCTTGGCGACGCGCCAGAAGTGCGCCCTCGTCTATTAGACTGCTCCGTTTTCCTTCGGCAGCTTCCTGGCGGGCCTTGGTGGCTGTCCAGTCTGCCTCCGAGATCGATCCGGAGCGCACCTCGGCAAGGGCTTCAAGACGCTCTCGCATCAGTCGATTAACTGCTGGAAGCTGCCCCCCCGACTTGAACAAGTCGGCCGCTTGCGCCTCGAGGCGAAGGAGTTCGCGGCCGATCCCGGCCATGCCGCTCCCCGCCTCGAGCGTAATCCGCGCCGCATCATCCTTGCCCTCGAGGATCGCGCGTCCACCGTCGCGCAGCTTGGCGTGGTCTAGACCAAACATTCGCTCGAACGAGGTCCGGTCGACCCCTGCGAGCAGGACAGCGAGCGGATCACTGGCGTAGGCAGTCCCGTCCGGTCGGAGCAGAGTATCTTTGTTGCCTTTGCGCCGCGTAATATCGAGCACTTGTCCATCGTGCTCGATGAGCGCGCGCAAGCGAAGCTGCTGATACTCATAACGCCAGTTCTGCGTGGACTGACCGTGAATGCCAAACAGCATGTCGCCGATTGCCTGGAGCATCGTGGACTTGCCGGCCTCGTTCGGACCCACGACGAGATGCAGGTCAGGCCCTCCGCTGCCGAACTCGAGGACCCGGTCAGCATAGCCGCCATAACGGATAAGCTCGAGACGCGAGATGCGCATCAGGCTTCCTCCGATCCAAGGCGTGCTTCGATGGCAGATCTGGCCGCAGCGACAAGGGCCGCACTGTCACGTGACCGCGCGGCCGCAACGAGGGGCGAAGTATCGGCGTTTATGACCTCACTCGGCAATTTTGCCAGCAACGGCGCCACAGCGGCTTCAAGTGCACGCGCGCAATCCGGGTCTTCAAGAGCTCCGGCCAGCAATTCGGCGATCTCGGGC
>JBILPK010000060.1:0-17831 GCA_044373875.1 Polymorphobacter sp.
CGACCGTGATTCGCTGACCGGCCGCGCCATCCTGCGTGCCAAGCCGACCGACAGTTTCGAGCTGATCCTGTCAGGGGATTACACCCGCCAGCGCAACGCCCTGACGCTCGGCTATGCCACCGCGCCGTTGTTGCAGACCAGCCTGTTCCCCGCCGGCGTCAAGACGCTGGTGACAGCGGAACCCTATGGCCGCTACGATTACAAGGCGTCGACCAGCTTCAAGGGCGACGAAGGCCAGCGGCTCGACCATTGGGGCGTCTCGCTGACCGCCAACTGGGATCTCAACGACCAGTTCACGCTGTCGTCGATCACCGCCTATCGCAAGCTGCGCCCCGACCTGTTCATCGATATCGATGCGTCCCAGGCCGAACTGGGCGATGTGTTCGTCGGTCTCGACCAGCACCAGTTCAGCCAGGAAGTGCAGCTGAAATGGGATATGGGCAAGTTCAAGGGTGTCGTCGGCGTCTATTACCTCAACGAGAATGTCGCCTCGCACCAGGAAGCCTTTGCCGACGATTTGTTCACCTTCCTTGGCGGTCCGGTGACCTTCACCCGGTTCATCGACGACGAACAGAACACGAAGTCCTATGCCGCCTTCGGCCAGGCGACCTATGATTTCACCGATCAGCTCTCGCTGACGGCGGGCCTGCGCTATACTAAGGAAGACCGTAGCTATAATCGTTTTACCACAACGGCTTCCAACCAGGCTTTCCTCAACAACGTCAACTTCCGCTTCCCCGACAATCTGCCGGCGCCGCTCAATGCCAGCGATACCGCCAGCTTCGATGCCTGGACCCCGATGGTGACGCTGTCGTACAAGCCCACGCCCGACAGCCTCGTCTATGCCTCGGCGAGCCGCGGCTTCAAATCGGGGGGGTTCAACGGCCGCGCCAATTCGCTCAACGACCTGACATTGGTGGTCAACGGCGCGCCGACGCTGGTGACACGCTTCGAGCCCGAAAAAGTCTGGACCTATGAAGGCGGCGCTAAGGCCAGCCTGATGGGCGGCAAGGTCCGGCTTTCGGGTGATGTCTTCTACAGCGACTATACCGATTTCCAGGCGCGTGTCGGCGGCGGTGTCGTCGGCGCCACCGGCGTCTTCCCGGTGGTCAATGCCGGCAAGCTGACGATCTGGGGCATCGAGTTCGAAGCCGCGGTGCGCCCGGTGGCGCAGTGGAATTTGCGCGTTGCCGCCGGCTATCTCAACGCCAAATATGACGAATTCAACGATGGCCGCCGCGTGCCGCCATCAAGCTTCTCGTGCAACCCGACCGGCAATGCCATCACCTGCCAGCCGGCCTTCGCACCGCCACTGACGCTGACGCTGGGCACCGACTATGCCATTCCGCTCGGCAGCGCCGGCAGCATCACCATCGGCGGCGATGCCCGCTTCGTTGACAAGCATTTCCTGTCGGTCGACAACCGTGCGGGCCTGACCGAGCCGGGCTATTGGCTCGCCAACGCCTATGTTCAATTCGATGCACCGGGCGGCAAATATTATGTCCGCGGCGGGGTAAAGAACCTCGGCAACGCGCTCTACCGCACCGATGGCCAGGAATTCAGCTCGGTCGGCAATATCCAGACGGTCTATTACGGCGATCCGCGCACCTGGAACGCCACGGTCGGCTTCCGCTTCTGAGCGCGTAGCGGCGCGGCGATCCACAGGGGGCGCCGCGCCTGCTGACAAAGCCATCCCGAGCCGCTAGCGTGGTGGCAATATAGGGGGATGGCCATGAAAAATATTGCATTTCTGCTGTTGTCGGCCGGGCTCGCGTTTGGAACGCTGGCGCCGGTGGCGGCCGCCGAGCCGCGCCAGGTTATCAGCCATGAAAAGCTGTGGATGATGAAGCGGGTCGGGGCGCCACAGGTCAGCCCCGATGGCAAATGGGTGGTCTATGGCCTTGTCGAGCCGTCCTATGAAAAGGACGGCCAGGTCAGCGACCTGTGGATCGTGCCTGCCGATGGCTCGGCGGCGCCGCGCCGCCTGACCAGCAGCAAGGCCGGCGAATCCGGCGCGAACTGGGCTCCCGACAGCCGCCGTATCGCTTTTTCCAGCAAGCGCGAAGGCGATGACGAAGCGCAGATCTATGTCCTCGATCTTGCCGGCGGCGAGGCGCGGCGGGTGACCAGCGTGCCGACGGGGGCTGCCAACCCGCAGTGGCGGCCCGATGGCGGCGCCATCCTGTTCGAAAGCAGCGTCTATCCCGGTGCGCTGGATGCCGCCGCCAACACCCAGGCCGCCGCCGACCGCAAGGCGCGCAAGTTCAATGTGCGCGTTTATGAACATTTCCCGATCCGATACTGGAACGAATGGCTCGATGACCGCCGCCCGGCGCTGTTCGTGCAGGAACTCGCCGAAGGATCGGTCGCTCGCGATATCCTGTCGCCGACCACGCTCGCCCGTGCCGAAGGCTTTGGCGGCAGCGCGCAGGGTGATGGCGGGGTCAGCCTGTCGCCGTTGTGGAGCCCCGATGGCAAGGAAGTGCTGTTCACTGCCACCATCGAACGCTGGAACGCCGCCTATGCGCGGGTCAATTTCGGCCTGTACCGGATGCCGGCGGCGGGGGGCGAGGTCCGTCTCGTCACGCCGACACCGGGCGAATATGGCGATGCTGCCTTCACGCCCGATGGCAAGACGCTGCTGTTCAAGTTCAACACGCAAGGCGAAGCGATCTATGATCTGGGCCGCTTGCACCGAGTCGCCTGGCCGGCGGGCGGTGCGCCGAGTGCGGTAACTCCGGGCTTCGATCGCGATGCCGAAAATTTCACGGTCAGCGCCGACAGCCGGAGCGTCTACATGGTCGTGCCCGAAGCGGGCATGAGCAACCTGTACCGGGTGCAGGTGGCGGGCGGCAAACCCGAGCTTGTCATTGCCCCCAAGGTCGGCGGCTATGCCGGCATCGCCATCGCCGAAAACGCCGCGGCGCCGGTGCTGGTGGCGAGCTATGGCAGCGCGATCAACCCTGCCGAAATCGTCCGCATCGATCCGGGTGCGAGGGCGCATCGCAACCTGACCAGCGTCAATGTCGCCGAATCCGCCGGCATCGATTGGGCCAGCCCCGAACATTTCTGGTTCATGGCGAAGAACGGCCGGCGCATCCACAGCATGATCGTCAAGCCGCCGGCATTCGATGCGGCGCGCAAATATCCGTTGCTGGTATTGATGCACGGCGGCCCGGCGTCGATGCACGCCGATGCTATCGGGTTGCGCTGGAACCCGCACCTGTTGGCCAGCGCCGGCTACGTCGTGCTGATGACAGATTACACCGGTTCAACGGGATTCGGCGAAGAATTCGCGCGCAGCATCAAGCTTGACCCGCTGCGCGGCCCCGCCAACGAGATCAACGAAGCCGCCGATGAAGCGGCGCGGCTCTATCCCTTCATCGACAAGGCCAATGCCTGTGCCGGTGGCGCCAGCTATGGCGGCCATCTTGCCAACTGGCTGGAAGCGTCGACAACGCGCTACAAATGCCTCGTCAGCCACGCCGGCGAAGTCGATCTGCAAACCCAATGGGGCACCAGCGATTTCAGCTATGGCCGCGAAGTCGCCAGCGGCGGCCCGCCCTGGGGCGACAGCAAGGTATGGCGCGGCCAGAGCCCGATCACCTATGGCATGGACTGGAAAACGCCGATGCTGCTGACCGCCGGCGAGCGCGATTTCCGCGTGCCGATGGCGAACACGCTCGAAACCTGGGCGGTGCTGCAACGCCAGCAGGTGCCGAGCCGGCTGCTGATCTTCCCCGACGCCTGGCACTGGATCACCAAGCCCGAGGACAGCCGGCAATTCTATCGCGAGGTCGATGCCTGGCTGGCGCATTATCTCAAGGGTGCGCCGGCGGTGAAGGGCGGGCCGGTGGTGGCAGGGTCGCGTTGAGCCGGGCGAAGTTGACAAAGTTTACGCATCTGCGGGCAATTTCGCCCTCTCACGCCTGCGGGAGAGGATCATCATGAGTCCGGCACTGAGAAAGAGCGGTCGCACTCACCCTGTAACCTTTCCGGTTCGTGTAGGACAGGCGATAGCCGGCTAGCCGCGTAGCGCCGGAAGCGCTGCCGCCAGCCGTTCGGTCGCCGCGTCCAGCACTGCATCCTGCTTGGCAAAGCACAGCCGCAACGTGCTGAAAACCGCGTCTTGGGCATAGAAGGCCGAGACCGGGATGCTGGCGACGCCGGCGTCGATCAGCCGGTCGGCGACAGTCACGTCATCGAGCGCGATGCCCGAGGCGGCGAGGTCGACAGAGACGAAATAGGTGCCGGCGCTCGGCAGCATCGTGAACCCCGCCGCCGTCAGCCCCGCCACCAGCCGATCACGTGACCGCTCGAAACCGCTGCGCATCGCGGTGAACCAGCCGGCATCCTTGCCCAGCCCGTGCGCAATGCCGGCTTGCAGGTTGGGCGGCGTCGTGAAGGTCAGGAACTGGTGCGAACGCGCCAGCGCGCGGGTCAGCGGCGGCGCGGCGCACAGCCAGCCGATCTTCCAGCCGGTCAGCGCGAAGATCTTGCCGCCCGAACCGATCTTGACGCTGCGATCGCGCAGGGCGGGTACGGCGAGTACGCTGGTGTGCGCCTGGCCATCGAAGACGACATGTTCCCAGACTTCGTCGCTCAGCACCACCGCGTCATGGCGTTCGGCAAAGCCGGCGAGCAATTCCAGGCTGGCGCGATCGAAGGTCGAGGCGCTGGGGTTGAGCGGGTTGTTGATGATGACGAGCCGGGTATGCGGCGAGAAGGCGGCCTCCAGCATCGCTGCATCGAACTGCCAATGCGGCGGCGCGAGGCGCACCAGCTTCGGGATGCCGCCGGCGCGCTGCACCAGCGGCAGATAGGCATCGTAGAGCGGCTGGAACAGCACGACTTCATCCCCCGGCGTCACCAGCGCCAGGATCGCGGCGGCGAGGGCTTCGGTGGCGCCCGAGGTGACGGTGACTTCGCTTTGCCAATCGAGTGTCACACCCTGATGCGCGCGGTAATGGTCGGCGATCGCGCCGCGCAGTTCGGGGAGGCCCGGCATCGGCGGATACTGGTTGTTGCCGGTCAGCAGCGCGTCGGCGGCCGCCGCCAGCACGTCCTGCGGCCAGCCGCTGTCGGGAAAGCCTTGCCCCAGGTTGATCGCGCCGGTTGCCCGGGCGCGCGCCGACATGGTTTCGAAGATCGTCGTCGGCAGGGAGGCATAAAGCGGGTTCATGGCGTCAGATGGCGCAATTCTTCGCGCCCGGTCAATCCGCCCCCCTCCCGCAGCGTGGCGGGCAATGCTATCAGGCGGCGATGACCGCAATGCCCCAGACCGATGCCGAAGCCAGTGCCGAACTGGCGCTGCTGGCCACCCAGATTGCCGAGCACAACCGGCGCTACCATGCCGAGGATGCGCCGACGATCAGCGACGCCGCCTATGATGCGCTGGTACGCCGCAACGCCGCCATCGAGGCGCTGTTCCCGCATCTGGTGCGCGAAGACAGCCCGAGCTGGCGGGTCGGTGCGCCGGTCGCCGCCGGTTTCGGCAAGGTGACCCACAGCCGGCCGATGCTCAGTCTCGACAATGTCTTTTCGGATGACGAGGCGCGCGATTTCGTCGGCCGGGTGCGGCGTTTCCTCGGGCTTGGCGACGATGAACCGGTGGCACTGCTCGCCGAAGCCAAGATCGACGGCCTGTCGGCGAGCCTGCGTTATGAAGACCGCAAGCTCGTCACCGGTGCGACGCGCGGCGACGGCGCGGTCGGCGAAAATGTCACCGCCAATGTCCGCCATGTCATCGGCCTGCCGCAGGTGCTGCCGTCCTATGCGCCGGATGTCGCCGAGGTACGCGGTGAGGTCTATATGCTCAAGGTCGAGTTCCTAGCGCTCAACCAGCGCCAGGCGGCGGCCGGGGAAAAACAGTTCGCCAACCCGCGCAACGCCGCCGCCGGCTCGCTGCGCCAGCTCGATGCGAGCATCACCGCGGCGCGGCCGCTCGGCTTCATCGCCCATGGCTGGGGCGAATTGAGCAGCGTGCCCGGCACCACCCAGACCGCGGTGATGGCCGCCATCCATGATTGGGGCTTCGACATCGGCAGTTTGCGGCGGTCGTGCGCCGATATCGACGCAGCGCTGGCCTTTACCCGCGAGATCGAGGCGCGGCGGGCCGACCTTCCCTTCGATATCGATGGCGTGGTCTACAAGGTCGAAAGGCTCGATTGGCAGGCGCGGCTCGGGCAGGTGTCGCGCAGCCCGCGCTGGGCGACGGCGCACAAATTCCCCGCCGAACAGGCCGAAACCACGCTGCTGGCGATCGATATCCAGGTCGGCCGCACCGGCGCGCTGACCCCTGTGGCGCGGCTGGCGCCGGTGACGGTAGGCGGGGTGGTGGTGACCAACGCGACGCTGCACAATGCCGACGAGATCGCGCGGCTCGATGTGCGGGTCGGGGACCGGGTGCGGGTGCAGCGCGCCGGCGACGTGATTCCGCAAATCCTGGGCGTGGTGCCGCGGGCAGGGGAGCGTAGCGCCCCCTATGTCTTCCCCGATCGCTGCCCGGTGTGCGGCAGCCATGCGGTGCGCGAGGCCGAGGAAGTGATCGCGCGCTGCACCGGCGGCCTGACCTGCCCGGCGCAACGCAACGAACGCTTGCGGCATTTCGTGTCGCGGCTGGCCTTCGATATCGAGGGGCTGGGCAGCGAACGCATCGAACAATTCGCCGCTGCCGGGTTGATCGCGACGCCGGCGGATATCTTCCGGCTGACGCGCGAACAGTTGCTGGCGCTGCCCGGCTTCAAGGAAAAGTCCGCCGACAATCTGCTTGCCGCGATCGCGGCGCGGCGCACGGTCGGGCTCGATCGCTTTCTTTATGCGCTCGGTATCCGCCATGTCGGCGAAACGACGGCGCGCGACCTGGCAAGGGCGCTGGGGTCGGCCGCAGCCGTGCGTGATGTCGCGCTGGCGGCGGCGGACGACGCCGAGGCGCGCGGCCGCTTGACCGATATCGGCGGCATCGGCCCGGTGGTCACCCAGGCGCTGATCGATTTCTTCGGCGAACCGCATAACCTGGCGACCTTTGCCGATCTGCTCGGCTTCGTGACGCCGGAACCGCTGGCGGCGGCGCGGCAGACGGCGCTGACCGGGCAGACGGTGGTGTTCACCGGATCACTGACCTCGCTGACCCGCGACGAGGCGCGGGCGCAGGCCGAAGCGCTGGGCGCCAAGGTGGCGGGATCGGTTTCGGCGCGGACCAATCTGGTGGTCGCGGGTGCCGATGCCGGATCGAAGCGTGCCAAGGCCGAGGCGCTGGGGGTCGAGGTGATCGACGAGGCGGCCTGGGCGGCGCTGGTGGCAGCGGCGCTCTGACTACCGCCCTGCAAAGGGGGGAGTTGGCCTTGCTGCGACAAAGTGTCTGAAATGACACACTATGCGTTCAGTGCATGGCTCCTTTGCAACTTGCTGCACTGCACAATGTCACGAAACCGTCATATCTCCCACTTCAGCGCTGGGAATGAACCCGGCGCGTTTTGAGGAGAATGACCATGAAGGTAGAACTTCAGGGCTATGAGCCTCGGCAGCGTCCGTTCGGCGATGCCGATGTACGCACTTCGGCTCCGGTCCGCGCGGTGATACGCAAGACCCGGACGCCGTTGCAGCCCGTCCGGTTGGACGCGCGGCTGTTTCACGCGCTTTAAGCGCCGCTGAAAACGCGCTTCAGGCGGTTTTTGTCAGTACCAGGCAGGGCCATTCGCCCCGCCGGTGCTGGCCGACCGGCACCAGCCCGTGCTGGCGATAGGCGCTACGCACCCGCAACGCCTGTGATTGCAGCAACCCGGCGAGGACAAGCACCCCGCCGGGGGCAAGCGCGCGCGCCACGTCTCGGCTGATGTCGATCAACGGGCCGGCGAGGATGTTGGCGATGATCAGATCATAGGGCGCCCGCTGCCACAGCCGCAGATGGTTCATGCCGGCGGCTTCGACGAGTTCGATACGGCCGACGCTGCGGCCTTCGCCGACATGATTGTCGCGGAGATTGTCGCGGGTGACCGCCACCGATACCGGATCGATATCGCTGGCGATGGTCGCCGCCTGCTTCCAGCGCCGCGCCGCGCCGAGCGCCAGGACTCCGGTGCCGGTGCCGAGATCGGCAATGTTGCGAAAGCCGCGGCGCTTGGCCAACCGGTGCATCGCAAGCAGGCAGCCGTGCGTCGTCGCGTGCTGGCCGGTGCCGAAGGCCAGCCCGGCTTCGATGGCGAGGGCGATATCGCCCGCCCGCACCGCATCGGCATGCGCCGCGGTGTGGACGAGGAAGCGCCCGGCGCGCACCGGTTCGAGATTGCGCTGCGACAGGGTCGTCCAGTCGGCATCGGGCAGGGGGGCGAGCGTGACATCGGCCGCCGAGGGGAACAGCGCGGTGATGCGTGCCACCAGCCCCGCATCGGGTTCATCGGCGAAATAGGCGGTCATCATCCAGGCGTCGGGCTGGTCGGGGTCGGGCTCCTCGACGTTCAGCGTTGGCGGGTCGAGCAAATCGGGGAAAACTTCGCCGATTTCGGGCATGGCTTCGGCATCGCGGCGGTTGCAGACGAGCGTCAGCGCCCAACCATTAGCGGACATAGGATGCCCCGTTGATATCGAGCGTGCTGCCGGTCAGCGACGGCGGCGCTTCGCTCGCCAGCCAGCGGATGGCCTCGGCAACCTCCTCCGCGTCCGCCACCTTGCCGAGCGGGATGTCGGCGAGCAATTTGTCACCGCCGCGGCTCGACAGATAGTCGGCGGCCATGCCGGTCATGGTGAAACCCGGCGCCACGGCAAAGGCGAGGATATCGTGCTGCGCATAACCGCGCGCGATCGTCTTGGTCATGGCGATCATGCCGGCCTTGGCGGCGGCATAGTGCCAGTGCGCCGGGCTGTCGCCGCGATGGCCAGCGCGGCTGGCGATGTTGACGATGCGGCCCCCGCCGGTCTGCTGGAAATGCAGCACGGCATGGCGGCACAAATCGGCGGCGGCTTGCAGGTTGATGGCGTGGCTGCGCGCCCAGGCGGTGGCAAATGCGTCCGCATCGGCGATATCGGCATCTTCGAAAACGCCGGCGTTGTTGACCAGCACGTCGATGCGGCTGCCGGGTGCCGCAGCGATTCCCGCTGTCCAAAGCGCATCGGCGGCGCGCGGCGCGGCAAAATCGGCGGCGATCAAGCCATCGCCGCCGGCGGTCGATTGCCCGATGACATGATGCCCGGCGGCGCAAAGCGCTTGACGGGCGGCGGCGCCGATGCCGCGCGAGGCACCGGTGAGAAGTATATTGGCCATGGCCCTGCTTTGGCGCGACCGTTGCGCGGTTGCAACAGCCAGCATGGCAAGATTGCCGAATTGCCGCTTTTCGAGCAGTTATCGGCATGAAGTCGGATTATGGTAGCGAAGTAAGATGGTGTGCCGGGGGGCGACGACGTGGAGGAGCAGATGATGCGGACTATGCTGTGCAGGACTTTGCTGGTGCTGGGGACGGGCCTCGCCCATCCGGTACTGGCCGCCGATCTGATCCCCGGCGGCGAGGAGCATGTCAGGTTGACGTTTGGCGGTATCGTGGCGCGCATCGATTCGGGCATCGGTATCGATGGCACGACGGCCGACGGGTCGCTGCTCGATCTTGAAGGCGTTTCGGGCAAGCGCGAGATCGGCAACGTGGTTGTCGGCGCAGAATGGCGTATCGCACCGCGCCACCGGATCAACGGCATCTTTTTCAGGACTTCGAAAAATCGTGCGCTCAGCTTCAACCAGACCGTGACCATCGGCGATGACACGCTGGTGCCGCCCACGACGCTGGCATCGAAATCGAAGAATAATTTCGTCTTCGCGACCTACCAATATTCGTTCGTCAAGAACAAGGACGTGGAACTGTCTGGCCTGATCGGCGCCTATGTCAACAAGTTCAGCGCCGATCTGACCGGCAACGCCACCGTTACCAACAGCGGCGGCACGACGACGATCAACAAGGCGGTTGCCTATCGCCCCGAAGTGACCGTGCCGCTGCCGCTCGTCGGCGCCTCGGTCAACTGGTTCGCCAGCCCGCGGGTCACGCTGGGGGCCAGCCTGTCGGGGATGAAGGCGAAGATCGGCGATATCGATGGCAGTGTGTATGTGGCGACGGTTTCGGTGGAATACATGTTCACCCGCAATATCGGCGCCGGTGTTTCGTACATGCACACCGATGCCGATGTCGATGTCACCAGGAACAACTTCGTCGGCGCCATCGATTGGACGAACGACAATCTGCTCGGCTATGTGCTGTTGAAATTCTAGGTTGTGAACGCATGAATATCATGCGCCGGCGAGGCTTGGCACGCGTGAGCGCAGCGACCTAGCGCGCGCCGGCAAACAGCTTTTCGATGGCCGCTTCGGCGCTGGCGCGGCGCGTGGCCCAATCGCCTTCGATGATGACCGGGGTAATGCGTCGGATACCCAGTTCATCGCGCACGACATTGTGAAAACGCGTTCGCTGATCGCCGCCGAACATGCGGGTGCCATCGTTTATCCACGGCGTATCGGGGCGAAACAGCAGGTACAGGTCGCCGGTGGCCGGGATTGCGCTGAGCAGCGGATCGCGCCGGCCGTGCAACATGATCGCCCAGGCCGCGGTCATGACGATATCGGTGTCCTCGATGATCACCGGGGGCAGGGCTGCCACCAGCGCCTGGCTTGCCGCCATATGCCCGGCGGCGATATCGCGCAGCGCCGCGATGGTGAAATCGGTGCCGTGCACTTCGGCCCAGCTACGGCCATATTCGGGCATCACGACGCCGTCGAAATGCGCGGCAAGCACCGGCGCCAAGGTCGATTTGCCGGTGCATTCGACGCCGGAAAGAACCACGCGCACCGTCATGGCCGCGCCACCTGCGCCGCGCGGCGCCATTGGTCCCAGCCCCAGCAGGCGATGCACAGGAATACGGCGTACAGCGCCGCGGTCGGCAACAGGCCCTGCGAGGCATAAAGCCCGACCGATGCGATGTTGATGCCGATCCACAATGGCCAGCTTTCGACATGGCGGCGATCGGTGAGCAGTTGCGCGACCATGCTCCAGGCGGCGTTGCCGGCATCGAGCCAGGGGGCGGCCGCATCGGTCAAGCGGCTCATTACCAGGCCGAGCGCCAGGGTGACGATGCTGCCGGCGGCGAATGCCAGCCAGCGGCCACGCGGTGACAAGGCTCGAACCGGGACAGGCGCGTTGCCGGTGACGGCGCGCCGCCAGTACCACCAGCCGTAAAGCTGTGATGCCAGGAAGAAAATCTGCAATCCCGCGGCGCTATAGAGCCGAGCTTGCAAGAAGACCCCAAAGTAAAGAGCTACCATCACCACGCCGAAGGGATAATTCCACAGGGAACGGCGTGCAATGAGGATAATATTGATCAGGCCGAAAACGGCAGCCGCAATTTCAAGTGATGACACGCGGTCAGCCGTTTTCGCAATGAGTTGTGCCGGACAAATACCGCCCCTGCGTCAGGTTGACGCAGGGGGCGGGTTCATCAGAAGCGGTAGCGGACCAGGCCACCATAGGTGCGCGGCTGGCTGGGATAGCCCTGCAGCGAGCCGGCCTGGGCAACGCCCGGGAACAGCGTGGTGATGTACTGCGAATCCGCAAGGTTGCGGCCCCAGACCGACACTTCGAGGCCACGCATCACGACCAGCGTGATCGAGGCGTTGAGCGACTGTTCCTCACGCTTGAAGTTGAGCCCCTGCGCGATCAGCACCGGGCTCGACCCGAAGTAATCGACGTGGAAGATCGCCTTCATCGTATCGTTGATGTCGGCGGTATAGGTTCCACCGATCGTATACGAGAATTCAGGGATGCCGGCCGGCCGCAGACCGCTCAGATCGGTCGGGACGGTTGCGAACGAACCGGGCTGCAGCGCCGTGCCGCCGATGAACGAATCGAACTTCGGATTGAGGTAGGTGAAGTTCGTCGTGATCGTCAGGTTCTTGATCGGCGACATAGTGGCATCGAGTTCGATACCCGTGGTCGACTGTTTTTCGGCGTTGCCGAGCACGAAGCCGGTGCCGGTGAAGATGTTGCCCTGGAAGCCCTTCAGAGACTGCTTGAACAGCGCAAGATTGAAGCCGAAGCCATCGAACTGGCCCTTCAGGCCGACTTCATAGACGGTGGCATTTTCCGGATCGGCAAAACGGGTGCCGGTCGTCAGGTTGTTGACGGCCAGGCCCGCGGTGCGGATCGGCGATGCACCCGGGGCCGGCGACTGGGCGGGCGAACCGGGGATGAAATTCGCCGGGATCGGCCGGCTGTCGCGCGACAGGTTGAACGACGATGCCTTGAAGCCGGTTGCGTAGGTGGCATAGGTGCTGAAATTATCGCTCAGCTTGTAGGCGGCACGCAGCGTATAGGTGAACTTGCTGTCGTTGGTCTTGCCGTCTTCCACCGAGTTGGGGAAGTTGAGGAAGGGCGGCAGGAACTGCAGGCCGCGCAGCCCCAGGAACGGATTTACGGCCGGATTGGTCGCCAGCGTCGCCGGCACCCCGGCGCGAACACCGGCCAGCACCAGATCGAGGCCCGAGAACACGTCGGTCGAACGAACGTCGGCGATAACCGCCTTCTTGTCGTGCGTGTAGTTACCGCCCGCGGTCAGCGTCAGACCTTCGACGGGTTCGAAATCGACCTGTCCGAAGATCGAATAGGCTTCGTTCTTGTAGTTGTATTTTTCGAACACGCCCTGGCCCTGGGCGCCGAACGTGCCGGCCGGGGTGCCCGGCAGCAGTGCGCGCAGCGTCGGCTCGAGCGACGAATAGGCGCCGCCGCTGAGGGCGTTGGCGTAATTCTTGAAATCCTTGCCGAAGGTCAGGTTCGAATCGATGTCGATCTTTTCATTGAAGTAGAAACCACCGAGCAGGAAATTCAGCGGGCCATCGAACGACGAGGCCAGCCGGACTTCCTGGGTGAAGGTCTTGATGTTGGTCAAATTGGCATTGTTGCCGATCAGGTCGGCGCTGGTGAAATCGGAATCCTGGTTGGTGTCGGACTTGACGCGGCGATAGGCGGTGATGCTGGTCAGCGCGATCGTGTCGGACAGGTTCCAGTCGAGCTGGCCCGAAAGACCGTAGTTCTCGATCTTGTTGCTCGACGGCAGGTTGCTTGCCGAGACATAGGCGAACGGCTGGTTGCTGATGACCCGGCCACCGACGGCGCGAACCGCAGCGCCGGTCGGACCATCGACGATATTGGCGGTGAGGCAGCAATTTTCGTCGATCTTGTCGTAATCGGCGATCAGGCGGATCTTGAAATCTTCCGATGGCTTGAACAGGATCGAGCCACGCACGCCCCAACGGTCGCGATCATTGGCATTCTGGTTCAGGCCGACATCGAAGCCATAGCCATCACGCTTGTTGTAATTGCCATCGAGGCTGACGGCGATCTTGTCGCCGATCGGGGCATTGATGCCGGCCTTGACGATGATGGCGTTGTAATTGCCGTAGCTGACTTCGGCATTGCCGCCGAGTTCGAACTGCGGTTCGCGGGTGACGATCGAGATGATGCCGGCCGACGCGTTCTTGCCGAACAGGGTCGACTGCGGGCCGCGCAGCACTTCGATACGCTCGAGGTTGGGCAGATCGCCGATCTGGGCGGCGGAACGCGAACGATAGACGCCATCGATGAACACGCCGACCGAAGGCTCGATCCCGGCGTTGTTGGCACCGTTGCCGAACCCGCGGATGATGAAGTTGGTGTTGGCCGAGCTTTGCAGCTGGTTGACGCGCAGCGACGGCACCAGGGTCTGCAGGTCCTTGAGATCGCGGATCTGCGACTGTTCGATCTGCGACTTGCCGGTGACCGACACCGAAATCGGCGTGTCCTGCAGCGTGGCGGTGCGCTTCGATGCGGTGACGATGATCAGGTCATCGGTCGCTTCGGCAACGGCGGTCTGGGCATTGGCAACGCTGGCGAGACCGGTGAAAGCGATCGAGGCCAGCAGGCTGGCACGGATCAGGGACGAAGCAGTACGCATGAAAATCCTTCCCAAGATTGAAGAGCTGAAGCGCTGCAGTGGTTCCGCAGTCGAAAATATTGGAAGCGGGAGGCCCCGATTGCCGTCAATTCGTCTCGAAAAACCCTGTCGCGTCATGTGCCGGGCGAAAGTGACCGGCGAAAGAAAAACATTCTTCGGAACCAAAGGCAATTGCCCGGTTTCGAACAGCGAATTCCATGACAGCGCCCTGCCAGCAAAGTCGCTGACTGACAACCTTTCGGCTTGCCTGAGCGCATAATATCTCGCCCAGTGCGGCACATAGGACACAATTGCCGTGCTTGACTTCGCCCGGCCGCGCCATTCTGGGTAGCAGCGGGTGCCGAACGACCGGCCGGACAGGGAATGACGGCGTGACGGCGGAACAATGGGATTTCACCACGGCGCGCACCCGGGTGCGCCCGGCGCAGGCCGGCGATGCCGAAGCCTTGCATGCCAGCCGCGGCCAGATGCCCTTTGATCCGCAGAAGCGCACGTTGCTCCAGACCCGTCGGTTGATCGCCGCGATGGACCGGCGCCCGGTGCGCGATGCTGCCGGCTGGCAGCAGTTTGCCGTGCTCGACCGGGGGTCGGAGGCGTTTCTCGGCGATATTGGCGTCAACTTCGATACGCCGCGCAACCGCCAGGCCGAAATCGGCTTTGCCTTTGCACCCGTGGCGCGCGGGCAGGGCCTTGCCGGCGAAGCCGTGGCGGCGATGGTGGAATTTCTGTTCGCCCGCGGTCGCCACCGCTTGATTGCCCAGACCGACCGGCGCAATTTGGCGGCGCAGCACCTGCTCGAACGGCTGCGCTTCCGGCTGGAAGCGGTGACGCTGCAAAGCTGGGAGGAAAACGGCCAATGGTTCGACGAGGTTGCCTATGCCCGGCTCGCTCATGAGTGACCCGACCCCCAAGCAGGTTGCCGCCGTGCTGGCGCGCACGGCGGGGACCGACGTGGCGGTCGCGCGTGTCGCAGCGCTGTCGGGCGGGGCGGCGTCGGCGACCTATGCCGTCGATGCGTCCCGCGCTGGCACCCCCTGGCCGCTGATCCTGCAATGCGCCGCTGCGGGCGAGGTGGCCGAAGGGGCGCTGTCCAAGGCCGACCAGGCGGCGTTGCAGGCGCTCGCCGGGCGCCATGGCATTCCGGTGGCTGATGTGGTGGCGGTGCTGCAACCCGATGACGGCATCGGGCAGGGCTTCGTCATGGCACGGGTGGCGGGCGAGGCGCTGGCACCGAAATGGTTGAAGGGTGAAAATTTTGCTGCGGCGCGCGCCATGCTGACCGGGCAATGCGCCCAGGTGCTGGCGCGGCTGCACGCGATCCCGCTTGCCGTCGTGGCAGGGCTGACGCTGCCCGATGGCCGCACCAGCGCGGCGCGGGCGCGGATGTTCGCGCATTATCGCTCATTCGGGGTCAATTCGCCGGTCTTCGACCTGGCCTTTGCCTGGCTGGCGGAGCGCTGCGGCGATGCCGAGCCGAGCGCCATCGTCCATGGTGATTTTCGCAGCGGCAATTTCATCATTGATGAAAGCGGCCTCGCCGCGGTGCTCGATTGGGAACTGGCGCACCTGGGGGAAGGCGCGGAAGATCTCGGCTGGCTGTGCGCCAATGCCTGGCGCTTCGGCGTGTGGCAGAAGCCGGTGGGCGGATTTGGCGAGCGCGAGGCGCTGTATGCAGCGTACGAGGCCGCCGGCGGCACGCCGGTCGATCGCGGCCGCGCCCATATGTGGGAAGTCTGGGGCACGCTGCGCTGGGGGCTGGCCTGCCTGCAACTTGGGGATGATCATGTCTCGGGCCGGGTGCGCTCGGTCGAGCGTGCCGCGATCGGCCGGCGGGTGTCGGAGGTCGAGCTCGATCTGCTCCATTTGATAAGGTTCGGGGATATCTGATGAGCGAACAGATCGAAGCGGCAGCGCTGGTCGAGGCAGTGGCGGCGTTCCTCAAATCGATCGAGGGCGAATTGTCGGGGCGCAGCGCCTTTCATGCCAAGGTGGCGGGCAATGCGCTGGGCATTGTGGCGCGCGAGCTGGAACAGGCGCCGCGTGCCGCCGAACAGGCGGCGCTGGCGGCCTATCTCGGCCATGATGCCGGGCTGGATGCCTTGCGGGCCGAGCTGTGCGGGCGGCTGCGCGCCGGGCAGCTGACACCCGAAACTCCGGGGCTGATCGAGGCGCTGTGCGCGGCGGTGATGCCCAAGGTGGCGGTCGACAATCCGCGCTATGCGACGCTGGCGCGGATGCAGGACGCGTGATGACCCGGCGGGCTGTAATGGCGGGCGCGGCGGCGCTGGCGGCGGTGCCGGCGCAGGCGGCGGCGGTGCTGCTGCCGGGCGCGCGGCTGAAGCCCGATCGCGAACTGCTGGTCACCGTGCCGGGCGGGCGGGCCTATGTTCGCGTCAATGGCGATATCGGCAATGGCAAGCCGCCGGTGGTCATGCTCCATGGCGGCCCGGGCAGCTCGCACTGGTATTTCCTCAACAGCACGGCGCTGGCGGATGAGCGGGCGGTGATCCTCTATGACCAGCTCGATTCGGGCCGTTCGGAGGCGAAGGACGATCCGGCCAATTGGCGGGTCGAACGCTTTGTCGAGGAACTGGAGGCGGTGCGCGTCGCGCTGAACGTGCCGCGCTGGCATGTGCTGGGCGGAAGCTGGGGTGGCACGGTGGCGCTCGAATATGGCGCGCGGCAGCCGAGCGAGCTGGCCGGGCTGGTGCTGCAATCGCCATTGGTGTCGACCGCGCTGTGGCTGGAGGATGCGCGCGCCCTGAAGGATGCGATGCCGCCGGCGGTGCGCGATCTGCTCGACCGTTGCGATGTCGCGGGCGCGGAGCCCAAGGCGGATTGTGACGCGGCAACCGCTGCTTTTTACGCGCGCCACGTCCGGCTGTACCCGCCGCCGCCGGCGATTGCCGCCTATCGCGATGCACTGCCGCGCAGTTTCAGCGCCGGCATCTACAATGCCATGTGGGGCAGGGCGGAATTCACCGCGACGGGGACGCTCAGAGACTACGACGGGCGGCCGTTGCTACAGCGGCTGGATGGCCGGCGCACTTTGTTCGTGGCGGGGGAATTCGATGAAGCGCGCCCGGCTACCGTGGCGGGGTTTGCGCGCGCGGTGCCGGGCGGGGCATCGTTCGAGATGGTGAGCGATGCCGCGCATTCGGTGATGAACGACAATCCGGCGGCTTATGTCGCGCTGTTGTGCGGGTGGCTGGCCAAGCACGACTGATCGACCTGTCATGCCGGCGAAGGCTGGCATGACAGGGTGAAGGTTCAGCCGGCGAGCAGCTTCGCCGCCAGCGGTGCGTAATAGGTCAACACCCCCGAACAACCCGCCCGCTTGAAGCCCAGCAGCGTCTCCAGCACCGCGCGGTCGCGATCGAGCACGCTAGCCGCCACCGCGGCTTCCATCATCGCATATTCACCCGACACCTGATAGGCGAACACCGGCACGTCGAAGCGGTCGCGCACGGCGCGGATGATGTCGAGATAGGGCATGCCGGGCTTGACCATCACGCTGTCGGCGCCTTCGGCGATATCGAGTTCGACTTCGCGGATGGCTTCGCGCGAATTGGCCGAATCCATCTGATAGGTCTTCTTGTCGCCCTTGAGATAGCCGCCCGAGCCGACCGCATCGCGGAACGGGCCGTAAAAGGCCGAGGCATATTTGGCCGAATAGGCCATGATCTGGACAAGGTCGAAGCCTTCGCCTTCAAGCCCGGCGCGGATCGCGGCGATGCGGCCGTCCATCATGTCGCTGGGCGCGATGACATCGCAGCCGGCGCGGGCCTGGTTGAGCGATTGCCCGACGAGGATTTCCACCGTCACGTCGTTGAGGATGCGGCCATCGTCGTGCAGCAGGCCATCGTGGCCAT
>JBILPK010000193.1:0-6087 GCA_044373875.1 Polymorphobacter sp.
ATTGACCAGGACGGCCGCAAAAGGCAGCATCTACCCCTGATAGGCGGCAAGGCCTGTTGTGGCGCATTCTGATTCGGTGCCTGCGCACGCGATGGCCGCGAACCAAACGGCTCCCGGCGCTTTAGGACAAAACCGCTGGACACTTTAGAATCGGGTCTCGATGCCAAAGGTCATGGCGCTGCCCTCACCAGGGGCGAATGTCGATGAATCCACACCGCCCAGATTGTTCTGCGCGGCGATGACGGTGGAGGCATAGCGCTTGTCGGTTAGGTTGCGGCCTTCGATGAACAGCGTGACAACTTTCAGCTTCAACGCCGCGCGGGCGCCAATGGTGGCATAGCCATCGGCCCTCAATGTGCCGGCATAATCGGCAAAACCGCCTTCCGGGACGATGCTGGCGAACAACGCTCCGGTCAGACCGCGCGGTGCATCATAGGCAAGGCCAAGGCCGATGACATGCGGCGGCAGGATCGGCAGGCGGCGATTGCCGAAAACCGGATCACCGGCAAAGCGCGCATCGGTAAAGGTCCATCGCGCATCGACATTAACGCTGTCGCCGTTTTGCCAGCCCGGCTGGGCCAACTGTGCATCGGCCGCAGCTTCGATGCCCCAGCGCCGGGTCTGATCGGCATTGCCCACTGATGACACGACCTGCGCGACGAAATCGGCGCTGGAAACGAACTCGCCCTGCAACCAGCTACGATACAGTGTCAGATCGAGATTGGCGGGCCCCAGCCGTCCTTTCAGGCCGATTTCGGCCGTGGTGGCGGTCTGTGCATCAAGATTGGTGATCAGCGGTCGCCGCGGGTTGGCACCGTCCACCAGAACATTGCCGGCTCCAGCGCCGGCGGCATTGATGAACAGCAGGTCGAACGTCGGCGGCTCCATGATCCGGCTGGCACTGCCGAACAGCGATAGGCCGGATGCCAGCCCATAGTTGAGCACAACCACGCCGTTGAAGCCGGTGTAGCTGCGATCGAACACTGCCGCCGGCCGGGCCTGGCGCACCGGAAAGTTATCGGTGATCCGCCGGTCATGCCGCGCGAAGCCAGCGGCAACATCGAGCGCCAGCCTGGTTGCCAAGAACGCCCTGAGGCTGGCGACCATCGACAGCCGCCCTGCATCGAAATTGTTGTCCGCCCACAGCCGACCGCGACTACCGGTAAAGGTCGGGATGGTGCCGCCGCCATTCAGGTAAAGTTGCTGATGCCGTTTGCCATCCTGCCAGACGGCATCGAGTGCCAGTGTCGCCGTGTCACCGCCCAGCGCCAGATCCTGCGCAAGCCGCGTCGTTGCCGACCAGTCGCGATTGACTTCGATCTGGATGTCGCGGCGGCGGAAATCGACATCGGTCTGCATGTAGGCGCCGGCGATATCGAAGCGTGTCGTGCCGTCATCGACGGCAAGCCCCAGCGTCCCGCGGGTGCGCTCCGCCCGCCGCTGCCAGTCGCCGCGCACATTTCCCGGCTGGGCGCTACGGTCGCCAGCGGCGATCTGCGCCAGCGTCTGTGGCCCGGGCAGTTCAATGCGGCTATCGCTCCACAGGAAGGTCGTCTTCAATTGCACCGCATCGTTCAGTGCGACATTTGCGTTGGCGTAGGTGCGCCATGCCTCCTGGGCGTTGAAATCGCGGAATCCATCCTGCTTGAACCAGCCGCCCGTTGCATAGAGACTTGCCTCGTCGTCGCCGCCACCGAACGACACCTGAGCGCGACGACCGCCAAAGCTTGCCGCCTCGCTGCGCGCCGTTGCGCCAATCGGGCCATCGCCAGTGATGCCGCGAAAATCGATGACGCCGCCCAACGCCGTGCCGGCAACCAGGGCGCCGCGACCACCGCGCAACGTGCGCACCGACCCAAAGCTCAAAGGCTCGATCCATTCGACGAAATCGAAACTGGTATCGGCAAAGGTCATCGGCAAGCCATCGAGGCGCAGTTCGATGCCGCGCCCCGCAGGCATGGTGCCGCGTTGCAGGCCCGAGCCCCGGATGGCGAGGCGGGGGTGATCGACGCCGCCGAATACCGGCTCGACGATGATGCCGGGGGCGGTGCGAAACAGGTCGGACAGCGTCGCCAGCCTGCCGTCGCGTGAAGGCTCCAGCGCTGTCACCAGCGGCACAGCCGCAAAACGGCTGGCGATGACGACGATGGTTTCGACAGGGCTTGGCGGCGGTGCGGTCTCGGCGAGGGCGTAGGTGGGGGCGGAGACGGCGGCAAGGCCGACGGCGAAGAGCAGCGAATTGCGATACATGGATTGAACTTTCGTTTGGGCAAGCTTCAGGGCGCGCGTCAGCGCAGCGCCAGGAAGCGTTTGAGTGTCTTGAGTTTTTCGGCTTCAGGTTCGTCATAGCCGAGGGTGGCGACGAAGCGGCCCTGTGCGTCCATCAGATAGACGGCGGCGGTGTGATCGATGGTGTAGTCGCCGTCTTCGAGTGGCACCTTCTTCACATAGACCGCATAGCCCTTCTGGATTTGCGCCAGCTGTTCGGGTGTGCCGGTCAACCCCGTCACCGGGATCGGGAAGGACGCCAGATACTGGCCAAGGCCCGCCGGCGTATCGTGTCCGGGATCGACCGAGACGAAGACGATGCGCAGCCGTTCGGCGTGCTTGCCGAGCGCCTGGTGGAGCCGGGTCAGGCTCGACAAGGTTGTCGGGCAGACTTCGGGGCAACGGGTGAAGCCGAAGAAGATGGCATAGGGCCGGCCCTTGAGGTCGGCCTCGGTGAAGGTGCGGCCCTGGGAGTCGGTGAGCGTGAACGGCCCACCGAACAGCGCCGCATAGTTGCTGTCCGCCGCCTGACGGTTGGCGCCCTGGATGCCGAACAACAGTGCCGCGATGGCGACGGCCGCTGCGACCCACAACCCGATCCGCAGCCAGCGCCAGCCGGCGCGCGCCTCAGTTGGCATGGTCGATATGCGCCGGTTCGCTGGCCCCTGCTGCCTCTACTTTGAGTTGCACCTTGATCGGCCCGGCCTTGGCGAAGTTGAGCGTCAGCGGCACCAGCGATCCCTGCGTCAGCGATGACTTGAGGCCGATCAGCATGATGTGGTTGGCACCGGGCTTGAGGCTCGCGGTCGCTCCTGCCGGCACGGTGATGCCGTTGGGCAAGGGCCGCATCCGCATGATGCCATTGTCCATGGTCATGGTGTGGATCTCGACCTTGTCAGCCGCGGGCGAGCTTGCCGATAGCAGCGTGTCGGGCGTCTTGCCGGCGTTGACGATCTCGACAAAGCCGCCGCCGACCTTGCCGGCTGTAGCGCGGGTCCAGGGATGCTTGAGGGTCAGGCTGCCGGCCTTGAAATCATGCGCGGCAACAGGGGCGGCGATGGCAATGGCAATAGTAGCGAGCCCGAGAATCGGGGTGAGAAAACGAGTCATGGAAAATGTCCCTTAATCGGGCGCGCGCTCGGCACGCGCCCATGGCTTTGCGGCATGGCGCTGCCATGCCGAGCGAGGCAGGATCAGGTGACGCGCGGGGCCGCCGCGGTGACGACGGCCGTCTTCAGGTCTGTCGAAAGGCCGAAGGTGGCGGGCGCGTCAGGCGTGCAGCGGCGGTCCGCGCAAGGGGGGCCGCAGCCAGGCAATGGCGGCGAGCCGCAGAGGCGTGGCGGCAAGGCCGAGGGCGATGAAGACGGCAAAGATTGCGCGCGCTACATCGGCGGGCACATCGGGCAGGGGCGGGGTTCCCATGCCGGCAAAGGCGCAGGACCCGGCATCGACAGAGGTGTCTGGTGACGATGGTGCGGCATCCTTGCCCGCCACCATCTGCTGTGTGCCGACACCCGAGCACAGCGTGAACATCACGCCATTGCCCGAAACCACCGGCATCCAGCCAACCGGCGCCATCAACCGCAGGCACAGTGCCAGCAGCGCGGCGACGAGGCCGATGCTGAAGGCGATGCTGAAGGCGATGCTCGCAGTCTGATCGCGGCGGGTCATTCGGCTGCTGCCATAGGGCGAAAAGGAGAGGCTGGGAAGCGCGCAAAAAAGATCCGCGCAGTTGCACACGGGTGGCCCGTGAGATGTGCACGTGTCCGGCTTCTCGGCACGGAGTATGCTCGACTTTGAAGGTGGAACTTCATCAAGAGGAACCATGGCTATCTGACGCAATAGTGGCAACACAGACCGTGGAGCGGCGTTCGTTGTCGCGGCGAACATGGCAGGACCTGTGTTGCTTGGTTGACGTGAACGTAAGCCTGCACGACCGCCTTTGCAGGCCGCCATCTTGGGGCAGGCGCCGACACGGCGAACCGGATTGGCCGAGTTGGCGCCCCCGACGGCACGCGTGCCCACAAATTGCGACAATGGCTGCGACATCGGCCCCATGCAACCCGAAGATGAACACCGCGTTCATGCGCTGTTACAGCTTTTGTAATTGCGTCCCCGGCGCCCGTTCTGCGTCGCAGCCTGACAGGAACCAAATATGGATACAATCACGGCGGGCCAGTATCTGCTTGTATATAACGCCTTTTCCTTCACCTTCGCTGCAATGGCGGCGGCAACACTGTTTTTCTGGCTTGGTCGTTCACAAGTCGGCTTTGCCTACAAGACGGCACTGAACATTACCGGACTTGTCACCGCCATTGCTGCCTATCATTATTTCCGTATCTTCGAGAGCTGGTCGTCGGCCTATTCTTTGACCAATGGCATCATCACTGCGAGCGGCGTCGGCTTCAACGACGCCTATCGCTATGTCGACTGGCTGTTGACGGTGCCGCTGCTGCTCATCGAACTCGTCCTCGTCATGCGCTTGTCGCAAAGCGAGACCGTTTCTACCTCGTTGCGCCTCGGCTTGGCGGCGGCGCTGATGATCATCCTCGGCTACCCGGGTGAAATCGCCGCCGACAACACAACCCGGGCAATCTGGGGAACACTTTCGGCGATCCCGTTCCTTTACATCGTCTGGCAGTTGTTCAGCGGCCTCGGCAGTGCAATCGCACGGCAGCCGGAAGGTGCGCGCGGCCTGATCAAACAGGCGCGCCTGTTGACCTTCGCGTCATGGGGCTTTTACCCGATCGTCTACATGATCCCCTACACCAGTCTGGCTGGTGGAACCGTCGAGACCGGGGTGCAGATCGGCTACACGATCGCCGACCTCGTTGCCAAGGTAGGCGTCGGTATTCTGGTTTACCTGATCGCCGTCCGCAAATCGGCAATTGAATATGGCGAAACCGGCAAGCCGGTCATCGCTGTCGCAACTGAATAGGACAGCATTGGCCCGCTGGCAGGACATCCTTGTCCTGCCAGCGGGCTGTTCCAGGGAAGCAACCGTGTCAGCCTTAACCGCCGCTTTCATACGTGCCGCGCATTTTCCGGCCGGCGGGGTATTGCTCGTCACCGGCCTCACAATTAGCCTCAATCTGGCGGGCTTGATCGCCGACACACCGATGACCACGGCGATCTTCGCGTTGGCGCTGCTGATCATCGGCTTGCCACACGGCAGTTTCGACCTTGCACTGTTGCGCCGCGCCGGCGCTGCCGGTTCGACAGTGCAGATGGTCTTGCTCTACCTCGGTTGCGCCGCCGCCATGTATCTGGTCTGGCGCATTGCCCCGGCATTGGCGCTTGTCGTTTTCCTCGCAATGGCCATCACCCATTTCGCCGAAGACTGGGAAGCTTGCGGGTCGCGTTTTCTCGCCATTGGCGTTGCCGCAGCAACGGTCGCGGCGCCGGCATTGCTGCATGGTGCCAGCTTGCGCCACTGGTTCACAACGTTGACCGGAGACCCCGGCGCCGCTGTCCTTGCAGAAATGTTGCTACTGATCGCGCCAGTCGCCATCGTGGTGGCCCTGGCCGGTATCGGCGTCTTGTGGCAAGCGAACCGCAGGCGGCTGGCGGTATCGGCGGGCTGCGGTCTGGCGGCTATGCTGCTGCTGCCGCCCGTCGCCGGTTTTGCGATCTTTTTCTGCCTCGTGCATTCACCGATGCAGTTTCGCAGCCATGCCGACGCTCTGGGCTTGAAGGGGGCCAGCCAGTGGCGCGGCATCGTCGTACCGATCAGCCTTGGCGGGCTTGGCGTGGCCGGGGTTCTCTTCGTGCTCAACAACAGCGCGTCGATCCCAACCGGCATCTTCGTTGCCAGCTTCA
>JBILPK010000061.1:0-17725 GCA_044373875.1 Polymorphobacter sp.
CGAACGTGCTTGCAACCGCTGCCATGTCCGACTAACAGCCTCGCAGCGTGGGCGCGTAGCTCAGTGGTAGAGCACTGTGTTGACATCGCAGGGGTCACAAGTTCAATCCTTGTCGTGCCCACCATCAATTCGATCGCGGATGGGAAAAGGCGGAGCCAGCGGGCTTCGCCTTTTTCTTGCTTTGCGGGGGAAGCCAATGATGCGCGGTGCCGTTGCTGTTGCGGCGGCAGTACGAGACCCTAGCTGGCGAACTGTTCCAGCACGATCCGATCATCGAGCGCATAGCCCGGATCGAAGAGCAGCTCGAGGCTGATCGATTTGTCGGTGACGACGCGCACGCTGGCGACATCGCGGACTTCACGCTGGTCGGCAACGGCCGATACCGGGCGCTTCTTGGCTTCGAGGACGCGAAACTCGATGACGCTGGCCTGCGGCAGCAAGGCCCCGCGCCAGCGCCGCGGCCGGAACGGGCTGATCGGCGTGAGCGCCAGCAGATCGGATTGCAGCGGCAGGATCGGGCCATTGGCCGACAGATTATAGGCAGTGCTGCCCGCCGGCGTCGACACCAGCACGCCGTCGCAGATCAATTCTTCCATCCGCACCTGGCCATCGATGGCAATCTCGATCTTGCCGGTCTGCCGGGTTTCGCGCAGCAATGAGACTTCGTTGATGGCGGGCGAGGTGATCGTCTCACCGCTTATGGTCACCGCGGTCATCAGCAGCGGGTGCAGCGTGAAGCCGCGCGCCGCGTTGATCCGGGCGAGCAGGTCATCCTCGGCAAATTCGTTCATCATGAAGCCCACGGTGCCCAGGTTCATGCCGAACACCGGCTTGGGCTTGCTCGCCAGCAAGGCTTCATGGAGGACATAGAGCAGATAGCCATCACCGCCGAGCGCGACGACGATATCGGCTTCGGCGACCGAGACGAAATCATAGCGGCTGCGCAAGGACGCGCCGGCGGCTTCGGCAGCTTCGGTGTCGGATACCAGCAGGGCGAGGCGGGGTGGCAGCAGGGTATCAGCCACCGGTGACGCTCATGTGCCGTGTCACCGCCGGGGCGGCGGACCGCCGATCGATGACGAAATCATGACCCTTGGGCTTGCGGGTGATGGCCTCGGACAGCGCGCCATCGAGCAGCGCGTCATCGGCGCTGGCGCGCACCACGCTGCGCAGATCGGCCACATCGTCCTGGCCAAGGCACATGTAGAGCTGGCCGGTCGCGGTCAGCCGGACGCGGTTGCAGCTTTCGCAGAAATTATGGGTCAGCGGCGTGATGAAACCGAGCCGTTGCCCGGTTTCACCGATGCGGACATAGCGCGCCGGGCCACCGGTATTGTCGGGCAGATCGTGCAGCGTGAAACGCCGTTCGAGATCGGCGCGCACTCGGCTGAGCGGCAGGTAGTGATCGACGCGATCAACGCCGATCTCGCCCAGGGGCATGGTTTCGATGAGCACGAGGTCATGGCCTTCGGCGGCCGCAAAGGCCAACATCGCTTCGACTTCGCCATCGTTGACGCCGGCCAGCGCCACCATGTTGAGCTTGATATGCAGTCCGGCGGCCTTGGCGGCGGCGATTCCGTCCAGCACCTGCGGCAGGCGGCCCCAGCGGGTGATCTCGGCGAACTTGCCCGGATCGAGGGTATCGAGGCTGACATTGATGCGGCGCACACCGGCGGCAAACAGATCAGTGGCGAACCGCGCCAGTTGAGAGCCGTTGCTGGTCAGCGTCAGCTCATCCAGCGCGCCACTGTCGAGGTGCCGACCGAGCCGTTGCACCAGATCGACGATCCCGCGCCGCACCAGCGGTTCGCCGCCGGTCAGCCGCAGCTTGCGCGTGCCGCGCCGCACGAAGGCGGAGGCCAGCCGATCGATTTCTTCAAGGCTGAGCACTTCGGCCTTGGGCAGGAAGGTCATTGCCTCGGGCATGCAATAGACACAGCGAAAATCGCAACGATCGGTCACCGAGACACGCAAATAGGTGATCGCCCGGCCGAAGGGGTCGACCAACGGTGCCGAACGCGCTGCGGCTGCTGCAAGGTCGACTGATGGAAACAATGTGGTCGTCATGGCTGGCGGCAAGGTGGCGATGGTGGGATGCGAAGTCCAGCCAATTGCGCGCGAACATTTCGAAACCTTGTTGGCGAGGTGGTGAATAAGTCGTTGCCTGTCGCTTCACAGCAGCCCGGAATGGCCCTAGATTACAGGTGAGCAAGGCCGCCTGCCGGCGACCCGCCAAGGAGAGCCAATGCCTGCGAGCACGGCGGAACCGGTGTTGATCGTGTCGCCGCGCTATGCCGACGAGGTGGCAGCGGCATCGACTGAAGTCGGCGTCGTGCCGCGCGTCGAACGCCGCCCCGAACGGGCTGCCGAACGTTTTGGAGCCGAGCCGGCCCGGTTGGTGGTCATCGATGCCCGCGGCGCGCTCACCCAGGGATTGGCGGCGGCGCGGTCGCTGGGCGGCGCGGTCCAGGAACGCCAAGGCGCCATGCTGGTGTTGCTGTCGCGCGCCGATGGCACCGCAGCCGGCGCAGCGCACGATGCCGGGGCAACATCGGTGCTTGTCAGCCCGTTCGGCAGCGCCACCTTTGCCGATGCCCTGCGCCTGGCCATGCGCCATGCCGAGCGCCTGTCGGAAGCGGCGATCGCCCTTGCCGAATCCGGCGATGGCGCCGCGGCCGCCCGGCCGCGGCATGATCAGATGACGGGGCTCGCTACCGGCGACCAGATGCAGGGCTGGATCAGCGCGGCCCTACAGGATGTCGAGACGGCGCAGCCGGTGTTCGTGCTGGCGGTCGGCATCGTCCGCTTTGCGCAGATCAATGCCGCTTATGGCCGTGCTGTGGCTGATCGGGTGCTCGCGGCGGTCGCGCAGCGGCTGGGCCAATCGGTCGATGCGCGCAGCCCGGGGCGTGATCTGGCCGAACGCCGCATGCTGGCACGGTTGGCCGCGGCGGAATTTGCCGTGGCCGTGAACGGTCCGGTGTCGCTGGCAGCCGTGCGGCGCCTGGCCGAAGCGCTGGCGCGGGCGTTCGAAACACCTTTTGTCGTCGATGGCTATGTCATCCATCTGTCGGCGCGGATCGGCATTACCGTGGGCGATGCAAGCGCCGAAAGCGACGCGGCGTCGTTGATCCGCCAGGCGAGTTCGGCGCTGGCCCTGGCGCGCGGCGGCGAGGCCGGCACCATCGAGATTTTCCAGCGCGATCCCGCAGGTGACCCGCTGACCCGGCTCGCCGACCTTGAATCGGACCTGCATCGTGCCATCGAAGGTGACGATATCGCCATCCTGTTCCAGCCGCAGCTGGCGCTGGGCAGTGGCCAGATCACCGGCGTGGAAGCGCTGGTACGCTGGGAACATGCCACCCTTGGGCTGTTGCCCGCTGAAACCCTGCTGGGCACGGCGGCGACGGCCGAACTGGCGATCAAGCTGGGGCGCCACATCCGCGCCCGGGCGATGCGCGAAGCGGCGGGCTGGATCGGCGCGGCGTCCCGACTGCGGCTGTCGGTCAATGTCACGGCGGCCGATCTTGCCGATCCGGGCTTTGCGGTCGCGCTCGAACAAGCGCGGGTGGTGTCCGGCCTGCCGCGCAGCCGGCTGACGCTGGAGGTGACCGAGGGCGCCTTCATCACCGATATCTATGGGGCTGTCGAATTGCTCGCCGCCCTGCGCGCCGATGGCATCAAGATTGCGCTCGATGATTTCGGCACCGGCTATTCCTCGCTGGCGTGGATGGCGCGGCTGCCGATCGATGTCATCAAGCTTGACCGCAGCTTTACCCTGGGCCTCACCGGGGCGCCGCGCGAACGGGTGGTCGTCGAAACCATGGTGCGCCTGTCGAAGCAACTCGGGATGACCGTCATCGCCGAAGGGGTGGAGGATGATATCCAGCTCGATGCGGCGCGATTGGCGGGCTGTGACGGCGTCCAGGGTTTTCGGGTCGCACCGCCGATGGCGATGGAGCCGTTGCTCGGTTTTTGCGACGACTGGCAGCGCCGCCGGGCCGAATTATGACCAGCGATCTTGCCGGCATGGTCGCCATCCCCGGCGGCCGCTTTCGCATGGGCAGCGACACCGGCTATCCTGAAGAAGCCCCGGCGCACCTTGTCGAGGTCGATGGCTTTCATATCGATGCGCGGGCGGTGACCAACGCGCAATTCGCTGCCTTTGTTGCAGCGACCGGCCATGTCACCATCGCCGAAATCGTTCCCAATGCCGCCGATTACCCCGACGCCCGGCCCGAGATGCTGTTCGCCGGCAGCCTGGTTTTTGTGAAAACATCCGGGCCGGTCGACACGCGCGACTGGTCGCAATGGTGGCGGCTGCAGCCCGGAGCGAACTGGCGGCAACCCTATGGCCCGGGCTCGGGGCTGGCCGGGCTCGACGATCATCCCGTTGTCCAGGTCGCCTATGGCGATGTGCTGGCCTATGCGCGCTGGGCCGGCAAGGACCTGCCGACCGAGGCCGAATTCGAATATGCGGCGCGCGGCGGGGTCGATGGCGCCACCTATGCCTGGGGGGAGGTGTTTCGCCCCGGCGGCAAGCACATGGCCAACACCTGGCAGGGCAAATTTCCCCATCGCAACACTGGCGAGGATGGCTGGGAAGCCACCGCACCGGTGGGATCATACTCGCCCAACGGCTATGGGCTGTACGACATGATCGGCAATGTCTGGGAATGGACGCAGGATTGGTACCAGCCGCGCCATGCTGCCGATGCGGTAAAGGCGTGTTGCGTGCCGAAAAACCCGCGCGGGCCGGCGACCGGCACGTTGGACCAGGCGGCACCCATCCCGCAGAAAGTGCTCAAGGGCGGCAGTTTCCTGTGTGCGCCGAGTTACTGCCAGCGCTATCGCCCGGCGGCGCGCCATGCCGAATCGATCGATACCGCGACCTGCCACATCGGCTTTCGCTGCGTGGTGCGCGGCTGAGTTATTTCAGCAGCGTCTGTTGCCAGAAGGTCAGCGTCGCCAGGAATTCATAGTCGCGGTTTTCCTTTTTGCGGAAACCATGGCCTTCGTTGGCGGCGATGATGTGCCACGCCTGGCCGCCGTTCTTGCGCACCGCATCGACCATCTGGCTGGCTTCGGACGCCGGCACGCGCGGATCATTGCCGCCGGTGACGACCAGCAGCGGGATCTTCAATTCGCTCGCCCTGGTCAGCGGCGAGATCTCGGTCAGTTTCAGGCGCTGGCCGGGGTTGCGTTCATCGCCATATTCGACCCGGCGCAAGTCACGCCGATAGCCCTGGGTGTTTTCGAGGAAGGTGACGAAATTGGAGATGGCGACGATGCAGACGCTGCTGCGCAGCCGGGCACCGAACCGGATCGCGGCGGCGTAGCACATGTAGCCGCCGTAGCTGCCGCCGGTAACCGCGATGCGCGCTGTATCGATATCGGGGCGGGCGGCGAGCACATCGAGCAGGGCGCCGATATCCTTGACCGAATCCTCGCGCTTGTAGGGGCCGTTGTCGAGCGCGACGAAGCGTTTGCCATAGCCTGTCGAGCCGCGGACATTGGGATAGAAGACCGCGATGCCGAGTTCGTTGACGAGATAATTGTCGGTGCCGAGATAGCCGGGTTGCGACTGACCTTCGGGGCCACCGTGGATGTCGATGATCAGCGGCCGCTTGCCGGGGAATTTCACCGGGTCGGGGCGGGTCAGGAAGCCCGAGACGGGCATGTCATCGAAGGATTTGACGGTAACGAGCTCGGCCTCGCGGTTCTTTGCCGGGTCGAGCCCGCCGGTTTCCGAAAAGGTCCAGCGGGTGGCGGCAAGTGTCTTGGGGTCGACACTCCACGAATCGGCGGGGGATGTCGCGCTGGTCAGCGTGAAGCCGATTTCCCCCCAGGGTGCGATCTCCAGCCCGCCGACAATGCCGACCGGCAATTTGGGTTCGGCGGTGATCGCACCGGTTTTCGGATCGACGAGATAGAGTTTGCTGATGCCGGCTTCGTTGCGGGTGATGGCGATGAAGCTGCCATCCTCGGCGATGTCGAATTCGTCGACATCCCATAGCGCCGGACCGGGAACGAGCTGGCGGAAGCCGTCCTTCGCGCTGATCGTGCCGAGGCGCTGGAAATCATTGCCGGCATCGGCGGTGGTGTAGATCGTGCCGTCGGGCGCATATTTGGCGCCGTAATAGCTTGCCGCCGGGCCGGGGCGGTTGAGCCGCGTCAGGATGCCGGTGGCGAGATCGACGCTGTAGAGATCGGACTTTTCGACCGACTGGCGGTTGCTGACGATCGCCGATTTGCCATCGGGCGAAAAATCCGTGAAGCGCCAGCCGCCGCCCGTGAACTCGATCAGCTTGCGATCGGATTTCGGATCGGCCGGGTCGATCAGGTACAGGTCGCTGTCGATGCCGTTACGGCGCGACGAGCTGTAGCCGATGGTCTTGCCATCCTTGGACCAGACCGCGCCGGTGTTGCGGCTCTTGCCGTCGGTGAGCAGGCGCAGCCGGCCGTCGGCAAGGGTGAACAGCTGGAAGAATTCATTGCCGCCGATATCCTTGCCGACCAGCAGGGTCTTGCCATCGCGGGAGTAGCTGCCGCCGGGCACCGGTTCGGCTTCGAAACTGATCTGGGTGCGGTCGCCGCCGGGCCGGGCAACCTTGTGGAGTTGCTGGGCGTTGCCGAAGCGTGTGCTGATCAGCATGCCGCGCGAAACCGGATCCCAATCCTGCAGAACGGCAGAGCGGTTTTCGAGATAAGGCCGCACGGCATCGGCAAGACCGGCCGGGATGGCAGGCACGCCTTCGGCGGTGATGGCGGCGGGAACGGGTACCGACTGGGCTTGTGCCGGGGCGACCGAGGCGAGGAGCAAAGCGAGCAGGACAGGGCGCATCGGAACCTCACGACATCAGGATACTCGATCTTCTAGCGGCAAGGCGGTGGGCTGCAAGGCCATGTGGCGAGATGGGTGATTGTGCTCAACATTACATATGGTTTAGAAATAGCGCTCGTTCACACGACAAAAGGGCAGTGATGTCGGGACAGAACAACAGCAACGGTGCTGCCGGTGCGACTTCGGGCATCTTGGCAAGCTGGCGGACCGACCTGCCGGCCTCGATCGTGGTGGCGCTGGTCGCGCTGCCGCTGTGCCTGGGCGTGGCGCTGGCCTCGGGGGCGCCGCTGTTCGCCGGGCTGATTGCCGGCATCGTCGGCGGCATCGTCGTCGGCGCCGTCAGCCGTTCGCCCTTGTCGGTCAGCGGGCCGGCGGCGGGGCTCACGGCGATCGTCTTCGCCGCGATCGAAAAACTGCCGAGCTATGATGCGTTCCTGCTCGCCGTGTGCCTTGCCGGCGTCATCCAGATCGGCTTTTCGCTGACCAAGGGCGGCGTGCTGGCCGAATTCGTGCCGTCGTCGGTCATCACCGGCATGCTGGCAGCGATCGGCCTGATCCTCATCCTTAAGCAATTGCCGCATGCGGTCGGCTATGATGCCGATCCGGAGGGGAATTTCAGCTTCTGGCAGCCCGATGGTGGCAACACCTTGTCGGGGCTCGCCCATATTCTGCAGAATGACATCATCTGGGGGGCGGCGCTGATCGCCGCGATCAGCCTGGTGTTCCTGTTCTGGTGGGACAAGGCGCGCCCCAAGCAAGGTCCCTTGCGGCTTTTGCCCGGGCCGCTGGTGGTCGTCGCCTTCGGCATCGGCGCCAATGCGCTGTTCCAGGCCGTGGCACCGGCGCTGGTGGTGGCGCCGTCGCATCTCGTCAACGTGCCGATCTCGGCTTCGCCGGAAGCGTTTTACGCGCTGTTCCGCCTGCCCGATTTCACAGCGGTCGCCAATGGCACAGTCTGGACGGTGGCGTTGACGCTGGCGATCGTTGCCAGCCTTGAATCGCTGCTCAGCGTCAAGGCCGTCGACGAACTCGATCCCAAGCGCCGCGTCACCGACAAGAATCGCGAATTGCTGGCGCAGGGCACCGGCAATCTGGTGTCGGGGTTGCTCGGCGGCATTCCGGTAACCTCGGTGATCGTGCGCAGTTCGGCCAATGTCGAAGCCGGCGCCGATTCGCGGCTGGCAACCATGCTGCACGGCACCTGGCTGTTGCTCAGTATCGCGCTGATCCCGGTGGTGCTCAACCTCATCCCGCTGTCGGCGCTGGCGGCGGTGCTCATCGCCACCGGTTACAAGCTGGCCAAGCCCAAGCTGTTCGCCGAACGCTGGGCGCAGGGCATGACGCAGTTCATTCCCTTTGTCGTCACGGTGGTCGCCATCCTGCTCAGCGACCTTCTCATCGGCATCATGATCGGGCTGCTCGTTGGCCTGGCGTTCGTCATCTGGCGCAGCCTTGCCGATGTCATCACCTATGTCGAAACCGCCGAATCGGTGATGGTGCGGGCGCGACGCAACCTGTATTTCATCCACAAGCCGCAATTGCAGGCGGCGCTCGCCCGCGTGCCGGACAATCATACCGTGCTGATCGACCTGTCGGGCACCAATTATGTCGATCTCGACAATATCGACATCATCAACGCCTTTGTGAAAAGCGCCCCCTATCGCAACCTGCGCGTCGTGGTGAAGGGCGATCCCCGCGGCAAGCTGGCGCCGTTGATCGCCGCGCCGCTTACCCGCGCCCGCGCCACCTGAGGAACACAGCATGCATGAAGTGACCCAGTTGATGCTTCACAACCGTGCCTGGGCGGCCGAGCAGTTCGAGGAAGACCCGGATTTCTTTTCGCGCCATGTCGCCGACCAGAAGCCGGTGTTCCTGTGGATCGGCTGTTCCGACAGCCGGGTGTCGCCCGACCAGTTCACCCAGGCGATGCCCGGCGGGCTGTTTATCCACCGCAACATCGCCAATCTGGTGCAGCCCGATGACGGCAACCTGATGGCGGTGATCGACTTTGCCATCGGCACGCTGAAGATCGACCGCATCGTCGTGTGCGGCCATTACGGCTGCGGCGGCATCAAGGCGGCGCTTTCGGGTGCCCCGACCGAGGGTCCGCTCGGCGAGTGGCTGGCGCATGCGCGCGAGGTCCATGCCGATCACGCCGCCGAAATCGATGCCCAGCCCGAAGGCGATGCGCGCGTCAATCGCTTCGTCGAATGCAATGTGCGCGACCAGCTGCTGCATGTCGCCGCCACCGCACCGGTGCGCGCCGCCTGGGCCGACGGCCGCGACCTGCGGCTGCATGGCTGGGTCTATGACCTGCGCGACGGCTTGTTGAAGACCTTGCTCGAAATCGATGCGGCGACGGCACTCGATACGGTGTCGGTCCCCGACAAGGTGCTTGTCTGACCGTTGGGGAAAGCCTCCGGGGTCACGGCCCCGGCCGCCGGAGGCCCCTGGTGCCCGGGTATCGGCAATCCGCCTCGGTCAGCGCTGGTAAAAAAATGCCGCCATGCGGGAACCCTTGCGCTTGGTGGTTGCACGCGCGCGGCGGCTGCCGCTAAACGCAACGCCTGTCGCCCGAGGACCTGCCCCATGTCGAAGCTTTCCGCCGCCATCCAGCGCATCAACCCCAGCCCGACCATCGCGGTGACCAACAAGGCCGCCGAATTGAAGGCCGCCGGTCGCGACATCATCGGGCTCGGCGCCGGCGAACCCGATTTCCCGACCCCCGATTTCGTCAAGGAAGCCGGCATCGCCGCGATTCGCAACAACCAGACAAAGTACACCGCTGTCGACGGCACACCCGAGCTGAAAAAGGCCATCCAGGCCAAGTTCAAGCGCGACAATGATCTCGATTACGGGCTCGACCAGATCACCGTCAATTCGGGTGGCAAGCAGACCATCTTCAATGCGCTGCTGGCGACGCTCGATCCGGGTGACGAGGTCGTCATCCCGGCGCCCTACTGGGTCAGCTATCCCGATATCGTCCAATACACCGGGGCGACGCCGGTCATCATCAACTGCACGATCGACAGCGACTTCAAGCTGACGCCCGCCCAGCTCGATGCCGCGATCACGCCGGCGACCAAATGGCTGATCTTCAATTCGCCGTCGAACCCGACCGGCGCTGCCTATTCGCGCGCCGAATTGCAGGCGCTGACCGATGTGCTGATGCAGCACCCGCACGTCATGATCCTCGCCGACGACATGTACGAGCACATCGTCTATGACGATTTCGAATTCACCACGATGGCGCAGGTCGAACCTAGGCTGTACGACCGCACCCTGACGGTAAATGGCGCATCGAAGGCCTATGCGATGACCGGCTGGCGCATCGGCTTTGCCGGCGGCCCGGCGTGGCTGATCAAGGCGATGGCCAAGCTGCAATCACAATCGACGTCGAACCCGTGCTCGATCTCGATGGCGGCGGTGACCGCGGCGCTGAACGGCGACCAGTCGTTTCTGGCCGAGCGCAACGCCGCTTTCCAGAAGCGCCGCGACCTTGTCGTGTCGATGCTTAACCAGACGCCGGGCCTGCGCTGCCCGCGGCCCGAAGGCGCATTCTACGTATATCCCGATTGCAGCGGCCTGATCGGCAAGACGACGCCGGCCGGTGCGGTGCTGACCGATGACGAAGCGGTGGCCGGCTATCTGCTGGAAAGCGAAGGCGTCGCGGTGGTGCATGGCGCGGCCTTTGGCGGCTCGCCAGCGTTCCGCATCAGCTACGCGACGTCGGACGATGTGCTGCTCGACGCGTGTACGCGTATCCAGCGCGCGGTCGGCAATCTGCGCTGACGCGAATTTTGCCAGTTGCGGCGGCGTGCGCCACGCGGCGCGCTGGGGTGAAAGAACAGGGGCAGGGCATGGAATTCGATGACGTCATTCTCGGCCGGCGCAGTATCCGCGGCTATAAACCCGATCCGGTGCCGCGCGCGCTGATCGAGGAGATCATCGGGCTGGCGATGCGCGCGCCGTCATCGATGAACACCCAGCCGTGGAACTTCACGGTACTGACCGGCGAACCGCTCGATCGCATCCGCGCCGGCAATACCGAACGCAACCTTGCCGGCATTCCGCACAGCCGTGAATTCCGCATCGGCCAGGCCTTTGCCGGGCCGCACCGCGATCGCCAGGTCGGGGTGGCGAAGCAATTGTTCGCGGCAATGGGCATTGCGCGCGACGACACGGCGATGCGGCAGGATTGGGTGCTGCGCGGCTTTCGCCAGTTCGACGCGCCGGTGTGTGTCATCATCACCTATGATCGCGCCGTCGATGGCAGCGACGATACGCCCTTCGATTGCGGCGCGGTGGCGACGGCGCTGGTCAATGCCGCCTGGTCGCGGGGGCTGGGCACGGTGATCAACAGCCAGGGCATCATGCAGTCGCCGGTGGTGCGCGAACATGCCGGCATTGCCGATGACCAGGTCATCATGAAGAGCATCGCGCTGGGCTGGCCCGACGAGGAATTTCCCGCCAACGCGGTGGTTTCGACCCGCAAGTCGCTCGCCGAGGCGGCGCGGTTCGTGGGTTTCGACTGACGCTACAGCGCCATCGAAACCGCGTGGATCGAAAGGCCGACGGCGCCGCCGATGATCGTGCCGTTGATGCGGATGAACTGCAGGTCGCGACCCACGGCGGTTTCCAGCTTTTCGGTGACGGTCGATGCATCCCATTGCCGGACGGTATCGGACACCAGGCTGACGATCTGGTCGCCATAATCATGGACAAGCCCCACCGCGGCGCGGCGCAGGTGCAGGTTTATCGCCGCGCGTAGCGGCGCATCGCTTTCGAGCCGTTCGCCTAGCGCCTTCAGCGCGGCGCCAAAGCGACCGGCGCGCGCCTGGCCGGGGTTGTTGAGGCTCTTGACCAGCCCGATACGGGCTTCATCCCACAGCCCGGCGAGCCATTGCCCCATGGCCGGATTGGCGATCAGATCGTCCTTGAAGCCTTCGACCATCGCCTGGTTTTCGGGGAAATGCCGCAGGTCGAAAGCATAGGTGCGCAACGACTCCTCGATGCGCAGGCGCAGCGGATGGCGCGGATCATCGCCCATTTCCCACAACAGCCGCCGCAGCCCGGCGATCAGCGAGGACGACACGCTGGTGTCGACATTGACCATCCGCAACAGCCAGTTGGTCTGTTCCGCCACCATGCCGCGAATGGTCGATTCCTGATCATCGAGCGTGCGCAGCGCCCATTTGATGGCACCATCGATGAGCGGCGCATGGCGGCCCTTGTCGAGCGTGGCGTCGATGCCCGACGCCACGATGGGGGACAATTGCAACCCGCGCAGTTTCTCCGACGCCGCATCGCGGACAAGATCGCCGACCACTTTCTGGTCGAGCGCTTCGATGATGCGGGCAACAAGCGGCCCGAAGCCGCGCTTTTTTGGTCCGGCGGAAACGGGCCTTTCCGTTGTCAGCCAGCGCGCCGCAGCGCCCGCCATGTCGAAATCCTCCAGCCGCCGGGCAACGACCCCGGGGGTCAGGAAATTGTCCTTGAGGAAACCGGCAAGGCTGTCGCCGATCCTGTCCTTGTTCGACGGGATGATCGCGGTGTGCGGAATCGGCAGGCCAAGCGGATGGCGGAACAGCGCCGTTACGGCAAACCAGTCGGCAAGTCCGCCGACCATCGCTGCTTCGGCAAACGCCTTTACCCAGGGCAGGGCAGGGTGCGCCGCCTCGTACAGGGTGGCGGCGGCAAACACGGCGGCCATGGCGAGCAGTAACAGCGTCGCCGCCAACCGCATCTGGTGAAACGGCGTCGAAGGCAGTTCGAAAGGCTTGAAAAGTCGCAGTTCGGGACTACTCCGCTGGTTGCGGCGCGACGGGCTTGGCCGCAGCGCCTTCATTGTTGGTGAACCAGCGCTTCAATCGCGGCGCCAGCCATTCCTCGACACCCACGGCAACGCTGAAGCTCGCCGGCACGATGACGAGGGTCAAGGCGGTCGACATGATCAGGCCACCGATCACCACCACGCCCATCGGCGCCCGCCACGAGCCATCACCATCGAGCGACAGCGCGATGGGCAACATCCCGGCGACCATGGCGACCGTGGTCATCACGATCGGCTGGACGCGCTTGTGCCCGGCCTCAAGGATGGCGGCGGTGCGCTCGACCCCATTGCCCATTTCCTCGATCGCCATGTCGACGAGCAGGATCGAGTTCTTGGCGACAATGCCGAGCAGCATCAGCAGCCCGATGAACACCGGCATCGATACGGCGTTGCCGGTAAGGTGAAGCGCCAAGCCGCCGCCGAGCGGCGCCAGGACCAGCGAGCCCATGTTGACCAGCGGCGGCAGCACGCGCTTGTACAGCAGCACCAGCACGGCAAACACCAGCAGCACACCGGCGATCACGGCGTAGATGAAGTTGACCAGCAGTTCGGCCTGCCACTTGTCCTGACCCAGCTTCACGGTTTCGATGCCCTGCGGCAGGTTCTTCATCGCCGGCAGCGCATCGATCTTGGGCTGGGCGTCGCCCGATACCAGCCCGGGGGCGAGATCGGCGCCGATCAACACGCGGCGGTTCTGGTTGTAGCGGCGGATCTGGGTGGCGCCGGCGCCGAAGCTGATATCGGCGATCACCTTCAACGGCACGGTGCCACCGCGCGAGGTCGGTACCGGCAGGTTTTCCAGAGTCGCGATGCTGCGCCGCGAATCTTCGGCGAGCGCGACGCGGATCGGGATCTGCCGATCGGCCAGCGAAAATTTCGCGACATTCTGGTCGATATCGCCCTGCGTCGCGATGCGGATGGTTTCCGACAGCGCGGCGGTGGTGACGCCCATTTCGGCGGCCAGGGCAAAGCGCGGTCTGATCGTGATTTCCGGACGGCGATTATCGCCTTCCACGCGCGGCTGGCGCAATTCCGACAGGCCACGCATCTGTTCGACGATACGGTCGGCAGTGGTGTTGAGCAGGATCGGGTCACTGCCGGCAAGCATCACGGTGATGTCGCGTCCGCTGCCGCCGCCGCCGCTCTGTGACTGGAAATAGACGCGGGCATCGGGAATCTCGGCCAGTTTGGGCGCGAACGAGCGTTCGAATTCGACACTGGTCGTCGGGCGGTTGCGCGACAGGGTGAGGAAAATCTGGGCGCTGCCGATCTCGATATCCGAAAACGCCGTGTCGACGACCGGTGATTGTTCGAGGATAGCCGTCGCCCGGTCCGCCACTGCCGTGGTCTGCGCCAGCGTCGATCCTGGCGGCAACGAGATCTGCACCTGGCTGAAATCGGTATCGGTGGTCGGCTGGAAGGTCAGTGGCAGGGTGGCAAAGGCCACGACCGTGCCGAGCAAGGCGCCGCCGCCGCCAACGATGATGACCTTCCAGCGGTTGCGCAGCGACCAGCGAAGGATATGCATGTAAACCTTGACCCAGGCGCCTTCGCCATGTTCGGCGGAGCCATGGCTTTTCAGGAAATAGGCCGCAAGCACCGGTGTGATCAGGCGCGCAACCCCCAGGCTGAGCAATACCGAAACCACGACCGTAAAGCCGAAATTCTTGAAGAACTGCCCCGAAATGCCCGGCATCAGGCCGACCGGCAGGAACACCGCGACGATCGCCATGGTGGTCGCGACGACCGCCAGGCCGATTTCATCGGCGGCGTCGATCGAGGCCTGATAGGCGGTCTTGCCCATGCGCGTGTGGCGCACGATATTCTCGATTTCGACGATGGCATCATCGACGAGCACCCCGGCAACCAGGCTGAGCGCCAGCAGGCTGAGCGTGTTCAACGAGAAGCCCATCAGGTCCATGAACCAGAAGGCCGGGATCGCGGACAATGGAATGGCGACCGCCGAGATGATCGTGGCGCGCCAATCCTTGAGGAAAAGAAAGACGACGACAACGGCGAGCAGCGCGCCTTCCCACATGGCGTTGACCGCCGAATGATATTGGCCGCGGGTATAGTTGACGCTGGTGTAAAGCTCGGTGAACTTGATGTTGTCATTGGCCTTGGCCATCACGTCCAGCTCGGCGGTGGCGAGGTCATAGACGGTGATGTCGGACGAACCCTTGGCCTTGGTGATCCCGAAGCTGAGCACCTGGCGGCCGCGCTTCTTGGAAATGCTGCGCTGTTCGGCATAGGAATCGCGGACATCGGCGATATCGGCAAGCCGGACATTGCGGCCGCCGCCGATTGCGATCTGGGTTTCGCCGAGCCCGATGGCGTCAGTGGCATTGCCCAGCACGCGGACCGATTGTTCGGAACCAGCGATTTCGGCCCGGCCGCCGGCGGCGTTGAGATTGACCAGCCGCAGCTGATCATTGACCTGGCTGGCGGTCAGACCGAAGGCCTGCATGCGCGCCGGATCGAGGATGACCCGGATTTCGCGCGTTACGCCGCCACCGCGGCGCACCTGTGCCACGCCGGGGATCGACAGCAGCTTCTTGGCAACGGTGTTGTCGACGTACCAGCTCGCTTCTTCGAGCGTCATGTCATTGGCTTCGACCGCGAAATAGGCGATCGCGCCGCCGCCGAAATCGACGCGGCTGACCTGGGGCTGCAAGATGCCCTGGGGCAGGTCGCCGCGGATGTTGGCGACCGCATCGCGGACATCGTTGACGCCGCGATCGACGGGCGTCCCGATGGCGAACTGCACGCTGGTGCGCGACTGGCCTTCCGACACGATCGACGTGATTTCATCGACGCCATTGATGCCGCGCACGGCGGCTTCGACGCGCTGGGTGACCTGCGTCTCCATTTCAGTCGGCGCAGCGCCGGGCTGGTTGACCACGATCGATGCCGCCGGGAATTCGATATCCGGCATGTCGTTGACGTCGAGCGTCAGGAAACTGACGATGCCGGCAAGCGTGAGCATCGTGTACAGGACAATGGCGGGAACCGGGTTCCTGATCGACCAGCTGGAGATATTGCGCATGGGGGGTGCCTCAGCTCGCCGCGCGGGCCATGACGGGCGCGATTTTTTCACCGGGGCGCAGGAACACGCCGGCGCTCAGGACGACGCGCTCGCTGCCATTGAGGCCCGAAGCGATGCTGACCCCCTGGTCACCGATGACGCCGGTGGTGATCGGCCGCCGTTCGACCCGGTTCTCGGTGCCCACGACCAGCACGAAATTGCCCTGTTCATCGGCGAGCACCGCCGATTGCGGCAGCACCGGACGGGTGGTTTCGCCTGAAGCGATTACCGTCTTGGCAAAGGCACCGACGCGCAGGCCGGGTTCGTAGTTGATCGCGATCCGCGCGATACCCTGGCGGCTGGCGGCATCGATGACCGGATCGAGCAGCCAGACCTTGCCGCGGTACGACGTCGTCGACCCCACCGGGGTGATGCTGGCGGGCATGCCGGGCTTCAGGCGTGCCATGTCCTGTTCGGCGACCTGGGCGCGCATTTCGAGCACGCCGCCTTCGGCGATGCGAAACAGCACGGCCGCCGGCGAAACGACCTGGCCGGTTTCGACGTTGCGCGACAGCACGAGGCCCGCCGCCGGGGCGCGAACGTTCAGCCGTTCGATGCGGGCGTTGTTTTCGGCCAGCTGCGCGCGGGCCACGGCGACCCGTGCCAGGGCGCCATCGCGGGTTGCGGTGCGCTGGTCGATATCGGCCTTGGAAATGAAACCCTTGGAAACCAGCGCTTCGGCGCGGGCGAGATTGGCCTGTGCCAACCGGGCATCGGCTTCGGCCTGGCGCACGCTGGCAGCGAGCTGGATCGATTGCTGGACCTGCACGGCATTGTCGATGCGCACCAGTATCTGGCCGCGCGCAACGGACTGGCCGGCTTCGACGAGGACGTCGGTCACGCGACCCCCTTCGCCCTGCACACCCACGGCCGCATCGCGGCGCGCGGCGATCGAGCCCGGTGCCGTCACGATATCGGCCACCGCCGTCGTGCCGGGTACGATCACGGTCACCTGCGGCAAGGCACTGACCTTGGGCGCTTCCGCCGGCTTGGCCCCAAAGGTTTTCCACAGGCCGAGCGCTGCCGCCAGCACCCCGAGCGCGATCAGCAACGGCACCAGCCAGCGCTTGCCGCGCACGCCGCTGCTGTCATTGACGGGCGCGAAGTCATAGCTGTTCGCCGCTTCAGGCTCCGGCAACTTGTTGTACATGTTCATACTCGAATCGATCCCAGACGTGCGACTGTATTATCCGGATAAGTCACTATTTGCAAGCGCGGTATACCGCAGGACTGTGGCGCTGCGAAGGCAGATTCTGAGTCTGGCTCGGAGTTCGCCCGCCAAGCGACAATTTGCCTTGCGGGCGCTGCCGAGGCAGATTGGCAGCGTGCCGACCCCGGCCGCGGAGAGCGATGACATGACCCTTTTCGGACTGATCGGCACCGCCATTGTCGGCCTTGTAGTCGGCGTGATCGCCAAATGGATTTCGCCCGGGCCAAAGCCCAGCGGCTGCCTCGTCACCATCCTGATCGGCGTCGCCGGCGCCTATATCGCGCGCTGGATCGGCAGCGAATTCTTCGGCTGGTACCGTGATGGCGATGCGCCGGGCTGGATCATGTCGGTGATCGGCGCGATGCTGCTGCTCTGGGTGCTGCGCCTGTTCGAAGGCCGGCGCTGACACTTTGTTCAGCCTTTCGAAAGCCGCGCTTTGCAATGCGGGGCCGGATGATCGCACTCGCAAAGGACCCGCCATGACCATTCGTACCGCCCTTGCCGCCACGGCCCTGCTCACTGCCGGCGCGGCGCTCGCTCAGCCGGCGCCGGTGCTGCCGACCGCGACGACGCTGACCGTTGCCGCCGAGGGCCGGGTGACGCGCGCGCCCGATATCGCCGAAGTGTCGGGCGGGGTGGTGACCAGCGCCGCGACGGCTGCGGCCGCGATGGCCGAAAATGCCAGCCGGATGACGGCGGTCGTCGCCGCGGTCAAAAAGGCCGGCATTGCCGACCGCGATATCCAGACGACGG
>JBILPK010000194.1:0-6047 GCA_044373875.1 Polymorphobacter sp.
CGGGCGAAGGCTCACCCGGATCGATGGTATCGAAGGTCAGATTGGCGAGCAGGAACAGCAATGCCGCCGCCAGCACACCCTTGGCGGCGCCGAAACCCAGGCCCAGCAGCCGGTCGACGGGGCCGACCACCGACGCCTTGGTGCTGTTGCTGACCATGCCACCGACGACACGCACCGCGATGAAGGCGCCAAGGAACAGCACGACGACGGCCAGGATCGCGCCGCCGGCTTCGGTGCCGGTCCATTGCGCCGCGATCGCCTTGGCCGGGGTGTGGAAGAAGCGCACCGCGGCGATGCCCGCCACCCAGGCGATCAGCGAGACGATTTCGCCGACAAAACCCCGCGCCAGCCCGGCCAGCGCGGCGAGCGAGACGAGGACGAGGACAACAACGTCGAAGGCGGTCAGTTCAGCCATGTCCGGCCTCTAGGGCTGTCCCGCCAGCCGGTCAACGAGGGCCGCAAGGGTCGGCAGCGCTTCGACGCGCAGCGCACCACTCGCCGTGCCCTTGGGCGCAAAGGCCGAGGCAAAGCCCAGCTTGGCGGCTTCCTTCAGGCGCAGGGTCGCAAGGCCTGCCGGGCGCAATTCGCCCGAGAGCGCGACTTCGCCAAAGGCGACGGCATTGTGCGGTATCGGCCGGTCGGTCAGCGCCGAGATCAGCGCCGCCGCCACGGCAAGATCGGCCGCCGGGTCCTGCACCTTCAGCCCGCCGGCGACGTTCAGATAGACTTCGTGCATGCCGAAGCCCAGCCCGCAGCGCGCCTCGAGCACCGCCAGCAGCATCGACAATCGCCCCGAATCCCAACCGACCACGGCGCGCCGCGGCGTGGCGCCCGATGGCACGCGCACCACCAGCGCCTGGATTTCGCACAAGACCGGCCGCGTCCCCTCCATCGCCGGGAAGACCACCGCGCCGGTCACCGCCGAATCGCGATCGGTGAGGAACAGCGACGACGGATTGCTGACCTCCTCCAGCCCTTCGGCACCCATCGCGAAGACACCGATCTCGTCGGTGCCGCCGAAGCGGTTCTTGACCGGGCGCAGGATGCGATACTGGTGGCTGCGCTCGCCTTCGAAATAGAGCACGGTATCGACCATATGTTCGAGCACGCGCGGCCCGGCGAGTTGCCCGTCCTTCGTCACATGGCCGACAAGGATCAGCGCCGTGCCGGTGGTCTTGGCATAGCGGATCAGCTCCTGCGTGCTGGCGCGCACCTGCGAGACGGTGCCCGGCGCGCCTTCGAGCGAATCGGAATGCATCGTCTGGATCGAATCGATGATCAGCAGCGCCGGCGGCTTGCCCGTCGCCAGCGTCGTCAGAATATCGCGGACGTTCGATTCGCTCGCCAGCTGCACATCAGCGCGCGCCAGCCCGAGCCGCCGGGCGCGCAGCCGCACCTGGTCGGCGGCTTCCTCGCCCGAGACATAGGCGACGGCATGGCCATCGCGCGCCATCCGCCCCGCCGCCTGCAGCAGCAGCGTCGATTTGCCGATGCCCGGATCGCCGCCGATCAGGATGACCGAGCCCGGCACCAGCCCGCCGCCCGACCCGGCCGGGCCGCCGACGGCGCCGCCGAGCGCACGGTCGAGTTCGCCGATGCCGGTCGACAGCCGCTGCGGCAGCTCGACCTCATCGGCGAGCGACGCCATGGTGAAGGTGCGCCCGCCGCTGTTGAGCGAATGCTTGGCGGCAAAGGGCGTCGCGGCGGGCGTCGCTTCGGCCTGGATGGTGTTCCATGCCGAACAATCGCCGCACTGCCCCTGCCAGCGGCTGCTGACAGCGCCGCACGCCTGGCAGACATAGCGGGTGGCCGCGCGCGCCATTGTTCACCTCGTTTACTGGGGAGAACAATAGAGGAACATGAACGCCCGTCAAGGGCGAAACCCCTATCCTATACTGTTACCCCGGGGCGTGACCCCGGGGTAACTGGCTGACTTCAGCGCAAATCCGGCGGAGTCGCCTCCGCCACCAGCAGCGCCACCGCGTCGGCCAGCGCCATCACCTGCTGGTCACCGCCCGCAAGATTGCGGACCGCGACGGTGCCTTCTTCCGCCTCGCGGCGGCCGACGACGAGCATGTACGACGCCTTTTGCAGGCTGTGCTCGCGCACTTTCAGGTTGATCTTCTCGTTGCGCAGGTCGGTTTCGGTGCGGATGCCAGCCTTTTGCAGCGCTTCGGTGACATGCAGCGCATAATCGTCGGCATCCGACACGATCGTCGCGACCACCGCCTGCACCGGCGCCAGCCAGGTCGGGAAGCGCCCGGCGAAATGTTCGATCAGGATGCCGATGAAGCGTTCATAGCTGCCCAGGATCGCGCGGTGCAGCATCACCGGGCGGTGGCGCGCGCCATCTTCGCCGACATAACTGGCATCGAGCCGTTCGGGCAGCACCGTATCGGTCTGGATGGTGCCGACCTGCCAGGTCCGGCCGATCGCGTCGGTCAGGTGAAACTCCAGCTTGGGCTCATAAAAGGCGCCTTCGCCGGGCAGTTCTTCCCAGCCCCAGTCGGCGTTGTCGCGGCCCGTCGCCGCCACGGCGTCGCGCATCGACTGTTCGGACCAGTCCCACATCGCGTCGGTGCCGAAGCGCTTTTCGGGGCGCAGCGCCAGCTTGATCGCATAGGAGAAGCCGCCGAGATCCTTGTATACCAGATCGAGCAGGTCGCAGAACCGCGCGATTTCACCGACGATCTGGTCTTCGCGGCAAAAGATATGCGCATCGTCCTGGGTGAACTGGCGCACCCGCATCAACCCGTGCAGCGCGCCATGCGGCTCGTTGCGGTGGCAGCAGCCCATTTCGGCCAATCGCAGCGGCAGGTCGCGGTACGACTTGATGCCCTGCTTGAAGATCAGGATATGCGCCGGGCAGTTCATCGGCTTCAGCGCCATCCACTGCGCCTTGTCCGAGATCACCGGGCCTTCGTCCTCGGTATTGGGCACTTCGTCGGGGATGACGAACATGTTTTCGCGATACTTGCCCCAATGGCCGGACTGTTCCCACTGCCGGGCATCCATGATCTGCGGCGTCTTGACTTCGCGATAGCCCGCCGCGTCCAGACGTCGCCGCAGATAGGCCTCCAGCGCGCGATAGATGACGAAGCCGCGCGGGTGCCAGAAGACGCTGCCATGGGCTTCTTCCTGAAGGTGGAACAGGTCCATCTCGCGGCCGAGCTTGCGGTGGTCGCGCTTGGCGGCTTCCTCGAGCCGCGTCATGTGCGCCTCAAGCTGCTTCTTGTTGAGCCAGCCGGTGCCGTAGATACGGGACAGCATCGCATTGGCCTGGTCGCCGCGCCAATAGGCACCCGACACGCGCGTCAGCTTGAACGCCGCCGGATCCAGCTTGCCGGTCGAGGGCAGATGCGGCCCGCGGCACATGTCGAGCCAGTCATCACCCGACCAGTAAACCGTCAGATCCTCGTCACCCGGCAGTTCGGCGGCCCATTCGGCCTTGAAGCTTTCGCCCTGCTGCTGCCAGCGGCTGATCAGCTGCTCGCGGCTCCACACCTGTCTGATGATCGGCTTGTTGGCGGCGATGAGCGCCCGCATTTCCGCCTCGATCGCCGGCAGATCCTCGTCGGTGAACGGCCCGCGACCCGCAGGCGGCGCGAAATCATAATAGAAACCATCATCAGTCGAGGGGCCAAAGGTGATCTGCGTACCCGGAAACAGCCGCTGCACCGCTTCGGCGAGCAGATGCGCGTAATCGTGCCGCGCCAGTTCGAGCGCATCGGCTTCATCCTTCGCCGTGACCAGCGCGAGCGTCGCATCGGCCATGATCGGCCGCGTCAGGTCGACGAGCTCGCCATCGACCCTCGCGGCCAGCGCTGCCTTGAGCAGCCCCGGCCCGATGCTCGCCGCCACATCTGCACCGCTAGTCCCGCGCGCGACGCTGCGCACGGAGCCATCGGGGAGCGTCAGGGAAATGAGATCGGACATGAGGGCCTTCATCTGTGGTGCGGCGCGCAGCACTGCGGCAACCGACGGCACGACGCCGCGCGGCGGCCATAGCCAAAAATTCGCCGCAGCGCCAATCTGGAACACGCCCGGGCGGCGGCACGGGCGCAGGAGTTGCAACATGAATGCGAAATATTACGGACTTGTCGACCTCGGCATCGCTTTTGCAGCGGTCGCGGTGTTTGTCATTCACCAGCTGTGGACGTTGCGGGACCGTGGTGGCGACCCGCCGCCCGACGAGCGGTAACCTTTTGTAGACTAGATGTTAATACATTGAAATGTAATAGTTTTAAACTTGTTGATATGTGCACCCGCTGTTAAGAAGTTACCAAATGACTGCTGTCGAAACGACAGATTCGGACAAAAGGGGTAACAGGTCATGACAGCTATAAAGGTTGCGCTCACCGTCGCCGCTGCGATGCTCGCCATGCCGGCAACGGCCGCGACCTGGGCCTTGGGCGGCACCGCCGGCACCGCGACCTCCTACACGACGACGTTGACCGGCGTTGCCACCAATATCGGCCCGGCGACGGTTTCCCTTACGGCCAATGCGCGCCGCTTCACGCCGCTGCCGACGGCATTGACCAACATCTCGCAGCTGATCTCGACGACCGCGGGCGGTGCCGACCAGCTCGTCGACCGCACAGCGTCGAGCATCGGCGTGGTCGGCGGTGCCAATACCCAGCTCGATACCAATAATGCCAACCAGTATGAGGCGCTGTACATCACCGCGAACAATCTGCTCAGCCTGAAGGGGCTTGTGCTGTCGGCGGTCGATGTCAACGACACCCTGCAGGTCTATGGCGTCAACGCCACCACTGGCGCGCTCACCGATCTCGGCTTTGCCGGCCGCATTGCCAGCGGCCTTGGCGGGGCGGCCAGCTTTTCCAACGCTGCCTTCGTCAGCAACAACACCACCACGACGCTGACCTTCACCAACACGATGATGAGCTTTTTTCGGGCTATGTTTTCACCACCCGCAACCCGGGCAACGTCCTGACCGACGGTGACCTCGGCCAAGGCTATCGCATCAATTCGATCACCGCCGATGTCCTGCCCGAACCGGGCAGCTGGGCACTGCTGATCATCGGCTTCGGCTTCATCGGCGCCGCCATGCGCCGGCGCGCCGCTGCTACCGCCTGAACGCGGGGCATTATCGCCAGTTTCCGAACGGCAGCACCGCCGCATAGGCGGCAAGACCAGGCTTGCCCGGCATGGGTCGCCCCTCCGTCGCCAGATAGGCGTCGGCGACGATGCAGGCCTGCTGTTCGATACCGTAGCGGGCAAACGGCTTGCCCGGCACCAGTTCATAGCCATAGCGCGCCAGCGGCGGTCGCGTCAGCATCAGGTTGCGGCCCTGCTGGTGCTGCCAGACATGGGTCATTTCATGGACGAAATGCGCCCGCAGCCCCAAGGGCTCGGCGGCATAATCGGCGCACCAGTTAAAGCCATTGGGGTGGCACCAGATGTGGCCATCGGGCGCCATCGTCACCCACCAGGGGTGGAACATCCAGAATTTCGCGCTGCGCACCGTCACCGCCGCCGGGTCGATCGCATCCCCGAATACCCGCGCCACCAGCGCGGTTTCGGCGCCGGAAAGCGCGCGGCGTTCCGGCCTAATGGCCGGCATGCGGGTCCACAGCGGCAGCGGCGCGCACCTCGGCAGCCACGGTCGCGGTCTTGCCGCTGGCAAAGCTGAGCGTGATCGGCAGGGTTTTAGTGCCCGCCGCCAGCCCGAAGATCATCAGATGGTTGCCGCCGGGCGCAAAGGCGATGCGGCTGTTCGCCGGCACCGCCAGGCCATCAAGTTTCGCCATCGCCATCACCCCGCCGTTCATCGTCATGCTGTGCATCTCGATGCGCACGCCGGGCGCGCTCGCACCGGTCAACCGGTCGGGCTGGCCGCCACCGGTGATGGCGAGATAACCGGCGGACGGCCGCCCCGGCACCGGATTCGATCGCACCCAGCCGGCATCGGCACGCGGCGCGGTCTGGTCCCAGGCTTCCTTGACCGGTGCCGCGGTCGTGCGCGCGGCGGGCGGCGCGGCGAGCCCGGGGGCGGCAAAGGCGAGCAGGGCAAAGGTGATCGGGGT
>JBILPK010000195.1:0-6042 GCA_044373875.1 Polymorphobacter sp.
CCGATGACCAACGACACGATGGACCTGCAGGCGCTTGTGGGGAAGAGCCCGGACGCTGATTTCCTGCGCGACATGATCGGCTTTGCCGCAACGCGGCTGATGAAGCTGGAAACGCCGTACGTCATCGACCGTCGGCGTATCTGGAGATCGGTCGAGGAAGGCTGCAAAGCGGCGAACGTGGCGAATATAGTCTTGCTGGGTGTGCGCCCCCAGACCACGCATCGCCATATCGTCCAACATGCGCTGGCGCAAAGGTGTGACCGGAGCTTGGGTTGGTAAAGTCACCATGGTCAGTTCCTCTCATTGAAGGGAACTCCATGATCAGACGACGACTCCGGCGACGCTCAAATCCTATAAATAACGCGATCAATCGCCCAGAGCGACCTTCCCGCGAAGCGGGTTCGTGCACTGGGTCGACAGCGGCCGTGCCGACACAGGTACCAAGCGTGGGGTTTTGACTACTAGGCTTAAAGTGGCGACTGTTAGCGCGAAGCCGGTACCGAACTGCTCGGAAGGACCGGTGGCAGCCGGGCAAACGGATCGGTCTTCTGCTGGGGAATTGCGGCGAATTCCGCCCGCGCCGCATCGACGCTGGCTTGCAGCCGGGCTACGACATCCGGGTGGCGATCGGCAACACTGTACTGTTCGCCCGGGTCGGTGCGGGTGTCGAACAACAACCGATAGCCTGCTTTGTCGAGCGGGGCATAATAGGTCAGGTAATAGGCGCTGAGCAGCATCCGCCAATCCTGCGTCCGGATGGCGGCGATTTCGGCATTGGCAAAGAACAACAGGCTGTCATGGGGTGATTCCGCGCGACCGGAAAACAGCGGCGCGATGTCCTTGCCATCCAGCCCGGGCGGCAGCGGCGCGCCGGCTATGGTCGCCAGCGTCGGCAACAGGTCGATGTTCATGGCGATGCCGGCGGAATGGCTGCCGGGACGGATATGGCCTGGCCAGTGCGCCAGCAACGGAACCGCATAACCGCCCTCCAGCGTGCCGCCCTTGGCGCCGCGGCGATCGGCAGCACTGCCTTCCCACCAGGGGCCGTTATCGCTGGTGAAGATGATGATCGTGTCGCGGTCCTTGCCGGCCTGCCGGACGGCCTTCAGGATCTCGCCGACGGTCCAGTCAAGCTCCTCGACGGCATCGCCGTAGAGGCCAGCAGCGGATTTGCCGCGAAATGCCGCCCCCGGGCGCAGTGGCACATGCGGAGCTATGGCGGCGACATACAGGAAGAACGGCTTGTCCGAGGCGGCGTTGATGACGGCGCGGGCTTCGCCGGCCATGTCGGCGGCGAAACGGGTCTGGTCGGTCGTCGGGGCGATCACGGCCCGGTCGCGATAGAGCGGCAACGGGTTCATGTCGTTGGAATAGGGCACGCCCCAGAAACTGTCGAAGCCATGCGCCGTCGGCCAGGCCGTGTCGGCGGCGCCAAGGTGCCATTTACCAAGCATGGCGGTGCGATAACCGCGGGCGCGCAGCACGCCGGGCAAGGTCGGCGTCGCCGCCGGCAGGCCATAGGTCGTGTGGGGATAGGCAACACCGATCGCCAGCCCGGCACGGGCTGGATAGCGGCCGGTAAGCAGACCGGCGCGCGACGGCGTGCAGACATTGGCGCTGGAGAAGAAATTGTCGAGCCGGGCGCCGTCACGCGCCATGCGATCGAGGTTAGGCGTGCGGATGACGCGATTGCCATAGGCGCCGATGTCGCCCAGCCCGAGGTCGTCCGCGAGAATGACAATGATGTTTGGCGCAGATCGCGCTGCCGTCGCGAAGCAGAACAGCAGCAGCGAGAGCAAAAAGCGAAACATCGGTCAATTCCCGAATTTATAGTCCAGCGAAACGCCGATGATGCGCCGCGCCTCGGCATTGGGGAACTGCGAATATGAGCCGAGCGGCGCGGTGGCGGCCGAATTGAGGACCGGCTGGCTGATCACACGGCTGACGAAATGCTTGTCGAGCAGGTTGCGGGCGAACACCGACAGCCGCCAGCGATTGCCGGAGTCGCGGATGCCGATGCTGGCACCGAGCAGGCCATAGCTGTCCTGGCGCAAGCCCGGGTCGCCGTTGCTGGCATAGGTCACCGCATCGCGCCAGAACCAGTTGACATTGCCGCTGGCGATCAACCGCCCGACCGGCACGTCATAGGTGGCGGCGAGCGTATAAGTCAGGCTGGGGGCATCGGGCAGGCCGAGCCCGTTGCCGGTGGTGACCCCCGATCCTGCGGCGCTGACCCGGATACACTGGCGCGGATCGGTACGCGCGGTTCCGAACGGTAGAAGGGGTTGACCGATGTAGCAGGCGATGCCCTCGAAATCGGTATATTCGGTATCGAGATAGGTCGCGGCGCCGCTCAGGCTTAGCCCGGCTACCGGGCGGATATTGACCTCGGCCTCGATGCCCTGGGTCTCCAGCTTGCCGGCATTAACGGTGGTGAAGCGCGCCGGAAACACGTTCTGGTCGAACGCCTGGGCCTGGAAGTTCTTGAAATCACTTTTGAAGGCAGTGAGGTTGATGGTCGTTGTGCGATCGAACAGCATCGACCGGACGCCAAGTTCATAGCTGGTCGGAATTTCGGGTTCGACAAAGACCGGCGTCTGCGAAACCAGCGCCTGATCATAGGCAGCGCCCTTGTAGCCGCGGGCGACTGAACCGAAAAGCATGATATCATCGCTGGCATCGAACTGGGCGACGACGCGCCACGAGAAATTATTGTCCTTGCGGCTGGCACCGCTGACGCTGCCATTGAAGCGGCCGGGAATGCCGGCGATGCTGCCGGTGGCGGGGGATTGTCGCCAGTCGAAGCGCAGTTCCTCGTCGGTATAGCGCCCTGAGGCCGACAGTTTCAGCCGGTCGAAGAATGTATAGGCAATCTGCCCATAGGCGGCATAGCTGGTGTTGAAGGTTTCACTTCGCCGGGTGGTGCCTAGTGAGGCACCCGGCGGCAAAGCGACGCCGAGGGTGCCGGCCTGGGTGTTGCCGCCGCGGTTGGCGACGTCGTAATAGAAAAGGCCCAGCGTCCATTCGAACGGCCGGTCGGCCGGCGATGTCAGCCGCAGTTCCTGGCTGGTCTGCTGGACGCGGGAATCGCCGCTGTTGTTGTCGAGAATGTTGATCGGCAGGATGTCGGGATCATTATTGTCAAAGGCCGACCATTGCCGATAGGCCGAGATGCTGGTGAAATTGGCGAAGCCGAAATCACGGTCGACCTGCAACGAGAAGCCCCACGTTTCAAGGTTCTGGAAATACCGCGCGCCGGCGGCGACCTGGTTGTTTTCCGGACCGGGAATGATGCCGGCGGCGGTGTTCAGCGCGGCAAAGGCCTGGCCCGGTGCCGCCGAGCGCGCGGTATAGGCGCAGCAGCGCGCCCGGCTTTCTGCCCAGTCGCCGATGACGAGGATCGACAGGTTCTCCATCGGCTCGACAAGCAGCTTGCCGCGGACGGTCTGTTCCTTGCGATTGTTGAGGTCTTCGCCGGTCAGCTTGTTTTCGATGATGCCGTCGCGATCGGTGCGCGAATAGGCAAGGCGAAAGGCGGCATCTGCGCCCAACGCGACGTTGGCGACGGCATTGGCGCGGATATCATTCCATGTTGCATAGGATCCGCCGACAGCCAGCGACGTTTCACCCAGCTTGGGATTGTTAGTGATGATGGAGATGACGCCGGCGCTGGCGTTCTTGCCGAACAACATGCCCTGCGGGCCGCGCAGCACCTCGACACGGTTCACGTCGATCATGCTCATCGTGCCCATGCCATTGCGCGACATGGCGATGCCATCGACTACGACCCCGACGCTCTGTTCGACGCCATCACCGAAGATCGATGTGCCGACGCCGCGGATCGCTAGCCCTTCGCCGCGGGTATTGGCGCTGTTGCCAAAATTGAGGCTGGGCGAAACAAAGCGCAGGTCGGTAGGATTGTTGATGCCCTGGGCCAGCAACTGTGCCCCCGAAACGGCACTGATCGCCAGCGGCACGTCCTGCAGGCTCTGGCTGCGCAGTTGGGCCGTGACGACTATCATGTCGTCCGGTTCATCGGCGGCAGGCACCGACGCCGGTGCTGGCGTCTGTGCCATAGCGGGGCCGGCGATCGCCAGCGCGGCAATCGCAGCGCTGGCCAATGACCTGATACGAAATGGCGTCATGTCTCTTACCCCCCGGAATCGTCTTCGTAGCCCCGGCGCCATTCGCACCTTGTTGTTGACATCAGCATCGGATGCCATAACAAAACAGTCAATCCTGCTTTTATGATGGGTGTTCAAAATTGTGTCAGGCGGGCCAGACTGGGCTATGGCCAGCACCAGAACAGCGAGGAGGTCCTGACCTTGTCGAACCAACCGCTTCCCGCGGCGACACCACGGCTGCGCCGGACACAGGCGGAACGATCTGCCAGCACGCGCGCGCGACTAGTGGCGGCGGCGGTCGATGCCCTGCACCGCCTCGGCTATCCGGCGACATCGACAGTGCTGGTGGCCGATCTGGCACGCGTATCGCGCGGGGCCATGCTGCACCAGTTCGCCACCAAGGCGGCGCTGATGGCCGCCGTGGTCGAGGCAAGCTATGCCGCCGACATCGAGGCTTATCGCATTGCCATTGCGCCGGTTCCTGATCCGGGCGAACAGTTGCTGGTGATCGCAGACGTAGCATGGGAGCAATTCCGGGCCCCAACCGGTATCGCCCAGACCGAAATCTGGATGGCAACCCGATCAGACCCCGAACTGGCGGCAGCAGTCTTGCCTATCCATGCGGCGATTTTCAAAAGTAGCCTGACCGCCCAGGCTTGGCGCTTTGCCGCCTGCGGCATCACTGATGCGTCGGTATCGGACGGGCTTTTGTACCATAATGTCGCGCTGCTGCGCGGACTGGCGCTCGAATATCTGCTTGGCACGTCCGAGGCTGCGCTGCGCCCGGCGATTGAAGCCATGAAAAAAACACTTCGCGACACGATCACGCCCGCAGGAAAAAACCGATGACCGCCAATCTTGGACCACAGCGCGGCCTGTCGCAGGCCGAAATCGCCGCTCGGATCGACGCGGTGATGGCCAGCGCCAGCCTCGCCGAAAAGGTCGGCATGATGTCGGGCAAGGGGTTTTTCGAGGCATTTCGTGCCGATGGCGGATTATGGGGCGCCCGCCCCTATCGCGCCGGTGGCGGCATCGAGCGACTGGACGTGCCGGCGTTCTACTTCACCGATGGCCCGCGCGGCGTCGCACGCGGCCAATCGACGTGTTTTCCCTGCACGATGGCGCGCGGCGCAAGTTTCGATGTCGATCTGGAGCGCCGCATCGGTGAAGCCATGAGCATCGAGATCAGGGCGCAGGACTGCAACCTGAGTGGGGCGATCTGCGTCAACCTGTTGCGCCACCCTGCCTGGGGCCGCGCCCAGGAAACCTATGGTGAGGATCCCTGTCATCTCGGCGCGATGGGCGCGGCGCTGGGGACCGGCCTGCAGGCGCACAATGTCTGCGCGACGGTCAAGCATTACGCTCTCAACTCGATGGAGAATACCCGCTTCAAGGTCGATGTCAGCATCGACGAACGCAGCCTGCACGAAGTCTATTTACCGCATTTCAAGACGGTGCTCGACGCCGGGGTAATGAGCGTGATGAGCGCCTATAACCAGGTCAACGGCGAATATGCCGGGCAGAACAGCCATCTCCTCACCGACATATTGCGCGGCGAATGGGGCTTTACCGGCTTTGTACATTCCGACTGGGTGATGGGGCTTTACAAGCCTTTTGCCGCCGCCGCCGGACTGGATATCGAAAACCCCGAACCGCTGGTATTCGGGCCAAAGCTGATCGCTGCGGTCAAGGACGGCAGCATCGCCCCCCAGGTCATCGACACCGCCTGCCGCCGGATATTGGGCGCGCTTTATCATTTCGCCTCCGCAGAGGACCCGCTGCCGACCTACACCGCCGATCTTGTCGCATCGCCTTCGCATGTCGCGCTGGCCTGCGAAGCCGCCGAAAAATCCGCCGTTCTGCTCGCCAACAACGGCGCGCTGCCGCTCGATCGCGGCCGCTTGCGGCGGCTCGCCGT
>JBILPK010000196.1:0-6032 GCA_044373875.1 Polymorphobacter sp.
CATCGAATTTGATCCCGGTGCGCATGATCCTGAATCGCACGGTCCAGCGGCGCTGGGAATCCCAAAAATGGACTCATCCGTCAGGCGGTATCCACTAGCACCCTTTTTCTCAACGATCGCAATTATGCCAAAACGCCTGAACTATTTGAAAGAGACATTTGTAGCGATCATTCTGCCCATATCTCGGGCCGCACAAAGAGTACCCGCTGGGTTTCGGCGGAGCGTGTCTGATGGCTGTCGCCGATGTGCCTCATGGCAGGCTGAGCGTCGAAGAACCGGCTAAAGTTCGTCGAGCGCACTGACCAGGTGGGGCAGGCGTTTGGTCAATGCACCCGCGATACTCTCGTGGATCGGATGCGCGAAGTCGTTGGGCATCTTCGCGCGTGTCTTGTCGGGAGCTGAGCTGGCAAGGTCAAGCAGCTCGGCGATGGCATTGCGCATGATCGTCATCCCGAGCCCCGCCTCTTTGCCCGTTTGCACGAAGTGCCGACCCATCATTTCAAGGACGCGATAGTGACGGTTTTTGCCCGCTGACATCGCCAGCTTGTATTTGTTGTTTGGTATCTGTCTCTGATCAAATGCGGGCTGGGCTGACAGGACGTCATAGAAGGGCGTCAGCGCATAACGCCCCTCAGGTTTGAGGAAGATACTGAAATTCTTGCCGTGACCGTCGGTAGCACCGATGAGCCAGAACAGGATCTGGCTTTTGAAGAACGCTGCCTGGTCTTTTTGCGGTTCATCCGCGCGCTGTAATAGCGTCAGGATATCCACAGCGCTCGGGCCGCCATTGTTCTGGTATTTTCGCGCCGAAGGGACGCCGAGCGCCTGGCAACAATCCTCTTGGGGCAGACGAAGCAACTGCGAGGAGCTCCGCCACAGCCTGTCAAACCTTTCAACGACCAGCACGCGGCGATTGCCGAAGGTGACAATCTCGGTTGGGGCCACGTTTAGGCCGAAAGCTTCCAGCAGCTTGAGACAGTAATGCTCATTGTCGACACTGGCCGCCATATCGATGGGCCCAAAGGCGGTCGGGATTTCTCCGAGCTGCGGTTTCAGAAGATGGGTGGTCGGCGTCGTGCCGATCGGACGCATCCACCGGCCGTCATATCGCAGGAGAGCCGTTTTCTCCTGCGCGCCCGCGATCGAGATCCTGAAATCCTGCTCCTTGTCGACACCAAGAGGTGCAGTGGCAAGGCTTGCAAGCAAGGCTTCGATTTCTTGGTCGCTGACAAACTCGCCCCGGATACAAGGCTCGGCATCCTGAGGAGCGTTTTCCGGCAGGAACTGCATCGCGCCAACGCAGTCGCGCCCGATCGCTTCCAGCAGGCTGAAATAGTCCGTTCCCTGTGCGCCCATTCGTTCTGCCACGCGTCTGCGGACGTTCGGATTGTCGGGCAGCAGGTTGTCGAAGACAGCCACCACCGGATCGCCGCTATAGGCCGTCTCGCGCAATGGCAGCGACATCGAGACGGCAAAAGCTGGGCTCCAGTCGAGCCAGCTTTGGTCATACTGAAAGCTGACGGCGCCGTTTGCCTCTTTGTAGAGGCGCCCGACAAGGCGATTGTTGATGAGGACGCGCAGGGGTGCGTGGGCTTTACGGCGTGCCATCAGAAAATATCTCCGATATCCATGGCCTGCCGTCCGGAACGGGTATCGATGATGAGTTCGAGATCAAGCGCTGCAAACAGCGCATAGATCGATGATAGCTTGGTGCCCTCATGTCCTGTTTCGATTTTGGAGATCATCTCCTGGCGCAGCCCCGAAAGATTGGCGAGATCGGTTTGCGTCAGGCCACGCAGCTTGCGGGCGCGTTGAATGATGTTCCCCAATTGACGGGGGGATCGTGCAATATGCGACATACGGATCTCCGGCAGCTTTATGCGGAAAATCGAATAATATTGCAATATGTTGTTTTTGGAATAAAGCTGCTTTATGCAGTTTATGGCATAAAAACGTTTTATGCGGCTTTTGCCATAAGCCCGACCATGCCTACCTCAACCAACCGCTTTTCGCAGCGGCATGAAACCGGCGGGCGCTCCACTTAGCAATCGCGCGTGGCTGTTCAGATGAACCGAGCAAACACTATATAATCCTATCGCGAGTTCGCGATCGAGGCCATTCGCCGGTTCGACGATCAAAAGGGCTTTACGGTGCTGCCGCGCTACTGGTTGGTCGAGCGAACCTTCGGAGGCATGACCCGCCCCCGACGCCTCGTAGAGGGCGATGCCGGACAGACCGACGTCTCCGCAGCCATGATCTTCTTCGTCATGATCTTCGTCGTCACGCGCGGCTGAAAGCACCGCAAACGAAACGCTGCGCTACATGGGATGTTGATCGAGAGGATCGAGTCTCGTCGCGCTGTCCGTCACGCTGCCGGCATAGGGAGGGCCGCCTCGAACTTGATCAAAGGGTAAGCCTATGGCAGTCCGTTCGAAGCGCAATCGAAACTGATCGCCGGTTTTCCGCCTGGCCAGATCGGGTTCGCGAGCACGCGCCGCATACTCGACTTGATCGTCGGGCAAAGGCGCGACTTTGCGGTTATTGGCTCACTCAACCCAATTTTATCACTTCGGAAGCTTGTCACCGGATAAATCTTCGCATCAGGTTCTCGGGTAACCGCCCGGTCGTTTCCGCGGTGATCGTGTTTTGACGAAATGCCCGGTTAGGGGTTCCCGCGTCCTTTGGAGACAAGCGACCATTAGACCGACAGAACTCGGCGCCTGAATGCCGAAACCAGAACACCGGCCGAGCAAAATCCTTGCCAGGCGTTCGTGGCGGACGAACGGCCGGTCACATCGCCGCCGCGGCAGCACCGCGGCGGCACCGGGAATGCCGGCCACGTTGTCGGCCCAGCCCTTGCGAACGGCAATCTGAGAACCTTGACCACGGTCTCTTCAGATGGTTGCCCAGCGAAACTTCAGCTTTGATGACAAGTGACAAGTTGTACAATCATATTGATCTGGTCGACCAGCTGCCCAGCGTCTTTGGCATGCGTAGCGATACCATCTGCCGAAGCGAACAAGAGCTGCGCTGTTTGGCGTGCGTCCTCAGCATTTGCACCTGCTTCCATCAACGCCTTGGTCAAAAGATCTATAATGTCCTCATCGAGCGTTTCGAACAGACGCGAAACATGATCGTCCTTGGCCTGAAAAAGCTCTCTTGAGAACGGCGAGCGCCGGACAAGTTCAAACACTCTTACCTGTTTTGCCGAAAGGGCCGCGGCGATCCTGGTACTGCATTCTTCATCCTTGGCGAGTTCGGCACGGACAGCAGCCTCAAGTCGCGCTGCCAACCTATGCGCAAATGCCACGAATACCGCGTCTTTATCTCGGAAATATCCGTAGACCGTTACTTTCGACATCGACGCCGCTTCCGCGATCGCTTCTATCGTGGTGCCACGAAAGCCTTGCGAGACAAATAGGGCTTCTGCTGCCACCAGAATTTTTTCGCGGCGAGCCGCCCGCACCGGGGTGAGCGCAACTTTCTGGTTGCCGGATGATCCGCCTCCTTGCGCAGCTGAACGATTGCTCATAGTTTCGTTCATATCGTAAGAATCGTTCCATTCAAACAGGGATGCCATCGATGGCGAATAAAGTTCTAGTTAGCGGCGCAAATGGCTTCATCGCAAGCCACAGCATTGCCCAATTGCTGGCTCGAGGCGATACCGTCATCGGAACCGTGCGCAACCCGGCAGATATCGACCGGAACAAGCACCTGACCGCCCTTCCCGGATCCGGCGAACGATTGACGCTGGTTGCCGCTGACCTCACTGACAGCGACCCGTTCTCCGCCTGCACAGATGTCGACGCGGTACTCCACATGGCCAGCCCCTACGTCATAGACGTGAAGGATGCCCAGCGCGATCTGGTAACCCCTGCAGTGGAGGGTACACTTGCGATGCTGCGAGCATCTGCCATGTCACCGCGGATCAAACGAGTGGTCCTGACATCGTCTATGGCCGCCATTACCGACGAGCCCGATGGCCGAATGTTGACGGAGAAAGACTGGAATAAAAAGTCCTCACTGACGCGCAATCCCTATTATTTTTCAAAATCGATAGCAGAGCAGACGGCGTGGGAATTTATGGAGAAAACGAAGCCAAGCTTCGACCTTGTCGTGATCAATCCTTTTATGGTTATCGGCCCCGCATTGACGCGAGAAATCAACACATCGAACCAGATTTTGGTCGATATCGCGAACGGCAAATATCCTGCAATCATGGCTCTTGAGTGGGGGTTCGTCGACGTACGTGACGTTGCAGAAGCCCACGTCCGCGCGATTGACGCTGCGAGTGCCTCCGGCCGCTACATCTGTGCAGCAGGCAATCGTAACATGACGCAAGTCGTCGATTTGATCCAGATGGCAGGGGCATCCGCCAAAAAGCTGCCGACCTTGAAGCTGGATGGCGGACTGGGCACCACAATGATGAAGCTTGCATCGCGCCTGCAACCGCCGGGAACAGGCGATTATCTGCGGACGCACTTGGGGCGCACCCCGCATTTCGACAACGCCAAAATCTGTCGCGATTTGGACATCAGCTTCCGGGACCTGGATGCGACTTTGACCGAAACGATACACGACCTGATCGGCGCTGGTCACATCGCCGCAGCCTGATGGCTCTTTTGAGAATGCTCATCGATGAGCATTCTTCGCGAGCTGCCTGGCAGGGTTTGGCCGCGCGGCGGCTTTGTTGCACGGGTGAGCTTTTGGCCGCAGCCTTCCCTTGCCAGTTGAACGTCATGCGACACGGACGGACTCCGCGGGTCCAAGTCGGGCCACGCGATTGAGGCACTTGACGTAGAGGTGGCTCGGCTAATCTGCACAGTCGGCTAAGTGGAGTTTCTGCCTGAACGCGGCCAGGATGGCTGCCGAACAGGAGATCAGATGACGAAGCGAACACGCCGGAACCACAGTCCGGCATTCAAGGCGAAGGTAGCTTTGGCTGCCGTGAAGGGCGAAAAGACGCTGGCCGAGCTGGCGCAGCAGTTCGACGTTCACCCGAACCAGATCACGACCTGGCGCGGGCAGTTGCTGGAAGGGGCTGCCGGGGTTTTCGGCTCGGACAGCCACCCTGAGCCGGCGGAGCCGGCGATCGACGTGAAGACGTTGCACGCCAAGATCGGCGAGCTGACGTTGGTGAATGATTTTTTGTCCGGGGCGCTCGGCAAGGCGGGACTGTTGCCGAGCGCAAAACGATGATCGATCGCACGCACGCGCTGCCGGTGACCCGGCAGGCGCGGGAACTGGGGATCAGCCGCGGCAGCGTCTACTATCTGCCACGGCCGACCTCGGATGCCGATCTCGCCATCATGCGGCGTATCGACGAGCTGCACATGGATTTCCCGTTCGCGGGAAGCCGGATGTTGCGCGACCTGCTTGCCGCCGACGGCGTCAAGGTCGGCCGCCTCCATGTGTCGACGCTGATGAAGAAGATGGCGATCGAGGCGATCTACCGGCGGCCCAACACGTCGAAGCCGGCACCGGGGCACAAGGTCTATCCCTATCTGCTGCGCAAGCTGGCGGTGACGCGGCCCAACCAGGTCTGGGCGACGGACATCACCTGCATCCCCATGGCCCGCGGCTTCGTCTACCTCATCGCCATCGTCGACTGGTTCAGCCGGCGCGTGCTGAGCTGGCGGCTGTCGATCACGCTGGAGACGGATTTTTGCATCGAGGCGTTGGAGGAAGCGCTGACGCGCTTCGGCGCGCCCGACATCTTCAATACCGACCAGGGCAGCCAGTTCACCAGCATGGCGTTCACGTCGGTCCTGCACCGCGAGAAGATCGCGATCAGCATGGACGGCCGCGGTGCCTGGCGGGATAATGTGTTCGTCGAACGCCTGTGGCGCTCGGTCAAATACGAAGAGGTTTACCTGCGAGCATACGGCTCGGTCAGCGAAGCCCCCACTTCGATCGGCCGGTATCTGACATTTTACAATCCTGCTTCATAACACCCATCTGTCTATGTCGTTGAGGTGAATAGGTTTTGCTGATCGGGATGCGATCCCGTGGGGTAATTCGGGTTCAGCCGG
>JBILPK010000062.1:0-17614 GCA_044373875.1 Polymorphobacter sp.
CGCGGTAAAAAAGGCCGGGATCGCCGACCGCGATATCCAGACGACGGGCCTCAACTTGCAACCGCAATATCGCTATGCTGACAACCAGCCGCCGGTGCTGACCGGCTATCAGGTCACCAACACCGTCTCGCTGCGGCTGCGCAAGCTCGGCGAGGCGGGGCGCTTGCTCGACACGCTGGTCGGCGTCGGCGCCAACCAGATCAGCGGGCCGAATTTCTCGGTCGACGCCGCCAATGCTGCACTTGATGAAGCGCGGGTCGCCGCCGTGGCGATGGCCCGCACCCGCGCGCAACTTTACGCCCAGGCGGCGGGCCTGCGCATCAAGCGCATCGTGTCTATCAGCGAAGGCGGCACCATCGAACCCGGGCCGCGCCCGATGATGATGATGGCTCGCGCCGACAAGATGGCAGCCGCCCCGCCGGTAGCGCCCGGCGAGGTCGCGCTCGGCGTCAATGTGACGATGGTGTTCGAGCTGGAATAGCCCGCCCTATCGCGCGCCCCGATCACGCAATCGTGGCGCCGCCATCGATGACGAAGCACTGCCCGGTGGCGAAACCGCCGGCCTTGCCCGCCAGCAAGACCGCCATGCCGGCAATTTCATCGGGGATGCCGATGCGGCGCAGAGGGGCGTTGCTCGTCGAAACCTTCAGGATTTCGGGGTTGTCCCATAGCGCCTTGGCGAAATCGGTCTTGATCAGGCCCGGCGCGATGCAGTTGACGCGGACATTGTCGGGCCCGAATTCGGCGGCGAGGTTGCGCGCCAATTGCATGTCGGCGGCCTTGGAGATGCAATAGGCGCCGATGACGGTCGAGGCCTTCAGACCGCCGACCGACGAGATGATGGTGATGCTGCCGTCCTTGCGGGCGCGCATGGCGGGGGCGACCATGGTGATCAGCCAATGGTTGGAGATGATGTTGTTCTGCAGGATCTTGCTGAACTGATCATCGCTGATGCCATCCTGCGGGCCGAAATAGGGGTTCGACGCAGCATTGCAGACGAGATGATCGATCTGGCCGAATTTTTCGATGGTCTTGTCGACGAGCGCTTGCAGGCTGGCCTTGTCGGCGATGTTGGCCGGAATGCTCACCGCGGCTTCGCGCCCTACGGCGGCGTTGATCTCGGCGACGGCGGCTTCGCAGACATCGGCCTTGCGGCTGCTGATGATCACGTTTGCGCCATGTTCGGCCATGCGGTGGGCGATGGCCTTGCCGATGCCCTTCGATGATCCGGTGATGAGCGCGGTCTGGCCGGTCAGGTCGAAAAGCGCGGGCAAGGTCATGGTGGAGTCCCCGAGGTTGATTGCTCGCGGGGTTATGGCGCGGGCGGCGGGCGCTGTCACCTCCCACCGCTTCCACTTGATGACAAGTGCGCGACATGCCGCCATGGTGGGACATGTCCGAATCGCTACTCGCCAATCTTGCCCGCCCCGGCGTGCGCGCCACCTGGCTCGCCTGCCTGTTTTTTGCCGGCTTCGGCTGCCTGATTCCGTTCCTGCCGGTGTGGCTGGAAAAGGCGCATGGTTTTTCGGGCTCGCAGATCGGGCTGGTGCTCGCCATCGGTGGCTTTTCGCGGATCATCGCCGGGCCGCTGACCGCCGCCTGGGCCGATGGCCGCCGCGATCGCCGCGCGCCGATGTTCCTGTTCGCCGGCATCATGACGGTCGGCTTCGGCTCGCTGTGGTTCGTCGAAGGCTTTATTGCCGTCTTCGTCATCGTGCTGCTGATGGATGTGGCCTTCTGGGGCTTTGTCCCGGTGGTTGAATCGGCGTTGCTGCGGCTGACCAAATATGGCTGGCCGCGCTATGGCCTGGCGCGCGGGCTGGCCTCGGCGGCGTTCGTCGTCGGTTCGAGCGCGGTCGGCATGCTCATCGACCGTTATGGCGAATGGGCGATCTGGGGCTGGCTGTTCGGGATTTCGGCGGCGCTCATCGCTGCCTCGGCGTGGATGAAGGCCGAGCCGGTAGCGGGTGATCGCGAGGCGCCGTTCATCGATCGCTTCAAATCGGGCATCGGCATGCTCAAGGACCGCAAGTTTGCGCTGATGATCTTTTCGGCCGGGCTCATCCAGGCGACCCACAGCTATTTCTACGTTGCCGGCACGCTGATCTGGAACAACGATCAGCAACTGTCATCGACGCTGGCGGGCAATCTCTGGTCGGTCGGCGTGATTGCCGAGGTCGGCTTCCTGATCTTCCTGGCGCGCTGGACCGAACGCTTTGCCCCCGAAACGCTCATCCTGGTCGGCGGGCTTTGTGCCATCGTGCGCTGGACGGCGCTGGCGACGCTGCCGCCGGTCTGGGCGCTCTACGGGCTGCAACTGCTCCACGCCGGCACCTTTGCCGCCACCTTCCTCGGCGGCGTGCGGATGACACAGGCGCTGCACGGCGACGAACGCACCGCCACCGCGCAGATGATCTACATGGCGCTGGCCTCGGCGCCGGCCCAGGCGGTCACGACGCTGATTTCGGGCGAGCTTTACGAATATCTCAACGCCACCGGCCGCGGCGCGCTCGGCTATCTGTCGATGACGGCGGTGGCGGTGCTCGGCACCGGGCTGGCCTGGCTGTTGTGGCTGCGCCGCGATGCCGTGGCCGTGCCGCAGGGTGTGGCGGCGGAATAAAGCCGCCCCGCCCGGCGCTCAGTCGGTCGCCAGCGCTGCGTCGGGTTCGCTGGCGTAATCGGGCAGCGGGATCGCCGCGGCGGCGGCCCGCAGCGCGTTCGACCAGCGGTCGTTCATTTCGCGATAATAGCTGTCCTCGCTGTCGATGCGGTGCAGCAACTCGACGCGTGATGTGCCCGATCGCACCGTGACGATGTCGATCGGCAGGCCGACGGCGAGGTTCGAGCGCATCGTCGCCGAAAAGGAGATCAGCGCGATCTTGATGGCTTCGGCCATCGGCGTTTCAAAGCTCATCATGCGGTCGAGCACCGGCTTGCCATATTTGTGCTCGCCGATTTGCAGGAACGGCGTGTCGGGTTGGCATTCGATGAAATTGCCGGCGCCATAGATGAGGAACATGCGCGGCTTGCGGCCATCGATCGAGCCGCCGAACAGCAGCGAGGCATCGGTGGAGACCGATTCGCCCTTGACGACCCGTTCGATCGAGGTGCGTGCATCGCTCAGCGCCTGGCCGATGATCTGGGCACAACGGAAGACTGTCGGCGCCGTGTCGATGAATTCCTTTTCGCCGCTGTCGGGCATGACGACACCAAGCGCGACGCGGCTGGTCGCCGATTGCGTCACCGACAGGCTGCCGGCGGAGGTGACGACGAGCACCCGGTCATGCCCGGTTTCGAGCACGCGCAGCTTGCGATAGGTCGAGATATTGTCGACGCCGGCGTTGGTGCGGGTGTCGGCGAGCATGACCAGCCCTTCGCGCACCAGGATTCCGATACAATAGGTCATGCTGAGGTTGCTCCCCGTGCGCGAGCTATATTGCCCTTGTGCGCTGCCGTTCATGATTGCACCTGCACTTGCGCTTCGGCAAGCACCGTCGGCGCATGCACATCGCTGGCGGTGACGCTGACCACCATGGTTTCGGCGCCGCCGCCGCGACGGGCGCCGCGTACCGGGGCGGCATCGAGATAATCGAGCCCGACCGCGACGCGCAGATAGGCGGCCGTCGTCGACATGCCGTTGGTCGGATCGAATCCCACCCAGCCGAGATCGGGGAGATGGGCCTCCACCCAGGCGTGGCCGGCGGGTTGGGTAACCAGGCCATCGGCGCGCACCAGATGCCCCGATACATAGCGCGCCGGAATGCCGAGCACTCGCGCCGCGGCAAGGAAGATATGGCTGTAATCCTGGCAGACCCCCGCCTTCAGCGCGAAGGCATGGGCGGCGTCGGTATGGCTGTGGGTGACATCGGCATCGAAGCTCATGCTTTCATACAGCGCGGTGAGCATCGCGTGGCAGGTGTCGATCGGGTTGGTGCGCGCCAGGTTGCGGGCAAAATCCTGGATCGCCGCATCCGGCGTCGACAGCGGCGTGGTGCGCAGGAAGACGCTGGCCGGCAGCGGCTCGGCGGTGCCGCGCAGAATGCCATGGGTTTCGCCGGTATCGACTTCGCCGGTGACATGCAGCGCCAGCCGGCGGATCGGTGCATCGGCATAGAACATGTGGGTGACATTGCCGAACACGTCATGGCCGCGGCGCAGATGGCCATCGGTATCGGTATCGAGCCGCCAGTTGACGATATGCTGGTCATGATGGCCGCAGGGTTCGACCCGCAGCAACTGGACCACGTCGCTGGCGAGCAGCGCATAGTCATAGGTAGTTGAGTAATCGACCTTGATACGCATGCTCTACAATCAAAACAGATATTGTTCGGCGATGGCTTCGCCCAGCTTGTTGTTGTCGACGATGAAACGCTGGAGGAACTCGTGCAGCCCGTCGGCAAAGATCTTGTCGATGTTGGAGCCCGACAGCCGGGCATGGCCGGCCGACGCAAGTCGGTGCGCCGGGCCGCGCTTGCCGCTGACGCTGGCGAGCTGGTCGAGCTGGCGCAGGATCTCGTCGTAGCAGGAGGCGAGGCTGCGCGGGATCTGGCGGTTGAGGATGAGCAGGTCGGCAACCAGCCACGGCTTGACCGAATCGCGATAGACCCAGCGATAGGCGGTCATCGCCGAAACGGTACGCAGGATCGTCGTCCACTGGAAATAATCGAGTGAACCCCCCACTGCTTCGCCGCGCGGCAGCAGCAGGTGATATTTGACATCGAGCAGCCGTGCCGAATTGTCGGCACGCTCCACGGCCGAGCCGAGATTGACGAACCAGAAGGCATCGCCGCGCAACATGGTGCGCTGCGCTGCGCCATCGAAGGCGCCGACGGCGTGCTTGACCAGTTCGAGCAGCGGTCCCAGCGCCTCGCGACTGTCGAGATGGGTGCCGTAGCGCGACACCTCCAGCCAGGCGGTGTTGATGGCCTCCCAGGCTTCCTCGGTCAGCGCGGTGCGCACGCTGCGGGCATTGGCGCGCGCCGCTTCGAGGCAGGAGCGGATCGACGAGGGGTTCGCCGGATCGAGCGTCAGGAATTCGGCGACATGATGCTCGTCGAGCCCGATGCCGCGTGTCTTGTGCGCCTGCGTCATCCAGGTTGCGGCGAGCGCCGATTCCCAGGCGTTGCCGGCGCCGCCGTACGAGGAGGGCAGGGCGGCGAGGCGCTGGGTCGCCTCGATCAGCCGCGCAGTGAAATCGGCGCGTTCGAGGTAGCGGCCCATCCAGTAGAGGTTGGAGGCGGTTCTGGAGAGCATTACCCCTCTCCCCTCGCGGGAGAGGGCGACTCGCCGAAGGCGAGCGGGGTGAGGGGGCAGTGGGCGCTAAAGAACCCCTCACCCCGCTCAGCGCGAGCGCTGAGTCGCCCTCTCCCGCAAGGGGAGAGGGAAAAAGCTTGCTCAATCATCGACCACCCACGTGTCCTTGGTTCCCCCACCCTGCGAAGAATTGACCACCAGCGACCCCGGCGTCATCGCCACCCGCGTCAGCCCGCCCGGTACGATCTTCACATCATGCGCGCCGGTCAGCACGAAGGGCCGCAGATCGACATGGCGCGGCGCGATGCCGGCGTCGGTAGCTGTCGGGCAGGTCGAGAGCGCCAGCGTCGGCTGGGCGATGAATTTTTCGGGATGGGCCTTCAGCTTGGCGGCGAACGCGGCCAACGTCGCCTGCGGCGCGTGCGGGCCGATCAGCATGCCATAGCCGCCCGAGCCATCGACTTCCTTGACGACGAGTTCGGCGAGGTGATCGAGGACATAGCCCAGCGCTTCGGGTTCGCGGCAGCGCCAGGTCGGCACATTCTTCAATAGCGGTTCCTCGCCGGTGTAGAAGCGCACGATCTCGGGCATGTAGCTGTAGATCGCTTTGTCATCGGCGACCCCGGTGCCGACGGCGTTGGCGAGCGTGACATTGCCGGCGTGATACGCCGCCATCAGCCCCGGCACGCCGAGCATCGAGGTCGGGTTGAACACCAACGGATCGATGAATGCATCGTCGAGGCGGCGGTAGATGACATCGACGCGTTCGGGCCCCTCGGTCGTCCGCATGAACACGACATCGTCGCGCACGAACAGGTCGGAGCCTTCGACCAGTTCGATGCCCAATTTGTCGGCGAGGAAACTATGTTCGTAAAAGGCGCTGTTGTGGCGGCCAGGGGTCAGCAGCACGCACACCGGCGCGCTGCTGCCGATACCGGGGCGCGGGCTGACACTGGCGAGCGTTTCGAGCAATGCTTCGGGATAGGTTTCGACCGGCGCGACCTTGACCTGGTCGAAGAGCTCGGGAACCAGCTTGAGCATCACCTCGCGGTTCTCGAGCATGTATGAAACGCCCGAAGGCGTGCGGGCATTGTCCTCGAGCACATAGAATTCATGCGGGCTGGTGCGGACGAGATCGATCCCGGCGATATGCGTCCAGACGCCGCCGGGCGGCTTGCGGCCGGCCATGTGCAGGCAATAGCCGGGGTTTTGCAGCACCAGTTCCTCGGGAACGATGCCGGCGCGCAGGATCTCGCGGGCGCCATAGACATCGCCGAGAAAGGCATTGAGCGCGCGCACCCGCTGTTTCAGCCCGCGTTCGAGTTCGCTCCATTCGGCGCGCGCCAGGATGCGCGGCACGATATCGAAAGGGATCAGCCGCTCGGCGGCATCGGGATCGCCATAAACAGCAAAGGTGATGCCGATGCGGCGGAAGAATAGTTCCGCCTGGCGCCGGCGCGCCGCCATCAGTTCGGGGGGGGATTGATCGAGCCAGGTGTGGATCGAACGATAGGCCTCGCTGACCGCCATGCCGTCCGCTCCGCCTTCGGCGCGGCTTCTGTCGCGGCTCGCGGTGCGACCATAGTCGCTACTGCTGCCATACATCTCGTCAAAGGCCGAAACCGCCGCCATTGCTGCTCCTGTGTAGCTGCACGGGCGATAGTGTGCAGTGCAGCGACACTGCGCAAGTTTATTGTTGGCCTGGCAGCGTTCCGGCGCGATTATTGCCGAAATTTGCGATCAGTCGGGACGTTCCGTGCGGCTTTCGCGCGCCGGTGCCGGCGGGCGCTGCGCCGGCCGATCGGCGCGCGGTGGCGGCGCGGGCGCTGCCGCCGGGCGATTATTGCCGCCGCCGACAGCGCCGGGGCCACCGCGCGTGGCCGTCACCGCCTCTGCTCGTGTCGGCGGGCGATAGCTGGAAGCTGGCTGCTGGCCGGGGATGCCGGCCTGTGGCGGTCGGCCGCGATACCCTCCCTCCAGCCGTTCGCCGCGATAGCCGTTCTGCGGCGGCTGCGTGCGCGGTTGATACTGCGGCTGGCCGGGTTCCGGCGGTTCACCGCTCACGTTGCCGCGCGGCGGCTGGCCAGCCGGTGCCCCGGGCCGGCGCGGGCGGCCCTGCCATTGGCCATCGTTGCCATCGGGGCGGGGCCGGCCCTGCCAATTGTCACCCAATCCCGGCGGCCGCCCCATGCCCGGAGGTTGCTCACCCGGGCGAAGCGGCGGCGGCGGGCGATTGCCGGCGCTGCCCGGGCGGTTCCAGCCGCCATAGCCCGGCCGGCCGTTCCAGCCCGACTGGCGCTGCCACTGGCTCGTGCGCCAGTAATCGCGGCCACCCTGCCACGGCAGCGGGCCGTTGCCGAAGCCCGGCCGGTAGAGATAGGGGCGCGGCACCCAGACCCAGCTCGGTGCGTACCAGCTGTTCCAGTCGTCATAGCCATAGCCCCCGCCGAAGCCGATGCTGACCGAATAGCTCACCCCCGGCGGGATCGGGGCCCAGCCGGCGACATTTTCGTCCTCGCGCCAGGCCACCCAAGATGGCGCCCATTCGGTGCCGGGCACCCACACCCAGCCGATGCGGTCATCGAACCCCCAGCGGCCATAGTGGTCGGTGGCCCAGCCCCAGGGATCGCTGCTGATCCACAGCCGGTTGTCGCCCCAGCGGCCGTTGACATAGGGGCGCCAGCCCTGCTGCACAGCGGGCACGAAAGCATAGCCGAAGCGCGTGTCGACCCAGCGGCCGAAGTTGGCCAGCGGGCCATAGAACAGCTCGACCGACGCGACATTCTGGCCGCCGAACAGGTCGCCGGGCTGCACGACATCGCCGCTGCCGATGCCGCCGTCATACCCGGGCGGATAATCGGGGGCATAGCCGCCGGCATAATCAGAGGCACAGCCCGACAACAGCAGAAGCGCGGGGGCAAGCGCAGTCAGGCGACGCAACATCGGCAGATATCCTTGCAAATCTACTGTCAGCCTAGGCAATGGCGGCTGTCGGTGCGATGAATGGCGCGCGCCCTGCGAAAGGCGCCGCACACAGGAGCGCGCATGATGGCAAGGGCATTGCATCGCGAACGGCATCTGGTGGCGCGAATAGGCTGGCTGCGCGCCGCCGTGCTCGGCGCCAATGACGGCATCGTTTCCACCGCCAGCCTGATCGTCGGGGTCGCCGCCGCCGCCGCCGGGCGCGGCGAGATCCTGGTCGCCGGCGCCGCCGGGCTGGTCGCCGGCGCCATGTCGATGGCCGCGGGCGAATATGTGTCGGTCAGCAGCCAGTCCGATACCGAAGCCGCCGACCTGGAGCGCGAGCGCGCCGAACTCGCCGCCGATCCTGCGGCCGAGCACGCCGAGCTGGCGGGCATCTATCGCGCCCGCGGTCTCGATGCCGAAACCGCCGAACGGGTGGTGCAGCAGCTGATGGCCGGCGATGCGCTTGCCGCGCATGCGCGCGACGAGCTCGGCATTTCCGATTTCACCACGGCGCGGCCGGTGCAGGCGGCGCTGACCTCGGCGGCCACCTTCAGCGTGGGGGCGGCACTACCGTTGCTGATGGTGATCCTGCTGCCGCCAGCGATGCTGGTCATCGGGGTTTCGGCGGCGTCGCTGCTGTTCCTCGCCGTGCTCGGCGCCGTCGGTGCGCGAGTTGGCGGTGCAGGTATCGTGCGCGCAACGGCGCGCGTCACCTTCTGGGGCGCACTGGCGATGGGGCTGACGGCGGGGATCGGCCGATTGGTCGGCACGGTGGTCTGACACCACCGGAAAGGTTACTTGCGCTGGCTCCGCGGGTAGGACTCGAACCTACGACCAGACGATTAACAGTCGTCTGCTCTACCACTGAGCTACCGCGGAACAGCGCAAGGAGGCGGGCTATAGCGGGGTCGGATGCGGGGGGCAAGGGCTTTGGCGAAAACTTCTGTGCGGCGCGGAAAACACGTAGATCGGTTTCGAATATTGCCGGCGGCGGTTGCCAAGCCCGGGCCTATCGCGCATCAGCATCGCCGCAAGACGCCCGCAAAACTGCCATGGGAAACATGATGTTCGCCGATCGCTGTCATTGTCCGAACGGAGCCTGCGGACGATGATCGCTGCTGCGGCGCCGGTCGGCGTGGTGCTGGTCAACTGGAACCGCTGGCGCGACACGGTCGAAGTGCTGGAATCGCTGTTGCGCAGCAGCGTGCCGGTGCGGGTGATCGTGGTCGACAATGCCTCGGCCGATGGCTCGCTCGACCAGATCGAGGCCTGGGCGCGCGGCGAGGTGGTGGCCGAGCCGGCATCGCAGCCAATGGCGCGCTTTTCGACGCCGGCGCTGCCCAAGCCGGTTGCGGTGCGGCGGCTGGGGCCGGGCGATCTGGCGACGGCGGTGTCGCAGCCCGGCGATGGGGTGACGCTGGTCGATTCCGGCGGCAACCTGGGCTTTGCCGGGGGCAATAATGTCGGGTTGAAACTGCTGCTCACCGATCCGGCGATCGCCTGCTTCTGGCTGCTGAACAACGACACGGTGGTCGAAGCCGATACGGCGGCGCAACTGGCCGCTACCATGGCGGCAACGCCCGCTGTCGGCATGTGCGGCACGGTGGTGCGCTTCTATTGGCAGCCGGATACGGTGCAGGCGCTCAATGGCTATCGCTTCAACGTCTGGACCGGTGCAGGCACGGCGATCCACGACCGGCTGCCGGCGTCGGCGCCCTTCGATGCGGCGACGGTCGTGGCCGCCACCGATTTCGTGCTTGGCGCCTCGCTCGCCGTCAGCCGGGCGTTTCTCGAACAGGTCGGGCTGATGGAAGACAGCTATTTCCTTTATTTCGAGGAAATCGACTGGGCGATGCGCAACCGCCGGCGCGGCGGCAATAGTTTCACCATCGGTTTTGCCGCGGGCGCGACGGTCTATCATAAGGAAGGCGGCTCGATCGGGTCATCCGGGGTCAAGGGCCAGCGCAGCCTGATGGCAGAATACTGGCTGAACCGGTCGCGGCTGGCTTTCATCCGCCGGCATTATCCCGTGCTGCTGCCGTGGCATTGGCTGTTTACCCTGGCGCTGGTCGGGCGTCGGTTGGTGCGCCGCCAGCCGGAAAAGGCGCGGGTGCTGTTGAAGGCGATGACGGCCCGCTGAGTTTTCTGCTGTTGCGAACCACTTGCAAAACGCCGAAAAACATCCGATAGTGATTCGCAACAGCAGCTTTGTGCGCGAGGCCTTGTCGGTGATCGTCTGTGTCTGCAATGCCCTTCGTGACCAGCAGGTGCGTGCCGCCGGCCGCGCGCTGCAATCGACCTGCCCGCGCACCGCCTATGCCCATCTCGGCTGCAAGCCCAAATGCGGCCAGTGCCTGCCCTATGCGCGTGAAGTCCTGACCGGTGCCGCGCGCTGATTGCAATCCATAATCACCTGCATTTTCAATAACCCCCTGGTTGTTGACCGGTGTTCCGTGTTGGGGCATCCAGCAAAAGCAACCAACGGAAAGAACGGCACATGCGCGGCGACGGCAAGGTGATCGAATATCTCAACGCCGTGCTCAAGGGCGAATTGACGGCGGTCAACCAATATTGGTTGCATTACCGCTTGCTCGACAATCTCGGCATCAAGAAACTTGCCGCGTACGAGCGCCACGAATCGATCGAGGAAATGCAGCACGCCGACAAGTTGATGGAGCGCATCTTCTTCCTCGACGGGCTGCCCGGCATGCAAGCGCTCAACCGGCTGCGTATCGGCGAGACGGTGCCCGAAATTTTCCAGGCCGATCTCGATCTCGAATATGAAGCGGTGGCGTTGCTGCGCGATGCCGTGGCGCATTGCGAGACGGTGCGCGATTATCTCAGCCGCGATCTCTTCGCCGGCATCCTCGCCGCCGAGGAAGAGCATATCGATTTTATCGAAACCCAGCAGACCATGATCGAACAGATGGGCCTGCAGAATTATATCCAGCTGCAATCGGCAGCCGCCGGCGGCTGAGGCCGGCAGCTGGCGCTGGCGAGCGCACACGAAAAAGCCCGCTCCCGTTGCCGGGAGCGGGCTTTTCTTGTTTCGCGGTTCAGGCCTTGATGGCGCCGCGCGACGAGGCGTAGAGGCCCCAGAGATCGGCGATGTCCTTCATGCCGTTCTTGTCGCTGACCGCGGCAAAGCTCGCCTTGCCGAGCGGCACATTGCCGGCGCGCAGGGCCGCGATGCCCTTGTAGACCTGGGCCTGGTCCGCATCGTTCCCCTTGGCGGCGATGGCCTTGTCATAGGCCGCGATTGCCTGCGGATACTGGCCAAGGCCCATATAGGCGTTGCCGCCACGCACCGCCGTCGCCGGGGCTGCGGCGAGCTTGGGAGCTTCGCTGGCGGCCTTGGCATTCAAGCCGGCCGCTGCCTGGCCGAGCTTTTGCGACATAGCGTCGCCCGCGCCGCCGCCGGCCTTGGCGAGCGCGCCGGCGGCAATGCCGGCCTGGTTGGCAACGAGCGCCAGCTTGGCAAACTCCTGGTAATCCTCGGGCTTGCTGAGCGTGCCGGTGGCGCTCATCAGGTGATAAAGCGCCAGCTTGGCTTCGGGGCGCATCTGGTTCTGGCGGAAGGCGGTGAGCAGCGTGTTCCAGCGCGCCGGCGACGAATCGACCTTGATGAGCTGGGTCGTGGTGGCGAGATAGCCCTTCTTGTCGCCGGCCTTGTACTGGGCGCCCGCCAAGTTTTCGAGATAAAGCGCTTTCGGGCCATTGGCCTTGATCAGCGACTGATAGGCCTTCACCGCTTCGCCGGGGCGGCCCATGCGGGTCTGTGCCTGGGCAATGAGAATCTGCATGTCCTCGCCGCCGGCCTTGCGGGCCTCGGCGATGGCGCGGTCATACTGGCCAGCCTGGTAGTAGAGCGGTGCGATCTGGCGCGGGCTGGCGCCAGTCGCCGAAAGGGCGGCGGCGGCTTCGGCGTAGCGGCCGGCGCGGGTGTAGACATAGGCGGCCATCTGAGCCGTCTTGGTCTTTTCCTCCGGCGTGCTGGCAGCGGCCTGGGCAGTCTTGATGGCGTTGATCGCGGCGCCGTTGTTGCCGGACTTGGCGGCCGAGGCAGCCTGGTTGAGCGCCTTGCCGACCGCCGATGACACGGCGGCATTCGCCGGAAGCGCGACGAACAGGGCGGCGGCCAGGACAGGTGCGAAGATCCGGGTAAAGGCAGGGGCGGTGCGGTACATGAAGTCCCTCATGAAGAAGTGGCGATGACGTGCGTTTCGGCATTCCGGTAACTATGCAGGCTGGTGCCCGGAATCCATGATGGACCCATGGGGGTGGCCCGGGGATGAACGGCAGGCACCGCTCCCCCCGGCAGCAGGCCAGCCTACCCTTATCGAATCCGGCGCGCGGCGCAACGGGGTATAAGACGCAGCATTGGCGACTTTGGTGCGCACAAATGTTGCGCAGGGGCGTGCGAACGCCTAATCGCGGCCAGAACAATCGCTGGGAGACTGACCATCCGCGCTTTCCTTTTTCCGGGCCAGGGCAGCCAGTCGGTCGGCATGGGCCGTGGCCTTGCCGACGCCAGCCCGGTCGCGCGTGCCGTTTTCGAGGAAGTCGATGACGCAGTGGGGTTCCATCTGTCTCGGTTGATGTGGGAGGGCCCCGAGGACCAGTTGACACTGACCGAAAATGCCCAGCCGGCGATCATGGCGGTGTCGATCGCGGCGCTGCGCGTGCTGGAAGCCGAAGGTAACATGCTGCTTGCCGACAAGGCGGCCTATGTCGCCGGGCACAGCCTTGGCGAATATACCGCGCTTGCCGCGGCGGGCTCGCTGGGGCTGGCGCAGACGGCGCGGCTGCTGCGGCTGCGCGGGCAATCGATGCAGGCGGCGGTACCGGTGGGTGAGGGCGCCATGGCCGCGCTGCTCGGTCTGGGCTTCGAAGCGGTGCAGGCGATAGCCGAGGAAGCAGCGCAGGCGCAGGTCTGTGCCGCCGCCAACGATAATGCCCCGGGGCAGGTCGTGGTGTCGGGCCATGTCGAGGCGGTGGCCCGGGCGATGGCGCTGGCCAAGACCAGGGGGGCCCGCCATTCGGTGCTGTTGCCGGTATCGGCGCCCTTTCATTGCGCGCTGATGCAGCCGGCGGCCAATGCGATGGCGGCGGCGCTCGCCGAAGCGGTGCTCAACCGGCCGTTCGTGCCGCTGGTCGCCAATGTGACGGCCGATGTGGTGACCGACCCCGACATGATTCGCCGCCTGCTTGTCGAACAGGTGACCGGCACGGTGCGCTGGCGCGAATCGGTGCTCCGGATGGCCGAACTCGGCGTCACCAATTTCGTCGAGCTCGGCGGCAAGGTGCTGGGGCCGATGGTCCGCCGCATCACGCCCGATGCCAGGATGCAGAGCGCCGGCGACATGGCGGGTGTCGAGGCGCTGGCGAAGGATTTGTAAGTTCCTCTCCCGTTGACGCGAAGGCGACGCCTAACGGCTGCGGGAGAGGGCGAGAGACGGCGAAGCCGGCCCAGGGTGAGCGGGGCTGTGCCAGGTTACCCCTCACCCCGCTTCGCTGCGCCGAGTCGCCCTCTCCCGCAAGGGGAGAGGGGAGAATAGGAGACACCATGTTCGATCTTTCAGGCATGACGGCACTGGTCACCGGCGCCAGCGGTGGCATCGGCAGCGCGGTTGCCAAGGCACTCGCGGCCCAGGGCGCGCGCGTCGCGCTGTCGGGCACCCGCGCCGATGCGCTCGAAGCCGTGCGTGCCGACATCGGCGGCGATGCCATCGTGCTGCCGTGCAACCTGTCCGACGCCGCGGCCGTCGATGCGCTGGTGCCGCAGGCTCTGGCGGCGCTCGGCCGGCTCGACATTCTCGTCAACAATGCCGGGGTGACGCGGGACAATCTCGCGCTGCGCATGAAGGACGAGGAATGGGACATGGTGATCCGGGTCAACCTCGAAGCCGCGTTCCGCCTGGCGCGGGCAGCGCTGAAGCCGATGATGATGAAGCAGCGGTTCGGGCGGATCATTTCGGTGACCTCGGTCGTCGGTGTCACCGGCAATCCGGGGCAGGCCAATTATGCCGCCTCCAAGGCCGGGTTGATCGGCATGTCGAAGGCGCTGGCGCAGGAAGTCGCCAGCCGCAACGTCACGGTCAATTGCATCGCGCCGGGCTTCATCACGTCGCCGATGACCGATGCGTTGCCCGAAGCGCAGAAAACCGCGCTGACCGGGCGGATTCCGGCCGGCCGACTGGGCGATGGCGCCGATATCGCGGCGGGCGTGGTCTATCTCGCCTCGCGTGAGGCCGGCTATGTTACCGGGCAGACGCTGCATGTGAATGGCGGGATGGCGATGATCTGAGCAATCCGGCGATGGCGCGACACCACCCGGGCACTTGTCTTGGGGGCCGCGTGCCGCTATCGCCAATCGTCAAGCAACCACGCCAAAGAGCATTTGGGAAAGAGGGATACCATGAGCGACGTCGCCGAACGCGTTAAGAAGATCGTCGTTGAACATCTCGGTGTCGAAGCCGACAAGGTGACCAACGATGCCAGCTTCATCGATGACCTGGGTGCAGACAGCCTTGACACCGTTGAACTCGTCATGGCTTTCGAGGAAGAATTCGCTGTCGAAATCCCCGATGATGCCGCCGAAAAGATCCTGACGGTCAAGGACGCCATCGACTTCATCGGCGCCAATCAGAAGGGTTGACGCCGCCCGCCGTGCGCGGCCGCGTGGCCGGGCAGGGCACTATCGTCTTGGCAAACGGCCTTTCGCGGATATGCGGGAGGCCGTTTCGCGTATAAAAGACGAAAATTCGTACATGTCCGGAACGGACGATCTGGGAAGGATAGGCTGCCGATGCGGCGCGTTGTGGTAACGGGCGTAGGGCTGGTAACGCCCCTGGGGTCCGATGTTGAAACCGTCTGGGCCAACATCCTGGCGTCGAAATCGGGTGCGGCGACGATCACGCGCTTCGATGCGACCGATTATGCCTGTCGAATCGCCTGTGAGGTCATTCGCGGCGACGGTTCGGGTGTTACTTTCAACGCCGATACGCGCGTCGATTACAAGGTGCAGCGCCAGGTCGATCCCTTCATCATTTATGGCATCGATGCCGCCGGCCAGGCGCTTGAAGATGCCGGCCTGACCGACATGACCGAGGAGGAGCGGTTTCGCGCCGGTTGCTCGATCGGTTCGGGAATCGGCGGCCTGCCGGGCATCGCGTCGGAATCGATCGTGCTGCATGAAAAAGGCCCGCGCCGGGTCAGCCCGCATTTCGTCCATGGCCGGCTGATCAACCTCATCTCGGGCCAGGTTTCGATCAAATACGGCCTGATGGGGCCGAATCATGCCGTAGTCACGGCGTGTTCGACGGGTGCCCATGCCATCGGTGATGCGGCGCGGATGATCGCCCTCGATGATGCCGATGTAATGCTGGCGGGCGGCGCCGAAGGGGCGATCTGCCCGCTCGGCATCGCCGGTTTCTCGCAGGCCAAGGCCCTGTCGACCGGCTACAACGACGATCCGACCCGCGCTAGCCGCCCGTATGACAAGGGCCGCGATGGCTTCGTCATGGGCGAAGGCGCGGGCGTCGTCGTGCTGGAGGAATATGAACGCGCCAAGGCGCGCGGCGCCAAGATCTATGGTGAAGTCATCGGCTATGGCCTCACCGGCGATGCCTATCATGTGACGGCGCCGCACCCCGAAGGCTCGGGGGCGTTCCGCTCGATGGCGATGGCGCTCAAGAAGGCTGGCCTCGCTCCGTCGGACATCGATTACATCAACGCCCACGGCACCTCGACGCCGATGGGCGACGAGCTCGAACTCGGCGCCGTGCGCCGGCTGTTCGGCAGCGCCATCGAAACCGTGTCGAAGTCGTCGACCAAATCGGCGATCGGGCATCTGCTCGGCGGCGCCGGCGCAGTCGAATCGATCTTCTGCCTGCTCGCCATGCGCGACCAGGTCGCGCCGCCGACGCTCAATCTCGATGATCCGTCGGATGCCTGCATCGGAGTCGATTTGGTGCCGCATGTCGCCAAGCCGCGCCGCATCAAGGCGGTGCTCAACAACAGCTTCGGGTTCGGTGGCACGAACGCGACGCTGGTGATGCGCGCGGTGTGATCTTGCCGGCCGTGACGCCCGCGCTGCGGAGCCGCCCGGCATGAGGCGCAGCCCCGTCGTGGCGTTCGTCGCGCTGCTGCTCGTCATCGGCGGGCCGTTGCTCGTGGCGCCGTGGTTCGGCTGGGGGCACAAGCCGGGTGGCGGGGTGATGCTCAGCGTGCCCAAGGGCGCCTCGCTGACCGCGGTTGCCGACGCGATGCACGACAAGGGGCTGATCGATTCGCCGCGGCAGTTTCGGCTGCTGGCGCGGTTGTTCGGTGGCGGTGCGGCGGTGCAGGCCGGCGATTACCGGCTGCGCCGCAGCGACGCCTGGGCGACCTATATGCGCATCATGCAGCAGGGCCGGGTGGCGGCCGAACGCATCACCATTCCCGAAGGCCTTGCGTCGGTGCAGGTCGCCGACCTGATCGCCCGCGAAAAACAGCTGACCGGTACGATGAAAATCCCCGCCGAAGGCAGCGTGTTGCCCGAAACCTATGATTTCAGCCCGGGCGAGCCGCGCAGCAAGCTGGTGACGCGCATGGAACAGGCGATGGCGACGACGCTGGCTGAACTCTGGGCGGAGCGCAGCAAGGCGGCGGTGGTCAAGACCCCGCGCGAAGCGATTATCCTCGCCTCGATCGTCGAAAAGGAAACCGGCAAGGACGCCGAGCGCCGCACGGTTGCCGGGGTCTATTCGAACCGGCTGCGCATCGGCATGAAGCTCGATGCCGACCCGACCGTCATCTACCCGATCACCAAGGGCAAGCCGCTCGGCCGGCGCATCCGCAAGTCCGAGCTGGCGCGCGATACCGGCTACAACACCTATCTCAAGCCCGGGCTGCCGGCCGGGCCGATCGCCAATCCGGGCCGCGCCAGCATCGCCGCGGTGCTCGACCCGGCGCCGACCAAGGCACTGTATTTTGTCGCGGACGGCAGCGGCGGGCATGTTTTTGCCGAAACGCTTGCTGAACATAATGCCAATGTCGCCAAATGGTTCGCGCTGCGCCGCCAGCGTGGCGAAATGTGACCCCGCCGCGTCGCCCCAAGCCGCAACGCCCGCAGGTGGTGCGCGACCGCAGCGGCAGCCGTGCGCCCAAGGCTGACCGCATCGGCCTCGGCGGCATCCTGGGCCGGCTGGTCGCGCTGCTGCTGCTCGGCTGGTGCGGCGGGTTCCTGTGGTTCAGCCTGACCTTGCCCGACCCGGCGCCGATCGGCGTGCGCACCGATGCTGTCGTCGTGCTGACCGGCGGCAAGGGCCGGTTGAAGCGCGGGTTGGCGGCACTCGAGGCAGGCAGCGCGCGGCGGATGCTGGTATCGGGGGTCGATCGCTTCACGACGCGC
>JBILPK010000063.1:0-17565 GCA_044373875.1 Polymorphobacter sp.
TCGACGACCGCGAACAGCAGGAAGTGCTCTCGGCGCTCACCCCCGCCGATCGCGCCGATATCCAGGCGGCGCTCAACTACCCCGAAGAATCCGCCGGCCGCCTGATGCAGCGCGAACTCGTCGCGGTGGCGGAAGGCGTCAGCGTCGGCGACGTCATCGAACAAGTGCGCGCCACCATCGATCCGGCGACCGATTTCTGGGAAATCTTCGTCATTGATGGCGACAGCCGCCCCGTTGGCACCATGCGGCTGTCGTGGTTGCTGACCACCCCGCCGGCCATCGCCGTCGCCGATGTCATGCAGCGCGAACAGACGCTGATCCCGGTCGACATGGACCAGGAAGAAGTCGCCCTCCAGTTCCAGAAATACGCGCTGATCTCGGCCGCCGTCGTCGATGGCCAGGGCCGGCTTGTCGGGGTGATCACCGTCGATGACATCGTCCACATCATCCAGGAAGAAGCCGGCGAGGATGCGCTCAAGCTGTCGGGCGCTGGCGATGGCGACATCAACGAGCCGGTGATCGAGACCTACAAGACCCGCTCGCGCTGGCTGATCGCCAATCTCGGCACCGCGATGCTGTCGTCCTCGGTCATCGCCAGTTTCGAACCGTCGATCGAAAAGCTTGTCGCGCTGGCAGCGCTCGCCCCCATCGTCGCCAGCGTCGGCGGCAATGCCGGCACCCAGACGATGGCGGTGGCGGTGCGCGCGCTCGCCACCAACCAGCTCACCGAAAGCAACACCCGCCGCACCATCTGGCGCGAGATCCGCGTCGCCATGCTCAACGGCTCGACGATCGCGACGCTGATCGGGGTGGGCACGACACTGATTTTCGGCAACCCGATGCTGGGGCTGGTCATCGCCTGCGCCGTGCTCTTCAACATCATGATCGCCGGCATGGCGGGCGTGCTGGTGCCGGTGGCGATCGACCGCTTCGGCGCCGACCCGGCGGTTGCCTCATCGGTGTTCGTGACGATGATGACCGACACGCTGGGCTTCCTGTCGTTCCTCGGTCTCGCCACCCTCGTCGGCGTGGCGAACCTTAGCTGATGCTCCACCTCACCAAGGTCGCCGTCGGCTGCCCCGACATCGAAACGCTGGCCCGGCTGCAACAGCAACGCTGGGGCGATGACCCGTGCTCGCTGACGCGCTTCATGCCGAAGCGCGCCGACGAACTCATCGGCGGCTCGCTGTTCTGGATCATCAGGCACCGGCTGGTGGCGCGCCAGACGATCGTGTCGCTGGCGATGGTGACCACCGAATGGGGCGAAAAATGCCGCATCGGTCTCGCCCCCGGGCCGGTGCCGATCAGCCCGGTGCCGCGCCGCGCCCACCAGGGCTGGCGCTATCTGGAGGCCGCCGATGCCCCAGCCGATGGCACGGCGATGGCCGATGCCGATGCACTGCCGGTCGGCATGGTGCGGGAGTTGCAGTCGCTCTGGCTGATGTGATCAGCGTTCCTGTTGCTGACTATGTCAGCGGAGGCGCTTGACCTTCACCATCCGCTTCGAACGCACGAAATACAGCTTGTAGCCGCCCAGCGCGACCTTCGACAGCTTGACCTCGTCATCGGGGCGGACGTTGGGGATGGCGCCGGCATCGACCTGGCGCCACATCATGCCGTTATCGAGCAAAAAGACATTCTGCTGCGATCGGTTGACCAGCACCTCGGTGACCTTGGCATCGATTTCCTGAACATCCCCCGGCTCCGGCGCAAAACGTTCGACCCCGCGCGCGGTGACGCCTTCGGCGCCGAAGGCCGCCTTTTTGGCTGCGGCGAGCGCGATCGCATCGGCCTCGGCCTTCGCCTTGGCGGCCGCCGCCGCGATGGCGGCTTCCTCGGCCGCGATACGCGCCGATTCGACCGCGCGCTTCTGGCTTGCGGCGCGCGCTTCGGCCGAGGAACTGGCCACCGCGGCATCGAAGCACGCCAGCCGTTCGGCATCGCGCGCGATCACCGCACAGGCGAACAATTCGGCCGGCGTCTGCGCCGGCGCGGGCGCCGCCGGCGCCAGCAAAAGAATGAGGGCCGCCCCGGGGATCATGCGCATCGTCGCGTCTCCTTGTTTGGCGGTGTCATAGCCCGAGTGGCCGCCCGGGTCACGCAGCTAACAATCAATTGGTTGACGCGCTACTGTCTCATTGCGATAAGACAGTCATGTTTTCGACCGAGCGCCCCATCTATCGCCAGATTCGCGACCGGATCGTGTCGCGCATCCTTGCCGCCGGTGATGGCGCGCTGTTGCCCTCGGTGCGCGCGCTCGCCGCCGAAGCCGGGGTCAACCCGCTGACCGTCGCCAAGGCTTATCACGACCTGCAGGCCAGCGGCATGGTGACGGCGCGCAAGGGCGTGGGCCTGTTCGCCGCCGATGGCGCCGCCAAGGCGCTGCTCAAGGCCGAACGCGCCATCTTCCTGACCGAGGAATGGCCGCGCGTGCAGGCCCGCATGGGCCAGCTCGGCATCGATGTAACCGACCTGGTCGAGCGCGTCTGACCCCTACCCTGCCGCCAGCGCCTGCCAGGTCGCCATCGCCAGTCCATAGCCCCGCATGTCACCCACCGTCGTCGATGCCATCTTGTTCATCATGAAGGCGATCGTCGAGCGCGTCCTGAAATCGATGATGATGATCGACCCGCCATAGCCGCCCCAATAGCAGCATTCGTCGTGGGGCAATGGCACCGCGCCACCGTTGAGGCCGAAGCCCAACCCGAAATGCGCCAGCCCGCCGAGCACCATGTCTTCGCCCTTGATCTGCGGTTCCAGCGCCCGGCGCGCCCCGGCTTCGGACAGCAGCCGCCTGCCGCCGACTTCGCCGCCATTGGCGAGCAGCGCCTGCACCAACGCCACCGACCGGGCATTGCCATGGCCGTTGGCGGCCGGAATTTCCGCCGCGCGCCACGCCCGGCTGCGGGTATCGCGCGGGTTGATCGGCGGGTTGGTCGCCATGTTGACCGTCAACGGCCGACTGGTGATATCGGCGATGCCGCCACCCGGCGGCGGTGAAATCAGTTCGGCGACGCGGTCATCCTCGCTCGCCGCCAGCCCGATGTGGAAATCGGCACCCAAAGGCCCAGCGATCTCGTCGCGGAAGAACGCCCCGAGGCTCTTGCCGGTGATGCGGCGTACCACCTCGCCGACGAGATAACCCTGGGTGATGGCATGATAGCCGATGGCGGTGCCCGGCGACCAGAATGGCGCCTGCGCCGCCAACAGCGCGGTGGTCTTGTCCCAGTCGTAAAGATCGGCCGATGCCACCGGCTCGGCAAAACCCGACAGGCCGGCGCTGTGCGCCATCAGTTGCGCGACGGTGATGTCGGCCTTGCCGTTGGCGGCGAATTCCGGCCAGTAATGCGCGACTTTTTGCCCGAAATCGAGTTCGCCGCAGTCGGCGAGCAACAGCGCGCACAGCGCCGTCATCGTCTTGGTCGTCGAATAGACATTGACGATGGTGTCGCGCTGCCATGGCCGGGTCTTCGCCGCATCGGCATGGCCGCCCCACAGGTCGACGACCATTTCGCCGGCCAGCGTGACGGCGACGCTGGCGCCGACATCCTCGCCGCGCGCGAAATTGGCGGCGAACACGTCGCGCACACCGGCAAAGCGCGGGTCGGCAAAGCCGTGGATCTCGGTCATTCGATACTCCTAGATGGGGATGTCGGCGGGCAGCGGCGACGGCCCGACCAGCCGTTCATATTGTTTCAGCGCGTAGCGATCGGTCATTCCGGCGATAAAATCGGCAACATGGCGGGCGCGCCCGGGTTCCCCGGGAGGGGTGGCGGCGGTCCAGTCGGCCGGCATCGCGCCCGGGTCGGCATGAAAGGCTTCGAAGAGTCCGGCGACGACGAGCTTCGACGGGTCACGCAGCGCCGCGACATGCGGGTGACGATACATATGCTCGCGCAGGAAAGCCTTCAGCACCGCAGTTTCGGCGCGCATCTGCGGCGACAATGCCACCAGACTGCGCCCGGCGGCACGCACATCGGCGACGCTGCGCGGTCCGGTTGCGGCGATCCTCGCGCGGGTTTCGGCAAGCAGGTCGTCGGTCATCCGGCCGATCTGGTCGCGCACCAGCTCCGGCACCAATCGGCGCCGCGCCGTCACCCTTGGCCAGCGCGCCGTCACCGCTGCCCAGCTTTGCGCCGTGAACGGCACCGCGGCGGTAACCGCCTCGACGCTGAACAGCCCGGCGCGGATACCATCGTCGAGATCGTGATTGTCATAGGCGATATCATCGGCGAGCGCCGCCACCTGCGCCTCCAGCCCGGCATGGCTGGCCAGATCGAGCGGCCAAGCCGCATCGGTTTCGGCGAGCGCCCAGGTCGGCTCGTAGATCGGGCCATTATGCTTGGCGAGGCCTTCGAGCGTCTCCCAACAGAGGTTGAGGCCGTCCCAGCCGGGGTAGCGGTTCTCGAGCTTGGTGACGATACGCAGCGTCTGGGCGTTGTGATCGAATCCGCCATAAGGCGCCAGCGCCGCCTCGAGCGCATCCTCCCCCGAATGGCCGAAGGGTGGGTGGCCGAGATCATGCGCCAGCGCGAGTGCTTCGGTGAGGTCCTCATCGAGCCCCAGCGCCCGGGCGAGCGTGCGGGCGATCTGCGCGACTTCGAGGCTGTGGGTCAGGCGGACGCGGAAATGGTCACCATCGGGGGCGACGAACACCTGGGTCTTGTAGCGCAACCGGCGAAATGCGCTCGAATGGACGATGCGGTCGCGGTCGCGCTGGAAGGGCGTGCGGGTGGCGGAGGCGGCTTCGGGGTGGAGACGCCCGCGAGAGTGCGCGGGGTCGGTGGCGTAGATCATATGTCCCTCTCCCCTCGCGGGAGACGACGAGAGACGCGCGCAGCGCGGCCCGGGGTGAGGGGGGCGAGCGCGACACCTCTCACCCCGCCGCGCTGCGCGCGAGTCGCCCTCTCCCGCAGGAGGAGAGGGTTGATCACGACAACTCCGGATCAAACGCCATCGTCATCCGCGGCACATCCGTCGTCGTCACCGAATAGCGCGGTGCCGGCGCCGGCTGCATCACTCCGTCCACTTCGATGAACGTGCCGCGCGCCGCATTGTGCGGGTGCGACGGCGCATCGGCCATGCTCAGCACCGGCGCAAAGCAGACATCGGTCATTTCCATCAGCGCGCACCAGTCGGCGCTGGTCCGCGTCAGGAACAGCGCGGTCAGCTTGGCCTTGAGTGGCCCCCAGGCCTTGCGGTCCATCTGGGCATCGAAATCGGGATCATCCGCCAGCCCGGCAAGCCGACGCAATTCGGCATAGAATTGCGGCTCGATGCTGCCGATGCTTATCCAGCGACCATCCGACGTTTCATAAGTGTCGTAGAAATGCGCGCCCGTATCGAGCATGTTGGTGCCGCGATCGTCCGACCAGATGCCATTGGCGCGAAAGCCCCAGATCATGCTCATCAGCACTGCGGCGCCATCGGTCATCGCGGTATCGATGACTTGGCCCTGACCGGTCTTCTGCGCATGCAGCAGCGCCGACACCATGCCGAACGCCAGCATCATGCCGCCGCCGCCGAAATCGCCGACCATGTTGATCGGCGGCGTCGGCTTTTCGCCCGCCCGGCCATAGGTGTGCAGCGCACCCGCCAGCGCGATGTAATTGATGTCGTGCCCCGCCGCCTGGGCATAGGGCCCGGTCTGGCCCCAGCCGGTCATGCGGCCATAAACCAGCCGCGGATTGTCGGCGAGCAGCACGTCCGGGCCCAGCCCGAGCCGCTCGGTCACGCCGGGGCGAAAACCCTCGATCAGGCCATCGGCGCCCTTGACCAATTCGCGCACCCTGGCCTTGCCCTCGGGCGATTTCAGATCGACCCCGATCAGCCGGCGCGAACGCAGCAGCGGGTCGCGCTTGTCGATACGCGCGCCGGGCCGATCGATGCGGATGACCTCCGCACCATGGTCGGCGAGCATCATCGCGGCAAACGGCCCCGGGCCGATGCCGGCCAGTTCGATGATGCGAAGTCCTGCAAGTGGTCCGGCCATGTCTTTTCTCCCGAGTTCGGCCCTCTCCTGCCACGCCGGTGGGCGTGGTCAAGCGACGAATTTTACAGGGGTGCGTGACCGCCGACACGCGCCCGGCGGCGACGTTCGACCTCGATGACAGCATCAACCGCATTGTGATCGACCGCGCCGTCAAGGTGGCGCGCAAGCGGCCGCCCCCCTGGTCGACCCGCCATGACCATATCCCGTGGAGCAGGCTGACCGACAGCAGCGACAACGCCCGGTTGTTGCCAGCAAAATCCTCTCCGACGGTCGCAGCGATCGGCACGCGGCGGCCACCGCTCGCCGCTGTCGTCGCGCTCTGCGCGCGGCCGCCCGGCCAGCCGCAGCGCTTATGCGCCAGATTGACCGCGCTGTTCCCGGCCTTTGCGCAAGATCTGACCCACGGTTTCAATTACGCGACAACGTCGAGCGCGACAGCACGGGGCTGGGCAGCTGTTTCATCGACATGACCCGCCCGCAGTGGCAGCCGAAATCATGCGCCCCCCTCCCTCTCTCGCCTGCGGGAGAGGGGTTAGGAAAACAATTCGAGTTTTATCGAAATAAGCTGATTGACGTTTCCGTCTGATTTCCATAATTCTGGAAACATGAAAGCCGAAGAAACTCTCGCCACCATCGTCGATCGCCTCGCCGCGTTGGCGCAGCCGCATCGGCTGGCGGTGTTCCGGCTGCTCGTCGTCGCCGGGCCAGCGGGCCGAGCGGCGGGGGACATTGCCGAAGCGGTCGGCCTCCCGGGATCGACATTGTCCTTTCATCTCGCGCATCTCAAACGCGCCGGGCTGGTCACGGCCGCACGCGAGGGCCGCTCGCTGCACTATGCCGCCGATTTCGCGGCGATGCGGGGGCTGGTCGATTTTCTGACCGAAAATTGCTGCGCCGGCACCGGCTGCGCGCCGGCGACCGAAAAACCGGGTGACGCGCTGCGCGCCCTGCTCGAAAGAAATGTCGCATGAAACGAATGCATGTTCATGTCGGGGTCGAAGACCTGGCGCAATCGCTGCGTTTCTACACCATTTTGTTCGGCGCAGAGCCAACGGTGGTCGAGGCCGATTATGCCAAGTGGATGCTCGACGATCCGCGCCTGAATTTCGCCATTTCGGTCGGCCATGCGACGCGCGGCATCGAACATCTCGGCATCCAGGTCGAAAGCGAGGCCGAGCTTGCCGAAGTCGGCGCGCGGCTGGCCATGGCCGATGGCCCGGTGCTGGAGGAATCCGCCACCACCTGCTGCTACGCGACGTCGAGCAAGGCCTGGATCGCCGATCCGCAAGGCGTCGTGTGGGAAACCTTCCTGACCACCGGCAGCGCTGCGGATTATGGCAGCTCGCCCGCCCTGTCGCGGCTGGCGGGGGATAGCGCGGCCGATGGCGCCTGCTGTGCGCCGGCGCTGGCGCCCGCGCCGGTAAAGACCGGCTGCTGCTGATGCCCATCACCATCTGGCACAATCCCAAATGCGGCACGTCGCGCAACACGCTGGCGATGATCCGCGCGACAGGGGTGGAGCCGACCATCATCGAATATCTGCAGACCCCGCCAGGTGCCACGACGCTGGCGCGGGTCGCCGCGGCGGTCGGCGGTGCCGAAGCGCTTATGCGCGTGAAGGGCACCCCGGCCGAGTCGCTCGGGCTGGTCGGCGCCGATGACGCCACGATCCTCGCGGCGATGGCGGCGCACCCGATCCTCATCAACCGCCCGGTGGTGATCGGCCCCGGGGGCATCGTCCTCGCCCGCCCGTCGGAAAAGGTGCTCGATGTGCTCGATACCGCCCTGCCCGCCGATTTCAGCAAGGAAGACGGCGAGGTTGTGCGGCGCGCATGATCCGACCCGCAACGCCTGCCGATGCGGCCGCCATCGCCGCCATCTATGCACCGGAGGTACTGACCGGCACGGCGAGCTTTGAAACCGAAGCCCCCGATGCCGCCGAAATGGCGGCGCGGCTGGCCCGGGTGCAGGGCAAGGGCTGGCCCTGGCTGGTCTGGGATGCCGGCAACGCGCTGCTCGGCTATGCCTATGCCAGCCAGTTCCGAGATCGCGCCGCCTATCGCGCCACCTGCGAAAACTCGATCTATGTCGCCGCCGATGCGGCGCGGCAGGGGGTCGGCCGGGCGCTGCTGCTGGCGCTGATAGATGCGGCGCGCGACGCTGGTTTTCGCGAGATGATCGCGGTCATCGGCGATGGCACCGGCAACCATGCCTCGGTCGGGCTGCATCGCAGTTGCGGTTTCGGGGAAGCCGGCAAGCTGACCAATGTCGGGCGGAAATTCGGCCGGCTGCTCGATGTCGTCTACATGCAGCGCAGCCTGTGACGAATCCTGGCCGGCGCTTGTTTGCCGAAGGCCTGGGCTCGGCGATGCTGTTCGCCACCGTCATCGGTTCGGGAATCATGGCCGAACAGCTCGCCGGCGGCAATATCGCGCTGGCGCTGCTCGGAAACACGCTGGCGACCGCGGCGATGCTGCTGGTGCTGATCACCATGCTCGGGCCGGTTTCAGGCGCGCAGTTCAACCCCGCCGTCACGCTGGTCTTCGCATTGCGGCGCGAGCTGTCGTGGGGCGACGCGGCGCTCTACACGCTGGTGCAGGTGGCCGGCGGACTGGGCGGCGCGATCATCGCCCATGCCATGTTCGACCTGCCGGTGTTCGAGATCGGCAGCAAGGTGCGCACCGGCCCCGGGCAATGGCTGGGCGAGGCGGTGGCGACCTTTGCGCTGGTCCTGACCATTCTCGGCACCATCCGCCACCGCCCGCACTGGGTACCGCTGAGCGTCGCGGCGGTCATCACCGCCGGTTACTGGTTCACGTCATCGACGAGTTTCGCCAATCCGGCGATCACCGTGGCAAGGTCGCTGACCGACAGTTTTTCGGGCATCCGCCCCGCCGACGCCCCGAGTTTCATTGTCGCGCAGTTGGCGGGCGCCCTGCTCGCCGCCGCCTGTGCGCACTGGCTGTTCCCCAGGGAAGAATGAATGGGGGGCCGGGGCCTCAGGCCCCGGCCGCCGGCGGCTTGTCTAGGCCGCCAGCTTCGCCGCCGCCCGCGCGATGGTTTCGCCCTGGTGGCGCGCCCCGGCGAGTTCGGTCTCGCTGGGCGCGCGTTCGCCCTTGCCGCCGGCGATGGTGGTAGCGCCATAGGGCGAGCCGCCTGTGATTTCGTCGATGCGCATCTGGCCGGCAAAGCTGTAGGGCAGGCCGACGATCATCATGCCGAAGTGCAGCAGGTTGGTGATGATCGAGAACAGGGTCGCTTCATTGCCGCCATGCTGCGAGGCCGACGAGGTGAACGCCCCGCCGACCTTGCCGTTGAGCGCGCCCGACGCCCAGAGCCCGCCGGCCTGATCGAGAAACGCTGCCAACTGGCCCGGCATGCGGCCGAAGCGGGTCGGCGCGCCGATGATGATCGCGTCATAATGTGCTAGTTCGGCGACGGTGGCGACCGGGGCCGCCTGGTCGATCTTAAAATGATTCGCCGCCGCCACCGTGTCGGGCACGGTTTCGGGGACGCGCCGGATATCCACGCTGGCGCCGGTGGCGCGCGCGCCGTCGGCAACGGCAGCGGCCATCGCCTCGATATGGCCGTAGGTGGAATAGTAAAGCACCAGAACCTTGGTCATCATCCGCTCCCGTTGCGGCACCAGCGCCGCGATGGGAGGGATTTAGGCCCGGCGATCCGTTCCAGAAATCCCGATAATATCGAAACAGATGTTCGGATTATCCGAATGTGCTGGCATAGACATCGGGCTTGAAGCCGATCAGCAGCACGCCGTCACCGACGAGCACCGGCCGCTTGATCAGCGAGGGCTGCGCCTGCATCAGCGCGATCGCCTTGTCGGCATCCAACCCCGTCTTGTCGGCATCGGGCAACCCGCGAAAGGTCGTGCCGGCGCGGTTGAGGACGGTTTCCCAGCCCCGCGCCGCGACCCAGTCGGCCAGTTGCGCCGCATCGGCGCCCTTGGCCTTGTAGTCATGAAAATCGAACACGACACCATGCGCCGCCAGCCAGTCGCGCGCCTTCTTGATCGTGTCGCAATTCTTGATGCCGTACATGGTCAGCGTCATCACTCGTCTCCCTGGCCCAGCGCGTGGCGCATGATCGCATCGGCATGAAGGCCGGCGCAATCGATGATCGGAAAGGCCGCAGCGTCGGGCGGGTAGACCAGCGCGAGGTCGGTGCCGCCGAGCAGGATCGCCTCGCACCCCGCAGCGAGCAGATCCGCCGCTGCCGCATCGAAGACACGGCGCTGCGCCTCGGTCACCGTGCCCGCCGCCGCCATCGCGGCATAGGCATCATGCACCGCATCGAACGCCGCGCCGGCCGGCGCCACGATCTCGGCGCCGGTATCGACGCCGTACAGCCGGCTCGCCATCACCGTGCGCGTGCCCAAAATGCCGATCCGGCCGAAGCGCTGCGCCCGCACCGCGGCGGTGATGGTGGCGATCATGTCGACCACCGGCAACGGCGAGAGCGGCCCGAAACTGTCGATGCAGAAATGCCCGGCGATCGAAGTGATGGCGATGCACTCGGCCCCCGCTGCCACCAGCCGGTCGGCGAGCCGGCGGTAGATCGCCGTCTGCTCGGCCACCGCATCCGCCGCCAGATTGGCGAGCAAGGTCGGCGCATCGGCATGGGCGATGGTCAGCGTCAACGGCACGCCGGCGGCGGCAAAGCCGCCGATCAGCCGCCGGTAGTAATAATCGGTCGCCGCCGGGCCGATGCCGCCAACCAGGCCGATATGCCGCGGCGTCATTCCCACTCGATTGTGCCGGGCGGCTTCGACGTATAATCATAGACGACGCGGTTGATGCCCGGCACTTCGTTGACAATGCGGGTGGCGACGCGGCTAAGGAAGGCGCTTTCGAACGGATAGACGTCCGCCGTCATGCCATCGACGCTGGTGACGGCGCGCAAGGCACAAACCTTGTCATAGGTGCGGCCGTCGCCCATCACGCCGACGGTGCGCACTGGCAGCAGCACGGCGAAAGCCTGCCAGATTTCATCGTAAAGCCCCGCCTTGCGGATTTCGTCGAGATAGATCGCATCGGCCTTGCGCAGCGTGTCGCAGGCTTCCCTGGTCACCTCGCCCGGGATGCGGATGGCGAGCCCCGGCCCCGGGAAGGGGTGGCGCCCGACGAACGCCGGCGGCAGGCCAAGCTCGACGCCGAGGCGGCGGACCTCGTCCTTGAACAGTTCGCGCAGCGGTTCAACGAGCGCCATGTTCATCCGCGCCGGCAGGCCGCCGACATTGTGGTGGCTCTTGATCGTCACGCTCGGGCCGCCGGTGAAGGAGACGCTTTCGATGACATCGGGATAGAGCGTGCCCTGCGCCAGGAAGCGTGCGCCGCCGATCTTCTTCGCCTCGGCCTCGAAGACGTCGATGAAGGCGCCGCCGATGAACTTGCGCTTTTTCTCGGGGTCGGTGACCCCGGCGAGCCCGGCGAGGAACACGTCGGAGGCATCCACATGGACCAGCGGGATGTGATAGTGTTCACGGAACAGGCTGACGACCTGCTCGGCCTCACCCTCGCGCAGCAAGCCATGATCGACGAAAACACAGGTCAGCTGGTCGCCGATGGCTTCGTGGATGAGCAGCGCCGCGACCGACGAATCGACTCCGCCCGACAGGCCGCAAAGCACCTTTTCATTGCCGACCTGTTCGCGGATCTCGGCGATCTTGGCGGCGCGGAAACCGGCCATCGTCCAGTTCGGCACGATGCCCGCGACCTTGGTGACGAAATTGGCGAGCAGGCGGCCACCATCGGGTGTGTGGTGCACCTCGGGGTGGAACTGCACGCCATAGCGGCGGCGTTCGTCATCGGCGATCGCGGCGAAGGGCGCGCCGGCCGAAACCGCCACGGGGCGAAACCCGGGCGGAATCGCCTCGATGCGATCGCCATGGCTCATCCAGACATGCGGGCGGTCGCCCTTGGCCCAGACGCCGTCGAACAGCGCGCAATCATCGACGATATCGATATCGGCGCGGCCGAATTCGCGGTGGCCCGACGCGCCGACCTTGCCGCCGGTCTGTTCGCACAGCACCTGTTCGCCATAGCAGATGCCCAGGATTGGCACGGTCGCGGCGAGCACCTGTTCCGGCACCCGCGGTGATCCGGCATCGGCGACCGAGGCCGGGCTACCCGACAGGATGATGGCACGCGGGTCGAGCCGGTCACAGGCCTCGCCACCCTTGGCGAAGGGCACGATCTCGCAATAGACGCCGACCTCGCGGATGCGGCGGGCGATGAGCTGGGTCACCTGGCTCCCGAAATCGAGAATCAGGACGGTATCGGCAGGATGGGTCATCGCTGGCGATTAATCCGGCCCCGCCCGCCTGTCCAGTCGCCCGGCTGTCCGGTCAGGCGCTGCGGCGCTCGGCGATCATCAATTTGGGCAGGCCGAAAATGCGCTCGGCGCGGATGCGGCCATCGGGGAACAATATTTCCATCTGGCTCCAGTCGACCAGGATCGTGCCTTCCAGATCGCGCATGGCATGGTCGATGTCCTTGCACGGCCCGCCCCAGCCGAGCCCCCAGCGACGCAGCAGCTTCTGGCGCCACGACAGCGGCAGCCAGTGGAACATCGGCAGCTTGGGCCAGTGCGGATCGATCGGGAACCAGAAATACGGCGTCTGGACATAATAGGCCGGGGCGAGCAGCCGCGCCTCATTGGCAAAGGCGCGCATCGCGGCAAAGCGGCCGACATGTTCGACGACCGAATTGCTGTGGACGAGGTGATAGCCATTGTCGGCCTCCCCCACCATGTTGGTGGCGTCGCCCACCCGCGCCGTCAGCCGCGGATGCTGGTCCTCGCTCGCGTACAGTTCTTCCTCGGTATAGTTGATGCAGATGACATGAAGGTCGTTCGCGTCGAGGAAATCGAAGCCGACACGACGCCAGTAATCGGCACGCCCCCCCCAGATCCAGAATGGTGAACGGCCCAGTGATGCGCGCCCGCTCGGCGACGATGAGCGCGCGGGAGGCTTCGTCACGCCAAGTGCGACAGTCGCCTGGTAAGTCGCTGCCGTGCCGCCATGGTCTAGACTGCGGCCTGGATCAGCGGCGCCAGGCGGCGGCGCCATTCATCCGGCAAGGGTGCCGGCCGCCGCGAATCGCGATCTACATAGACATGGACGAAAAAACCCTGCGCCGCGACTCGATCGTCGCCGGCGGTGAAGATGCCGACTTCCCAGCGCACGCTCGACGTGCCGAGCCGGGCGATGCGCACCCCGGCTTCGACGGTTTCGGGAAAGGCAACCGAGCGGTTGTAGCGGCAGCCAGTTTCGACGACGAGCCCGATGGTGGGACCATGCAGGATATCGAGCAGCCCCATATCGACGAGCAGCGCGTTCACCGCCGTATCGAACCAACTATAATAAACCACATTGTTGACATGGCCATAGGCATCATTGTCCATCCAGCGCGTCGGGATCTGGCGGAAAGCGGCAAAATCGCCGCGCTGGACAAGATCGGTATCAGCCATGGTTCGGGACGTCGCCGACGTCACGCGCGCGAGGCTTGCGATTTGATGATCTGCGCCGCCATGCCGACGGCGAAGCCGGCAAGCATAATAACGATCGGCATGCTCGATTCGGTGCTGGCCACCATCTTGATGACGACAAAATTGACGATCGCCACGGCGATTGGCAACAGTATAAGTTGGTCGTCATTTCGAGTACGGAAATAAAAACGTACGGCATGGGCGGCGCTGGTCGCAAAAAACATCATGAAGGCGAGGAAGCCGATGTAGCCATATTCAAGCAACAGGCTGAGATAATAGGAGTCGACGGTAAAATTTTCATGCCCGGGATTGTAGAAGCCCAGCACGCTGCCCGACTGGCCGGCACCATAGCCGAGCGGATGTGAAAAGAATTTGGGAAATCCTGTTTCCCATTGAACATTACGCGCCTCGGTGCTGGCCTGGTGCTGGCCACCACCGATGACCAACACGTGAAGTCGCCGCCAAAATACGACCAGCGCCGCCAGCAGCGCCACCATCATCGGATAGGAATACAGGATCGCCGCCGCGCCCAGTGACGAGGGAAACCATTTGCGCCAGCGCAGCGCTGCGATCAGCGCATAAAGCACCGGCGACAGGAGCAGACCGACCATGCCGGCGCGCGAGTCGGTGAGATAGATCGTAACGCAAACCGCCACTAGGCCGAGGAACAGAAGCGATTTGCGCCAGAAACCCGGTGCCCGCACCAGCTGATCGATATGAAACGGAATCATGATGGCGAGAAATTCAGCGAAATACAGTGCGTTGCCGAGATGTCCCGTGACGCGATAGAGATCGGTCCCGGTGCGCGCGGTGGACACCGACAACTTTTCAAAAATTTCATAATTTGGTTTGAGGAAGCCCGGCAAATGATCGAGCCAGATGACACGTTCCGCGCGGAATTCGAGAATGGCAAAGATCGACGACACGATCGCGCCAAAAATCATCACCTTGACTACATTGTTGATCTTGCGGATGTTCTTGTCGTCATAAGCGAGCAACATCGCGACCAGAAACATCAACGTCCAGTAAATCTGGTTGTTGACATATTTTGTTATCGTTTCACTCTTGGCGCTGGAAAACACAATGGCAACCGTGGTGGAAGCCCAGAATATCCAGAACGACCATTTGATCACCAGCGAGGTATCGAAGATCATGCGCAGCGATGACCGCACTTTGGTCGACACGGAATAGGCATAGGCAAACAGGGCTGCCATACCGAACAGCGCAAGGCGCATCGGCGTGATCCACGGCAAGCCGGGGACATCGATGGCAATATAACTCGGCCATATTGCGTTGAGTCCGGCATACCAGAGTAGGAAGCTGGCCATGTGCGAATAATTAACGGTATCGACACTAGGCAGCAGCCACAACGCGAGGGCAACCAACAACAGGATAGGGGTCAGCGGAATTGCCAGCGCCGCAATCGGCAGCACACTGCACATCAGGCCATAGAAGGCGGCAATGCCGATCAATGCCGTATAAAAGAGCACTCGCCCGAACGGCCCGGGTGCCGACCGACGTTCGTAGGGGCGCATGACCCCCGCGGATTTGAAACTATGTGCCGTCTGCATGCCAAGCAGTGTATACCGTAAAGATGACAGTACGCCATGCGTTATCTGAACACCCCGGGCTTTCCGACCGGGCTGAGGGTCCGCACTCGGGCACAGATACGCCGAGGTCGCGCGATTGTTGCGGTGGCGCGGCCTTGCCGGAAAGATGGTTGCGCCCGTCATGCCATGCTGTTAGACACACAAACTACTAGTGTTTTCTTTAACTCAATGATTTTGTACGATATTCGACAGAAAATCAACCTACGACCAGACCAATTTGGCAACCAGAACCCGGCCTGTCGCCAGACGGGCCGGCAAGATAAAGGCGCACCCATGGATCACGCGGCAATCATGGCCAAGCTCGAAGAACTGATGATCGACGTTTTCGATGTCGACGATCTGGTCGTCACCGAAGCCACATCGGCCGATGATGTCGAGGAATGGGACAGCCTCAGCCATATTCGATTCATGATCACCGTCGAACGCTTCTTCAAGATCCGCTTCCTCAACGAAGCAGTCGCCGAACTGAAGAATGTCGGGGATCTCGCCCGTACCATCGCAGCAAAGCTCGATTGATGGCTGGCCCTGCCGTTACGATCCGCTGAACACGCCATCATGTTTACCGATCTCGAATGGCTGTTGCCGGTGCCCGCGGATTATCGCGCCCGGTTGAAGGCCGTGCGTGCCGCGATAACCGCCAAGGCCGACCCGCTGGCGATCGAGGAGGAACTCCACGCCCTGTCGCTGGCGCAGCTCGATCTAAACCAGCTCGGCCATCTCGCCGGCGCCGCCGCCAGCCAGGCCGCGACCGCCACCGCACCCGGTCCGCTCGCGCGGCTGCGCGTCGGCCTGCTCGGCTCGGGGACGCTCGACCTGCTCGCCACCGCGATCCCCGGCGCGGCGCTACGCCACCGCGTCATCGCCACTGTCACGACGGGCGATTATGGCAGCGCCATCCGCGACGCCATCGACCCAGGGAGCGCTTTCCGCGCCGAAAACTTCGATACCGCGGTCGTCTGCCTCGATCACCGCACCCTCGGGCTAGACCAGCCGCGCGCCAACGCCGCCGATGCAAAGGCTGCGGTCGCTGCCGCGCTCGGCACGATCAACGCCATCACTGCGGGCCTGGCCAACAATGTCAGCGGCACGATCATCGTCACCTCGCTGGTCGCGCCTGTCGAGCCGCTGTTCGGCAGCTTCGATGCGATCGAGGCCGGATCGGTGCATGCGATGATCACCGCCTTCAATAGCGCGCTCGCCGAAATGGCAGCGGCCAAGGCGATAATCCTCGTCGATCTCGCCCGCATCGCCGGCTGGGTCGGGCTGCATCAATGGCATGACGCCGGGCAGTGGAACCTCGCCAAATTCGCCATCGGCCCCGGTGCTGTGCCGATCGCCGCCGATGCCATTGCCCGCGTTTTCGGCGCTATCCGCGGTACCAGCCGCAAGGCGCTGGTGCTCGATCTCGACAATACGCTGTGGGGCGGCATCATCGGCGACGATGGCGTCGAAGGCATCGTCATCGGCCAGGGCTCGGCACGCGGCGAAGCATTTCTCGCCATCCAGCAGATGGCATTGTCGCTGCGCCAGCGCGGCATCGTCCTCGCCGTCTGTTCGAAAAACGACGAGGATGTCGCGCGCGTGCCCTTCCGCGATCACCCCGACATGGTGTTGCGCGAGGAACATATCGCCGTGTTCGTCGCCAATTGGGGCGACAAGGCAACCAATTTGCGCGCCATTGCCGCGGCGCTCAACATCGGTCTCGATGCGCTGGTCTTTCTTGACGACAATCCCGTCGAGCGCGCCCAGGTTCGCCGCGAGCTGCCGATGGTGGCGGTCCCCGAAATCCCCGCCGACCCGGCGCTCTATCCGCGCGCGCTGGCCGCCGCCGGCTATTTCGAAGCGATCACCTTCGGCGATGACGACCGGGTGCGCGCCGATGCCTATCGCGCCAATGCCGAACGCGCCGCCTTTGCCGGCACGTCCGACATGGCGGGCTATCTGGCGTCGCTCGACATGGTCGCCGATGTGCGGCCGTTCGACAGCGTCAACCGCGCCCGCATCGCGCAGCTGATCAACAAGTCGAACCAGTTCAACCTGACGACCCGCCGCTATACCGAGCGCGAGGTCGCCGCTATGGAAGCCGACGCATCGCTCGCCACGCTGCAATTCCGGCTCGTCGACCGTTTCGGCGACAATGGCATGATCGCAGTCGTCGTCCTGCGCCCCACCGAACCCCAGGTGCTCGAGGTCGATACCTGGCTGATGAGCTGCCGCGTCCTCGGCCGTCGCATGGAGGAGGCAACGCTGTTCCACATTGTCACCGCCGCGCGCGCACTCGGCGCCACCGCGGTCATCGGCACCTATCTGCCGACGGCAAAGAACAAGATGGTCGCCGAACATTATGGCAAGCTGGGCTTCACATGGATCGAGGCCAACGAGGATGGCAGCAGTCGCTGGCGGCTCGATCTCGCCGATTATGTCGCTCCCGAACTGCCGATGCGTTTCACCGGGCCG
>JBILPK010000197.1:0-5996 GCA_044373875.1 Polymorphobacter sp.
GCCTGTGAAGGCACTGGCGGCCCTGCTGTTGCTGCTCGCGGCCCCGGCCGCCGCCGCTCCCGCGCGGGTCGCCAGCCTCAACCTGTGCAGCGACGAACTGGCGCTGCGCCTCGCCGCCCCCGGCCAGCTGGTTTCGGTCAGCCGGCTGGGGGCGGACCCGGACGAGACGGTGCTCGCCGCGCGCGCCGCCGGGCTGGCCACCAACAATGGCCGCGTCACCGACATCATCACGCTGGCCCCCGACCTGGTGCTGACCAGCCGCGGTGACCCCAATGCCGCCGCCGTGGCACGCCGGCTCGGCATCCGCGCCGTGGAGATCGCCGAGCCGCGCAGCTTTGCCGATGTCCGCGCCAACATCCGCCGCGTTGCCAGTGCGCTGGGGCGGCGCGAAGCCGGCGAAGCACTGGTCGCCGAAATGGACGCGGCGCTCGCGCCGCGCGTCCGCCTGCGCCCGGCGCTGATGGTCAGCGGCGGCGGGCTGACCATTGCCGCCGATGGCATGGCGGCGCGCTGGCTCGCCCATGCCGGGTTGCAGCAGCAACAGGTGCCGCGCGGCCAGCTCAATCTCGAACGCCTGCTCGCCGATCCACCGCATATCCTCGTCTTCGCTCGCTACCGCAGCCACCAGGTATCGACCAACCAGCGCTGGTTGCAGCACCCGGCCTTTGCCGCGCTGCCCGCCGGCACCCGCCGCATCGCCACCGATGGCCGCGCCTGGACCTGCCTCGGCCCCGGCCTCGCCAGCGAAATCGCCCGGTTGCGGCGCGAGGTGGGGCCATGACGCGGCTGCGCCGCGTCTCTCCAGCAATGACGCGCCTCACCTTGTTGCTCGCAGCGCTGCTGGTGCCGCTGCTCGCCGCGTCGCTGCTCTGGGACCCGGCGCTGCTGCTCGCCGTCGCCCGGCGCGACCCGGCGCTGGCGCGCACCATCCTCCTCGAACTGCGGTTGCCGCGCACCGCGCTGGCGGCGCTGATCGGCGCCAGCCTCGGGCTCGGCGGCGCCGCCATGCAGGGGCTGTTGCGCAACCCGCTCGCCTCCCCCGATGTGCTGGGGCCGTCCACCGGGGCGTCGCTCGGCGCCGTGCTGGCCGGCTATTTCCTCGGCGGCGGTGTGCTGGCGGTAGCGCTGGGCGGCATCACCGGCGCGCTGGCGGCGCTGGCGCTGCTGCTCGCGCTGGCCGGCCCTGCCGCCGGCACGGCGACGCTGGTACTGGCCGGCGTCGCGATCAGCGCCCTTGGCGGTGCGTTGGTCAATCTGGCGCTCAGCCTCGCGCCCTCGCCCTACGCCCTTTACGACGTGATGTTCTGGCTGCTGGGCTCGCTAGCCGATCGCAGTCTGCCGCAACTGGCCATCGCGGCGCCGCTGATCCTCGCCGGTGCCGCGCTGCTGCTGGCGCAGCGCCACCGCCTCGATGCGCTGGCGCTCGGCGAAGATGTCGCGACCAGCCTCGGCATCGCCATCCCGCGGCTGCGCTGGACCATCGTGGTCGCCACCGGAATCATGGTCGGCGCCGGAGTGGCGGTGGCGGGCAGCATCGGCTTCATCGGGCTCGTCGTGCCGCATCTGGTGCGGCCGCTGGTCGGCAACCGCCCCGGCGCGGCGCTGGTGCCCGCCGGGCTCGCCGGCGCGGCGCTGCTGCTCGCCGCCGACATGGCGGTGCGGCTGCCGGTCAATGGCCAGGAATTGAAGCTCGGCGTGCTCACCGCGCTGCTCGGCGCGCCTTTCTTCCTCTGGCTGGTGGTACGCGGCCGATGACGCTCGCCATTACCGGTCTCGCCCGTCCGCCGATGCTGGCGCCGGTCTCGCTCGCCCTGCCGCTGGCTAGCGTCACCGGCCTCATCGGCCCCAATGGCGCCGGCAAGACGACCTTGCTGCGCGCCATCGCCGGGCTGTCGGCGGGGCCGGGAAGCGTCACCATCGCCGGCGCGCCGCTGATCGCCGCCGCCCGCGTCCGCACGCTGGCCTGGCTTCCCGCCGACCGCGATGTCGCCTGGCCGATGCTGGCCGCCGATCTGGTGCAACTCGGCCTCGGCCCCGGCGCGGCGCGCGACGATGCCGCCATCGCGGCGGCGCTCGCCTCGGTCGATGTCGCCGCCTTTGCCGCCCGCCGCGTCGATACGCTGTCGACCGGTGAACGCGCCCGCGTGCTGCTCGCCCGCGCCATCGTCGCGCAGCCGCGCTGGCTGCTGCTCGATGAACCCGTTGCCAATCTCGACCCCTGGCACCGGATCGGCATCATGGCGCTGCTCGGGCGGCTGGCGGCGGCGGGCACCGGCGTGATCGTCGCGCTTCACGATCTCGATCTGGCGCGGCGGCATTGCGACCGGCTGCTGCTGCTCGACAAGGGCGCGCTGGTCGCCGCAGGCGCGCCCGCCGATGTGCTCTCCCCCGCGCATCTCGCCGCGGTGTTCCGCATCCGATCGGGCGCGCAAGGCTGGGAAGCGGTTGAGCATGAGGCCCCGACCGGCCTATAGCCGGTGCATGACCATTATCGGCACCCCCCTCCCCCCCGGCGCGCGCGCCAACGCCGCCGCCATGGCGACGCTTGTCGCCGATCTGCGCAGCACCGTCGCCACCATCGCGCTCGGCGGCCCGCAGGCGTCGCGTGACCGCCATGTCGCCCGCGGCAAGCTGCTGCCGCGCCAGCGCGTCGACGGTTTGCTCGATCCGGGCACGGCGTTCCTCGAAATCGGGCAGCTCGCGGCGCATGATGTCTATGGCGAGGATGTGCCCGCCGCCGGCATGATCGCCGGGGTGGGGCAAGTTTCGGGCCGGCTCTGCGTCGTCGTCGCCAATGATCCGACGGTGAAGGGCGGCAGCTATTACCCGCTGACCGTCAAGAAACACCTGCGCGCCCAGGAAATCGCCGCGCAAAATGGCCTGCCCTGCGTCTATCTCGTTGATTCGGGCGGCGCCAACCTGCCGCGCCAGGACGAGGTCTTCCCCGATCGCGATCATTTCGGCCGCATCTTCTTCAACCAGGCCAACATGTCGGCACAGGGGATCAGCCAGATCGCCGTGGTGATGGGCAGCTGCACCGCCGGCGGTGCCTATGTGCCCGCCATGGCCGATGAATCGATCATCGTCCGCGATCAGGGCACGATCTTCCTCGGTGGCCCGCCGCTGGTGAAGGCGGCGACCGGCGAGGATGTGACCGCCGAAGAACTCGGCGGCGGCGATGTCCATACCCGCCTGTCGGGCGTCGCCGACCATCTCGCGGAGGATGATGCCGACGCACTGCGCCTCGCCCGTGCCATCGTCGCCACCCTGCCCGCCGCGACCCCGGTACCGGCGCAACCGATCCGCGCGCCGTTGTTCGACGCCAGCGAGCTGCACGGCCTCGCGCCGATCGATACGCGCACCCCGGTCGATGTCCATGAAGTCATCGCCCGCATCGTCGACGCGTCGGAATTCCAGGCCTTCAAGCCGCGTTACGGCGAAACGCTGGTCACCGGCTTCGCCCATATCGAGGGGATGCCGGTCGCCATCCTCGCCAACAACGGCATCCTGTTTTCCGAATCCGCCCAGAAAGGCGCGCATTTCATCGAACTCGCCTGCCAGCGCCGCATTCCGCTGCTGTTCCTCCAGAACATCTCGGGCTTCATGGTCGGCAAGCGCTTCGAGAACGAAGGCATCGCCAAGCATGGCGCCAAGCTCGTCACCGCCGTCGCCTGCGCCTCTGTCCCCAAGATCACCGTCGTCACCGGCGGCAGCTTCGGCGCCGGCAATTACGGCATGTGCGGCCGCGCCTATTCCCCGCGCTTCCTGTGGATGTGGCCCAACGCCCGTATCAGCGTGATGGGCGGCGAACAGGCGGCATCGGTGCTGGCGACGGTGAAGACCGGCGGCTTCAAGACCAAGGCCGAGGAAGAAGCCTTCAAGGCGCCGATCCGCGCGCAATATGAGCGCGAAGGGCATCCCTATCATGCGTCGGCGCGGCTGTGGGACGATGGCATCATCGATCCGGCCGATACGCGGGCGGTAGTGGCGCTGAGCCTCGCGGCCAGCTTGCAGCGCCCGGTGCCGGAAACGCGGTTCGGCACCTTCAGGATGTAAATCCCCGGCTCCGACCGTTCAGGCCATCACCACCTTCGGCTCCAGCGCCATGGCATTGCCGAGCAGTTTCAGGCGGCGCAGCACCGCATCGCCGAACAGGGCGCCGTGGCGGGCGTCGAGCCGCAGCACCACCTGGTCGCCGTCACGCCCCAGCCGACTGGCGCTCAGTGCCGTTGCGGTGCCGCCGGTCAACCGCTGGCCCAGACGCAGCGCCAGCCCCCAGGCGCGGGCGCGCGCCAGAAGCACAGGGCTGGCGAGTTGCGCCAGCAATTGCAGCACCGGCGCCGTACCCGATCCGCCGAAACAATAGTGCAGCGCCTGCGCCAGTGCGGCGCGTTCGGCCGCCGTCACCGCCACCCAATGGCCGTGCAGCGCGACATCGACGCCGCGTTCGGCGCGAAAATCCGGATGGGCGCGCCAGGCGATATCGCTGAGCAGGCACGCCGCCAGCCGCAGTCGGCGGTCGGCAGCGGTTTCACTGCCACCGAACAGCCCGTCCATCCAGTCGAACAGCATGTCGCCATGTTCGGGAAAACGCCCCTGCCGCACGCCTTCCTGCCGCGCCGCGACAATAAGCGGGTCGAGCGCCTGAACCTCGGGCGGCAATTGCCCGAACAACAGGCCTTCGCGCAGCCCGAAACCCGAAGCGATGACGCTCGATGACCCCAGTTTCTTCACCGTCGCCGCCAGCAGCATCGCCGCGCCGGGCAACGAGGGCAGACGCGAGGTCGAGATATTGGGCACCTGGCGCAGCGTGGCGATATCGATCTGGGTCAGGCTGCGCACCAGCGACGCCGGCGCCTCGCTCGGCATTTCATATTGGTGGACGATCGGCAGCGGGTGCCCCGACTGGTGGATATGGACCTGCGCCAGCGCCCGCCACGAACCGCCGACCATGTAGAAGGGCAGGCCCTTGCCGACCGCCGCCCAGCCGACCTTGTCGAGGCTTTTCTTGATGAACGGCGCCAGCGCGCGCTTGTCGCGCTTGCGCACCGCATCGAGCCGCAACGACCCGATCGGCAGCGAAATGCGTTCGTACACCTCGCCCCGCGACACGCGGATCAGTTCCAGGCTGCCGCCGCCGAGATCGCCAACCACGCCATCGGCATCGGGAATCCCGGCGATCACCCCGAAGGCGGCGCCGCGGGCTTCGGCTTCGCCATCGATCGTATCGATCACCAGCCCGGTTTCGGCGGCGACCCGCGCGATGAATTCATCGGCATTGCCGGCTTCGCGCACCGCTGCGGTTGCCACGGTTCGCAGGTTGGCGACACCCATGGCGCTGGCGAGGGCGGCAAAGCGCGACAGCGCGGTGACGGCGGTGTCCATGGCGCCCTTGCCGAGCCGGCCATTGGCCGCAAGCCCGCGCCCGAGCCCGGCCATGACCTTTTCATTGAACAGCGTCGCCGGGATGCGCGTCAGCCCTTCATAGACGACGAGACGCACCGAATTGGAGCCGATATCGATGATCGCATTGAGTGCCGGCCTGCCGCCGGCAGTCACGATCCCCGGTGCCGGGGACGACCCCGATGCTGCCCTTACGCTCGTCAACAGGCTGGCCACGCTTACTCCCGTACCGCGCTGGACGCGCCTGGCACGCTATGCCGCAAGCCGCCCGGCGGGCCAAGCCGTATCACAGCGTCGCGTCGTCGCCATAATCGTCATCATCGTCATCGGCGAGCACCAGCCGCGGCACGCCGCCGGCGGTTTTCAGCGACGCACCGCGCCCCGACAGCGACGGGTTGGTCATGAAATAACGGTGCAGGTTGAACGGCGGCTCGCTGCTGGTGTTGCGCTTGCCCTTCAGCCGCTTGTAGCTGCCATCGGCGCGCAGTTCCCAGGTTTGTTCGGTATCCTTCAGATTGGCCACCATGACCTGGTCGAGCACCTGGGCATGGACGGTCGGGTTCTCGATCGGCACCATCACCTCGACCCGGCGA
>JBILPK010000198.1:0-5966 GCA_044373875.1 Polymorphobacter sp.
CGCGCTCAACAACAGCAGCACGGCCGCCAACGCCGGTGTGTTGAACAGCACGGTCCGGCTCGCCGGCAACAGCGTCAACGCCTTTGCCTTCGGCAACACCGCGTCGAACGGCCTGACGATGACGGCCTTGAACACCGGAATGCCGACGGCAGCGGTGAGCAGCTTCCAGACCAGTGCCGGCGCGATCATCGCCCGCACCGAAACGGTGGCGTTCACGGTTACCAACACCGGCACGATCGGCGCCTCGAGCCTCAGCGCCATCGGCAACTCGGTCGGTGCCCAGGCCATCGGCAACAGCTCGACCTCGGTCGTGGTCGGTCGCTGATCCGGTCTGAAGGGGGAGGGGTGGCAACACGCCTCCCCCCTTTGGCGGCAGCGGTTATGTCCCCTGTAAGCACGGTCGACAATCGGTCTGCTTTTTGCGTAGAATTGGCCTTTCGGGTCATGTAGCCCGGCTACTACTGTATTGTAGCGAATGATCTGTGATCATTATAAAAGCTGATGTTGGCCATCGACCACTAGTGGTTGGTGGCCATAATTTTGAGGCGCTGACTATCCAGAATAATCTACAACCTTAGCCGCGATTGTTAATAATTTTAAGAGGTATTGTACTCGTTATGGCCATATTTTTTTACAATGTTCGCGCTTCAAAGGTTGGCATTTTCGTCTTTGCAGTTTTGATCTGCGCGGCAACGCCGACATTGGCGGCCAATGCCGACGGCCGGTTTGCCGTTCGCGGCAATGGCGCCGACCGCTGTGATGCCTATCAGGCCGCGCTGACGGCCAAGGATGCCGTCAAGATCGACCGCTACGCCGCCTGGCTGATGGGCTATGTATCGGCGTCGAACCGCTTGATCGCCAAGACGTTCGACACGCTGCCGACGCTCGCCGGGGCCGATATGCTGGGAATTGTTGCGGTTGTCTGCCGGTCGCAGCCCGCTGCCACGGTAGAAACCGCCGCCGCGCAATCGCTCAACGCGATCAGCGTGGTGCGGCTGTTACGGGATACACCCGCCGTGTCGGTGGTCAGCGACGGCAAGTCACTGCAGATCCGGTCCGAGGCAATCGCGACGTTGCAAGTCAATCTAGCGGCGAAGAAATTGTATAATGGCCCTACTGATGGCGCGTTCTCTCCGCAGCTCGCCAAGGCAATCAAGACATTTCAGTCTCTGGAACGGTTGCCCGCCAGCGGTTTGCCCGATGTCGACACGATAATTCGGGCCGGCTTGGTCAAGCGCTGAAATAGGATACGCGTTCCCCCGGGCGAGATGGATATTTTCTGCGATGCTTAAATCACTAAATATTTCGATGTCTTACCTGTCGGAATTTTCACCTGTCGTGGTATTTTTGTCCGGGGATGCCGTCTTAAGGACGGTGGTCATCATTTTATTACTTGCGTCCATTTTGTCGTGGTCGCTGATCGTGTCCGGCGCGGTCTCCGTGTTCACCGATGCCAGGCGATCGCATCGCTTCGATGTCGCGCTGGTCGATTATGTCGGCGCTGTCGAGGGTACGCTCCACAATTGGACGCGGGCCAATGCACGGCCTTCTTCTGCACAGGCGGTCTATCTTGCCGGGTTGACGGAATGGATCGAATCGACGGGTCGGGTATCCACGGTTGATCGCAGTGCTGTGCTGGAACGCGTCGGCATGGTCATCGAGAATACCATCAGCATGGAATCGAAGAAGCTCATCTCGCGGTTGTCGCTGCTGGCGACGATCGGTTCGATCTCGCCCTTTATTGGTCTGTTCGGGACCGTCTGGGGCGTCATGAATGCGTTTTCGACCATGGACATGTCCAAGACGGTCAATTTGTCCGCGGTTGCGCCGGGTATTTCCGAAGCACTGCTGCTGACGGCGCTGGGCTTGGTGACCGCGATACCTGCCGTTGTCGGCTATAATCGGTTGCTTGTCGCGGTTCAGGCACAGGAGCGTTCTCTCGTCAGTGCTGCCGTCGGCTTGCTGGTGCGTTATTCCCGCCAGCTCGATAGCATGGACGGGGTCTGACCATGGGCATTATTACCGGCCGTGGGACCAGGACCAGTTCTCTTGCAGCCATGTCCGAGATCAACGTAACGCCGTTCGTCGACGTGATGCTGGTCCTGCTCGTGATTTTCATGGTCTCGGCGCCGATGATCGTCTCCGGGATCTCGGTTGACCTGCCCAGCAGTTCGGCTGGTCCCCTGACAGTCGAAGAAAAGCCGTTGGCCATCACGGTTACGGGTGACGGCGGTATCTTCATCGATGATGTGGCGGTTGACCGCGCCGGCTTTTCAGAAGCGCTCGCGCAGGCCGCCTCGGGTTCCGCTGACCCTGCCAAGCGTGCCGTTCTGCTGCGAGCGGATCAGTCGCTCGGCTACGGCTTGGTCGTCGGGATTATCGGTAATGTGACCAGGGCGGGCTTTCTACGCGTATCACTGGTATCTGTTGTTCAGCCAGACCCGGTTATTGTTTCTTGAACGATGGTCGTGCCTTTACAGCGTCGGTAATTCTTCATGGCCTGGCGATCCTGGCGCTGGTCATCACGGTTCGGCCGCGTCCGCTACGGGTCGAAGTCGTCCCGGACGTTGTCGTGACACTTGTACAGGATCAGAAGCTGGCGATCGAAGCCCAGGCACCAACGCTTGGATCGTCGCTTTCGCCGCAGCAAGAGTTGGACGCGTTGCCGCCGCCAGAGCCAAAAGCCGACGCGGCGATGCCAACCGTGTCGGAGCCGCAACGGCCGGAACCTTTGCAAGAGCTGCCGTACCCGGCACCCGCTCCGGCACAGCCGGTGACAAAACCTGTCCCGACGCCGGCTCCCCAGCCGCTGGCGTCGCCGGCGCCAGCACAGAAGTCGCCGCCCGTGCCAGCGCCGAAGCCGGCGCCGCAGCCGGTTCCGGTGCCGAAATCAGTGCCGGTGCCGCAGCCGATGCCAGTGCCGGCACCGGCACTGAAGCCCGCGCCGGCACCGCGGCCCGTGGAATTGCCGACGCCAGTGCCGGCGCCGCAGCCCGTCCCGAAGCCGACACAACAGCCAACACTGCAGCCAAGGCTCGTTCCGGTTGAACCGCCATTGTCGACGCGGGCACCTGTGCCAAAGTCAGCCTCCGCCGTACCGAGCCTGCCTGTGGCAACCCAGGCAAAGCCCGCGCAACCCGCAGCAGTCGTTGCCGCTGCGCCGGCCCCGCCCAGCGCCAGACCGCGGCCAGGTCAGGCACTCGATCTCACGGCGATTGCAAATGTTCTGCAGAACGCGCGGTCAACCCCGGGGCGTCCGTCCTTCAATGCTTCCGAGATCGATGCATCTATCGCGAAGTCCATGCCGACAGGCGCTGCCCGTCTGAACGCCGTCCAGTTGGCGGCGCTGCAAGATGCGATCAGATCGCAGATCACGCCGTGCTGGAACTTGCCAACACGCCCTGAAAGTGTAGGGCCAGTCGTCGTACTGCTTCGGATACAGCTAAAAAACGATGGCAGATTGCTGGTTGATCCTTCGGTTCTTTCAGTCACGGGCGTCAATTCCGGCAATAGCTCATACAGCCGTTCCGTAGCCAACAGTGCGCGTCGTGCCGTGATACTTTGTTCGCCTTTAAATTTGCCGTCTGAATATTACGATTCTTGGCGCGATGTCGAGTTAAATTTTGATCCGTCTCAATTATTTTAAAGTACTGGTGAAATGCGATTCTTATTTTTCATCATCATGCTGCATTTGTCTTGTGCCGGACCAGCTTATGCCGGTCTGCGGGTCGATATCAACAAGGGCGTCGAATCGGCGATTCTGATTGCTGTTCCATACGCGGTTCCCCGCGCGCCGATATCCGGCACATCGCCTGCCCTGGGGTCGGAGATAGCCGACGTCATCGCGAACGATCTCGCCTCGACGTCGTTTTTCAAGCCGATCGACCGTGACCTTTATGCGATGGCCATGCCGGTCGCCGACGCTGAAACGCCGCGCTTTTCGCATTGGCGGTCGACGCGTGGCCAGGCGCTGGTGACGGGCGCTATTGCCGAAGTCGATGGCGATGTCTTTCGGCTCGAGTGCCGCCTGTTCGACATTTTTTCCGGTGAACCAGTCGCCGCACGCAATTTCGTCGGGCGTAAGGACCAGTGGAGGCAAGTTTCGCATGTCTGTGCAAACTTCGTTTATGAGGCGCTGGTTGGCGAACCCGGCCATTTTGACAGCCGCATCCTGTACGTATCGGAGAGCGGTTCAGGCGAGCAGCGGATCAAACGGCTGGCCGAAATGGATTATGACGGGGCTGGCCACAGTTACCTGAGCAAGGGCGTGAATATGGTCGCCACGCCAGTCTATGCCCCTGGTGGCGGCACGGTCGTCCATCTCGCCTTTGCCGGCAGCACCGCCAGGATCTACCTTGTCAATCTCGCTACCCGCGCGACGACGGAGATTGGTCCGTTTGATGGGGTGGCCTTCGGGCCAAGATTCTCGCCAGACGGTGCTTCAATCCTGTTATCGATCGGCAAGAATGGTAACACCGATATTTATCGTATCGATCTGGACACCAGCAAGATCGTCAAGCTTACCGAAGCGCCCGGCACTGACACGGGGGCCAGCTATTCGCCGGATGGCCGAAAGATATTGTTCGAATCCAATCGGTCGGGCTCGCAACAGCTTTACATGATGAACGCAGACGGCAGTGAGCAATCGCGCATTACTTTTGGAACGGCTCGTTACGGCGCAGCGTCATGGAGCCCCAAAGGTGACTTGCTAGCCTTCACGCGCATTGCAGCTGACGTTGCCAGCATAGGAGTCATGCGCAGCGATGGACAAGGAGAGAGAATGTTGACTCGCAGCATGCGAGACGAATCCCCGGCCTGGGCACCGTCCGGCCGCGCTATCGTTTTTATGCGCACCGGTTCCGGATCTCGCGCGTCCGAGCTATGGACCATTGACCTTACAGGGACTGTCGAACGTCGGTTGCCTTTGCCTGAGGGCGGGTCGGACCCCGCGTGGTCGCCTTCACGCGGCGCCCTGCCGGTAACGGCAAAGCGATGACCGACATCCACGGCCAGCTACGGCCTGCCTCGCGGCGTGCGCGGGTCCTTTGCGCCAGTCTTATAGTCAGCACCAGTCTGCTGGCATCCGCGTGTCAGCGGTCGACGCAACGATTACCTCCGATGCCGACCATGCCCCAGTCGGCAGGGCGCGCAGTGGACCCGGCATTGCCACCCTTTGTCGTCGATGGTCCGGAATCGCCGGGCCAGTCTGCCGCGATCGTTTCCGAGCGGCTCGATGACTTCATTCAAGCGGCCGGTACCGACCAGGTTCTGTTCGATCCGGATAGTCATGATCTTGATCAGAAAGCCAAAAAAATACTGGACAAACAGTCGGATTGGCTACTGCTCAGAATTGGTGCGAAAATAATGATCGAGGGTTACGCCGACGATTTTGTCACGCGCAATTATAGTTACGCGCTGGGTGAACGTCGTGCAAATAGCATTCGAAACTATTTTGTTCAAATGGGCGTGGACGTTGATAGGATTTCAGTGACGTCTTACGGCAGGGATCGGCCTGCTGTTGGCGGAAATGACGAAGAAAGTCGATCGCTCAACCGTCGTGGTCGAGTTGTCATCATTATCAAAAAATGAAGAATGCAACATATTTTAATCGAAGGTTTGTCATGAGAAATATCCAAATCTGCAGCGTAATGGCGCTTTATGGTCTGCTGGCGGCGCAGCCGGCGTTTGCCGAGGCTGGTGACATATTGCTCAAGGGTCGTGCAATTTATGTAATGCCGAAAAACAGCTTGGTCGACATTCCTGTCGGTCTGGGCAATGGGCCGGTTTCGGTCAAGGATGCGATCGGGGCAGAGTTTTCAGCGACATATCTTTGGTCGGACCAGGTCGGCATCGAGTTTGCGCTGGGCGGAGGAAAGACCAGTTTCCCTACCGCTGATTCAGCGGCGGCGCGCGGCGAATTGCTGTCAGCCAGTGGCGTGATGCCCAGCGTCATCGTGCAGTTTCAT
>JBILPK010000064.1:0-17311 GCA_044373875.1 Polymorphobacter sp.
ACCAACTCCGTACGCGTCGCCATACTCACCTTCCTCATCTCTTGCTCCCGTTCGCCGTCGGGAACATTTTAAATGAGGCAACGACCTATCGTCGGGAGCAAATCTGGTGAGGCAATGCGGGCAACACGACTCTCACCCAGATTGTCGCGCAACATGCGATAACCGTGCGGGAAGCCCGGGCATGTGCGTTATCCAGGCCCTGCACTGGCTACACGACACCCGATGGAACAAGGCGAGGAGAGTAGGCCGGAGCGTCGCCTCCAGGCCCTGCTCCAGAGCCCAAAGGGCGACGCGGTGCGCCGAGACCTGGCTGAGGGACTGCCAACCCTGCGGTCGTGGATGCAGGACCTGCTGCGCCCGCTACTGACGTAAGGGGAGGGGGCGCTATGAAACCCGCCTTCGACCGCATAATCGCTGCCGACGATCAAACTCGCCTCGGCCTGTTCACCGCGACCGCGCTGCGCCTCGGAACGACGCCGCAAAACGCCGGAAGTGAACGTAGATCGAGTTTCACTTGCCGTATCGCTCGTGCATGTCCCGCCAAGGACATCCGGCCTAACGCTTGGTTCCCATCTTGATGGGTCGACGAACGACGTGAAGTGGGACTTACCCGCCATTCTTGGCGGGGCCGCTGAACGACGGCTTCCAGTAAGAGCTGACGTTCGGGCGTTTGCTCGTGCGATGTCGCCGAAGCGGCCGGGGGCGTTCAGATAAGTTCGAAAGCTTTATTGCAAAGCGTTCTTGGCCGGAACCGTTGACCCTCTTCTTCCAGACACAGCATTTACCAAGGCCAGTATCACCGTGGCATGCGCCCTTAGAATGGGAAAAATATCTGTATCGCCAGAATGGCAACGACTGCTGTAATCAAGTTGAGCAGAAGACCGACACGCAGAAAATCGGTGTAACGGTATCGCCCGAGCTGGTAGACGATAACGTTGGTCTGATAGCCGAACGGGGTTGCGAACGCAGCGCTCCCCGCAATCATAACCACGACCAGAAATGGCCGCGGGCTGACCCCGAGGCTTTCGGCCAATGCAACGGCAATCGGGGTGACAAGGACGGCGACGGTTGCGTTCGACAACAGTTCGGTAAGAACCATGGTGAGCCCGTAAAGCACGATGAGTGCTGTCAGCGGGCTATCGCCTTCCAATGCGTCGATCAGCGTTGTCGTTGCAGCCGCCGCAAGCCCGCTCTGCGCCATCGCGATGCCGAGCACGACCATGCCTGCGATTAGGATCAGGACCTGCGGCCTCAGTCCACCGTAAGCCTGATCTGCCGAGATAACCCGTAGCAGGATGAGCAGAACCGCACCGGTGAATGCCGTCGCGGCGATAGGTGCGACGTCGAGAGCTGCCAGCAGGATAGCGCCAACGAAGGTCACGAGCGCAATTGCCGCTTTGACGGGTTGCAGCGGGCGACGCTCGGCGAACACCTCAGGGTCGCCTATCTGGGCGCCTGCAATTTCGAGTGGGCCCTTAGCCGGCGCATCGCCAGTCTCGAGCATCCGTGTACCCATCATCCGGCCGCTGAAAAGAACGAGGTACAGGCCGCCTGCGATCGCGACCGGCAGCCCCACGGGCGTGATCTCGAAAATGCCGAATCGACTCTGGCCAGCGAGTCTTGCCATGTCGTCGACAAGCAGATTGGTCGATGTGCCGAGCAGCGTGCAGCAGCCGCCAAGGACGGTGATGTAGGAGAGAGGCATCAGATAGCGCTTTGCAGAGAGATGCATCGTCTCTGCCACATCCTTCACGATCGGCGCGGTGATTACAACGATGGGGGTGCTGTTGAGAAAGCTCGACATGACGCCTGCCGTCACGAGCAGAAGCCAGATCCCTGCCGCGCCGAGACGACGGCACATCACGACGGCACCTTCGATCGCCCGATCAAGAAGCCCCGACAATTCGAGCGCGTATGAGATGACAAAAAGCGACGCGAGCGCGATGATTGCCGGGCTGGCGAACGCAGCCTGGACCTCTACCGGACGCACGACGCCGGTCATTAGCAGCACCGCCGCGCCCGCAAGCGCCACTACGTCGGCGCGGACCTTGTCCCAGATAAGGGCAGCCACCACGACGACCAGGACGATAAGCGTAATGGTCTGGTCTGCCGTCATTGGTACGCCGCCACCGGCTACAATCCGGTGCTCCCTTCGCCACAATCAGCGATACGGTATGGAGCATCGTACGAAATTTGCTACTGTATCAAGATGACCGAGCCGTCCCCCCGGGCTAGCCGCCTTGTTGTAGCAGCCGCGATTGTAGCCGTGGGTCTGCTTGGAGGCGGCGGCTTCTTGCTCGGACGGATGACTGTACCGGAACCGCCGCCGACCGTCGTCCCGGTCGCTGCGCCAACGCCGGAACAGATGCCCGAGACACCTGGCCCACCGCCAGCCCGCGTGCTGGGGCGGGCGGAAATCATCGGAATGGCAAATTCGGCTTCCGATGCTGCGTCATCGGCCCGGCCGCTTCCCGAAGATGTCATAAGCGCGGAAAACCAACGCTTCGAGATCTATTTGCCCTTCGGGTGCGATGGTCCGAGCCCGGCCGGCGGCAATTCTGCTTCAGGCTGGCGCTATGATAACGCGACGTCGTCGCTGCGGGTGTCAGTCGCCTCGGTTGTTTTTGAGCCCGGGGACTGGCTGGGCGAAGCGGGCAAGGGGGTATCGGACGAAGCCCTACCCTCAGAAGGCGAAGGCATCGAAGGCTTTTGGGTATCGCGCCCATGGTCGTCCTCAGAAACGTGCAAGCAACCAGTTGCCGCTGCCGGTACACCGCTATCGGAGGCGGTTGTTTTGCCAGGCCAGACCCTGGGACTCGCACAGATTTTCACACCGGATGATCCGCGAACCTCACGCCGTGGCGGCAAACCTTATGAGACTGTTTCACGGTCCAATTTAAAGGCCCTCGACATCGACCAAGGTCTGCGTCTGCGGCTGCGCGGTCGCATCGCTCGGTTCCCCAATGGCGCCCCTGTCCGCTGCCGACAGCCGGGCGGTAGGGAACAGCGGCCAATCTGCCTGATTGCCGTTACCTTTGACGAGGTCGCGATCGACAACCCGGCAACGGGGGAAACGATCGCGACATGGCCAGCGGCAATTCATGCAAAGAGCCCGTGACGCAGGCGGACGCGGCCAGTGGTCCGGCGGTCGATGACGTGCCGGTTGCTCACGACGCTGAAACCGCGAAGGGCCGCATCAGCGGGGCGGAACGGCGCAATGTCGCTGCCGTTAGTGGGTCCCGCACTGGCGACTACGTCGTCACGGCTGCGGCCGCCCTGGCAATGGCGCTGGATGCGAGCTGGCATGCCATCTTCATCGAGACGCCGCGCTCTGCAAGCGATCCCGCGATCGCAAGACGCGCCGCGGAAGCACTGGCGCACGCTGCGCGACAAGGCGCTACGGTGAGCAACGAGCCTGGGGCCAATGTTACATCGGGACTCGCCGCGCATCTGTCCGCCACGCCTGAGCGCCTGGTTCTCGAGGATCGCATGCGCTGTGGGGCCATTGTTCACAGCGATTAAGCTTGGGTCTGCGCCTCTCGTCGTAAGCCATCAATGCAGCGCATAGTGGGTTGCGGTGGAAGCGTTTCTTCGGTGAGCGCTAAAGCTATGTGTCTCGGCGAATACACGAGCCGGCTTGGCTATTCATGACAAGGCAGCGGCAAGAGCTCGAGTTCTAGTCCACGCGTAAACTAACAGGAGCCGGCTTTTGCGGAGTGATTTCGTACCGCGAAGGAGCTTTCTCGGGCTGCATGCGTTGATATCCCTTTAATCTACGGAATTCGCAAGGAGAGCAGGAACATGCTCAAAGCTGCTGCCATTTTTGCTGTCATCGCGCTGATTCTCGGCGTTATGGGTTTTGCCGGAATAGCGGGCTTTGCCTGGGGCCTCGCCAAGATCCTGTTCTGGATTGCAGTCGTCATCGCTGTCGCGCTCTTCGTGCTTGGCTTAACGATCTACAAGAAGGTCACATGAGACAGCCTTCGAAGGACGCATTCGTCAGCTATCCACGATGAGCGAGACGCCCGTTAAAAAGGCAGACGGCTTGCCAAGTGTTCCGGGTCGGACAGGCTCGGTCGCTATCGCAACTGTCACGATCGTCGCCATCGTTGGAATTGCCTGGTTGCTGGTGAAACTCACCAGTTTTCTCCTGCTCGTATTCGCTGCCCTGGTGCTGGCGGCAATTTTCAGCGCCATGACCGATCGATTAGTCCGCTGGACCGGAATGAAGCGCGGGTTTGCACTGGCACTATCCGTAGTTTCGCTGCTCACCTTGTTCATCGCTGTGTTTGCGATGTTCGGCACCCAGTTGGCCGATGAGTTCGATACGATCCGGGAGAGCATCCCACCTGCGCTCAAGGCGCTTCAAGGACTTCTCCAGCAGATTGGCCTTGGTGAACCAGCGCAAAAGCTGGTCGATGAGTCCGCCGGAGATCTTTCCAGATATGCGGCGCAAGCGGGTGGCTACGTCCTCACCATCGGTAACGGCGTCGCCGATTTCGTTCTCGTCTTTGTCGGCGCCATCTTCATCGCCGGTGATCCCGCCGTGTACCGGCGGGGTTTGCTGCTCCTCATACCGCGCCGCGGTGAGGCAACGGCCGCCGCCGCCATCGACGATGCGTCGAATGGTTTGCGCGGATGGATGGTCGGGCAGGCGATCTCGTCGGTTGTGGTTGCAGGGTTCACCTGGGCCGGGCTGGCGCTGCTTGGTGTCCCCGCCTCGGGCGGGCTTGGCCTGATTGCGGGCCTGCTCGACGTGATCCCAATGGTGGGCCCGATCATCGCGGCGGTGCCGGCAGTGCTGCTGGCGTTCACCGTGTCTCCCGTCACCGCGCTTTGGACGGTCGGGCTTTTTCTGCTGGTCCAGCAGCTTCAGGGAAACTTCCTTCAGCCGATGATCCAGAAGCAAGCTGTCGATGTGCCGCCCGCCGTCCTGCTGTTCGCCGTCGTCGCGGCCGGGTCGCTGTTCGGATTCCTCGGCGTGTTGCTGGCGGCGCCGCTGACTGTCGTCATCTATGTGATGGTACAGCGCATTTACGTGAAGGCGTTGCTCGGCAAAGACATCAAGGTCGCCGGCCAGAAATGATTCATCGCGGCGTACATCATCTGCGCGCTCTGAATCGGCCGCTTACTCGCCTTCAGCGTGGATAGGGTTTTATCTTGGAAGCGCTAGTTCCTATCGCAATCATCCTCGTGATGGTGGCAGCCAATGCGCTGTATGTGGCTGCCGAGTTTGCGACGGTTGGGGCGCGAAAATCGCGCGTGCAGCAATCGGCCGAAGCCGGCGATCGCAAAGCGGCTCACCTGTTCGGCATCCTGAAGGACCCGGTGAGGCTCGACAACTATGTGGCCGGCTGCCAGGTCGGCATCACGCTGAGCAGCCTGGTGGCCGGCGCTTATGGTCAGGCCAATCTCACCCCGCTGCTCACGCCTGCGCTGGGGGCATTTGGGGGGCCGGTTGCAGCAACGATCATCGTCCTGCTGGTGGTGACGATGTTACAGGTTGTGCTCGGCGAACTGCTTCCGAAGACCATTGCCCTGCGCTATCCTGAACGGCTTTCGATGGCGACGCTGGCGCCGATGCGGGTCAGCCTCATCGTCTTCAAGCCGCTGATCTGGCTGTTCAACGGGTCGGCCTTCGCCGTCATGCGGGCACTGCGCCTCAATACCGATCACGGCCATCTCCACGTCCATTCAGCCGAGGAACTGGAGGATATGTACCGGGAGAGTGCGGCAGGGGGCCTGATTAACGCCGACGAGCGCGATATGTTGGCGGGGGCGCTCGGCGTCAACGACACCCGCGTTCGTGAAATCATGACGCCTCGCGTGCGGATGAAGACGATCTCGGCCAACGACGATGTCACGGCGGCGATCGGCGTCGGCATGGCTTCCCCATACTCGCGGTTTCCGGTGACCGGCGACACGGCCGAGGACATTGTCGGCATCATCCATCTTCGCTCATTATTTGCAGCGGCGCGGCGCGATCCCACCACCCGGGTCGGGGCTGTGATGCGTGAGCCGCTGGTTGTGGCCGAGTTCATGACCGTGCCCAAGTTGTGGAGCATCCTGCGCGATGCCGGCCGCCGCAGCGCTATCGTCGTCAATGAATATGGCACCGTCGCCGGCCTCGTCACTCTCGAGGATGCGCTCGAGGAGATTTTCGGTGAGCTTCAGGACGAGTTCGATAATGAGGAGCCCCTCGTCATTGCACAGGGCGAGGCCGCGAGTGTTCGCGGCGACGTCTCGCTGGCAACGCTTACCGGACGGTATGACATCGCGCTGCCCGACGATAACGCCGACACGATCGGTGGCCTCGTTTGGCACCTGCTCGGCCGGTTGCCGCGTCAGGGCGACGAAGTGCCCGTCCCGGACACTGGCTATGCGCTCAGGGTCGAAGTCATGGATCGCTCTGCGGTCCGGCGCGTGCTGGTCATCCCGGAGCGAACGCCGGGGCAGGAGGGCGAGGAATGAGCACCTATCTGTTGCCCATTGCCATCATCCTCGTCCTGATCGTCATCAACGGCGTCTTCGTTGCTGCCGAATTTGCACTTGTCAGTTCGCGTCGCAGCCGGTTCGAGTCGCTCGCACAAGATGGCAATGGCATCGCACGCTGGCTGGTCGGCGTGTTCGACAAGCCGATGGGCAAGGATGCCTATATTGCCATCGCTCAACTCGGCATCACGCTCGCCTCAATCGGGCTAGGCATGTACGGCGAACCCGCGGTGGCGGCCTGGCTCTACCCGACGCTCGAAAGCTGGGGCCTCTCCTATGGCCAGTCCCATGCGGTCGGCTTTGTGCTGGCACTCGGTGCGATCACCTATCTCCACGTCGTCTTTGGCGAAATGATCCCCAAGGCGCTGGCGTTACAGGTGCCCGAAACAGTCAGCATTGCGGTCAATCCGGTCATGCGCGCCTTCGGCTTCGTGTTCCGGCCGATGGTCAAGCTGCTTAACTGGTTGGCGTTCGGGCTGATGCGAATGCTGGGCATTCCAGAGCCCGACAAGACGTCAAAACTATACACTTCGGCGGAACTGGCGATTGCGACCGAAGAGGTCGCGGCCAGCGGGCAGTTCGGCAAGGCGCAGCAGATCCTCATCGACAACATCTTCGAGATGGAGGACCGGACTGCTGAGGAACTGATGACGTCGCGCGCCAAGCTGGTAGCCATCGCGGCCGACACCCCGATCGACGATGTCGCGGCGCTGATCGCCGAAAGCCGACAAGCGCGTTATCCGATCCATGCGGCATCGCTCGACACGGTGCTTGGGGTGATGCACGTCAAGGACTTCATCCGGGCACACCAAGCCGGCAATCTCGAAGCACTCCGGCCGCTGATCCGGCCCTTGGCGCGCGTTTCGGCGAACACGCCGGCGAGCGAGTTGCTCGCGCTGTTTAAGTCCCAGCAAGTCCAGGCGGCGCTCGTCGTCAACGAGTTTGGCGGCACGCTCGGCTTCGTCACCATGGACGATATCATCGACGACCTGATCGATGCGGATGAGCCTGCAACGTCGGACTGGATCCGACAGCAACCCGACGGCAGCCTGTTGCTGGACGGTGAGGTCACCCTCGCCGAACTCGCCGAAGATCATAACATCTATCTAGACGAACCGGATGTTGTGACGGTCGCCGGGTTGTTCTTCGCAATCGACGGCACGATGCCGAAATTCAACGCGGTGCTGGAACGCGAAGGCTATAAGCTGCAGGTTGTAGAGATGCAGGGGTTGAAGGTGACCCGCGTCAGGGTTGCTGCGATTTAGCGGGCTGGCTTACCGGTTGGGTTCTCTTCGGGCTCGGAAGCTGGTCGTGCTGAAACGTCATCGCGCGCTGCTGAGCTCCGGGCGGGAGGCGGCGTCTGAAGCCGAATTTCGGCCGCTGCGCCGCGTGCTTCAATGACCTTGTCGCGCTTTGCCTGTTCTCGATTATACTGATCGACCGGCACCCCACAGCTAGTCGTAACTACCATAAGTACGAGCGGGATCAGTCCAATTGTCGGCCCTCGTCTTGGCTTCGATCCCAGCCTGCTTGTCATTGTGTAGGGCCTCTTGGCACAAGGGTCGGGACTAGCGAAACGGAGTGGCGTATAAGTCGTTCAGATGATTCTGCGAAGCTGCCAACGATCCCTATTTGGGCAATCGATGTCGGACAAAGCAACATCTGGTTTCGGGCAGCGCCTTCAACTGTATAGAAGACTGCAACGGGCCACGAAGCTGCCCCGCGGCCCGATCACAGGTGAATGGCCGGTTCGGGCAAAAGCGGCCGTTTACATACAAATCGGGGAACGGCGTGAAGTGGGTCGGAAGCTGCCTTTGCCGCCAGGGGTACCAACCGTCAGATTTTAACCACTAGTGCCGCCATCATCAGCGCGATCGATTTTGACTGGCTGGCAAGCTATTGCCCAATGCACGTTTACCGCCGGCCGCCAACGCAGTCGTCGCTGGTGATCAATGGTGTTCCTCTGGATGCAATGGACATCGCCAGCTATCTGGCGACCACCTTTGGTCGGTCTGAAACGGAGATCCTCGGCAACGCCACAGCCGAGAGCTTCCGCGTCGAGTGCCTGCCGATCCCCAACAAGATATCGACGTTCTCTCTTGGCGTCGCGATCCCGCCGTTCGAAACCTGTCTGATCGCACGGGACTGCGTTCCGCAGGAGATGGAAGACAAGTGGTTCATCTACCTGGAGAACGGCTACTGCTGTTTCGGCGAAGCTGGACCGGCATGATGATCCATCGTGTCGAAGCCGCCTGGCGCGGGGCGGAACTCTAACTGGAAGAGGTCAAGGTCAATCGCGACCCCGAGCAATGCAGTGAAACCAGTGACGCTTACGACAAGGACATGCTGCTTTGGCTGATCGACGTGATGTTGCGCGGAGTTTCGTGCGACTACCCGGTCAAGACAGAAGACGACGAAAATGCCGCGCTGCAGGCGTGGGCGGCAGCAGGAAACGCCTCCCTGATCTGAACCCAAGCAGCCTCAGCGCACGGGCACCCACATCCGGGCCTTGCCGGCCACGAACCCCTGCCATGATGCCTTGAGCCGATCACCGCGAAGCAGGTGACGCTTTTCGCCCATATGCTGGACGTAGGCGTAGGAAAGGCGCTCGACCGAGTGGCCACCGCCATGGGAGCGAGCGATCAAATACAATGGGCGCAACGCCTCGTCATAGTCATTGAGATCATCATCTCTCGGCCAGGCGAGTTCATCCGAGGCAGGCGCGCTCAGGGCCGGGGCAGGGCGCTGATCGGTCACCGTCAGCTTGGTGGCTATAGCGGTGACAATCTGCCCTACATCGCCCTCGCGCCGCGGCTTGCGACCAACTGAATGTCGTTCGTTCTCTTCGGCCGCTGCCAGCGCGGCATGGCCAGGCTTGGCGGTGAAGATCATCCGGATACGACGGACCTGACGGCCGCTGGTAATCTCCTCCCAGCTGAAATCGAATTCTGCAAGTTGGGCGATTTCGGCCTTGGCCGGCTCAAGAACGCGTTTCCGAAAGTCCGAGAAGTTGGGATAGGTATCGGGCGTCACGTGGAGCAGCTTGCGCAGCTCAGCGACCTCGCCCGACCAGGTAGGATCACGCTTGCAGTAGATCGCGGCGCCGATCTCGTAGAGGCGCAGGCTGTAGCGGCTCTGGAACTTGATGATCGCCTCGCGCGACAGCCGGGCGTAGACTTCGGATCGCTCGAGCATCTGGCGGGCCCGTGCGGTGAATGTGAATTCGACAAACGCGCTGGAGGCCTCATCGTCCTGGTCGTTGATGCCTTCGAGCAGGTGAAACATGCGCGTCGACTTGGCCTTGCCGAGGGTGTCGGCATGACTGAACCACACACCCATAAGCTCCTCAAAGGCGGGACGGACACGGTCCATGGCCTTGTGGCTGCCGCGCAGGTCCTTCTTGGCGATGCGATGGGGCTCAGGCTTCCAGGCGTCGCCGGCGGCTACTTCAAGCATCATCAGGAGACAACGCCGCGCAATCAGGCTAAGTTCCTGGTTCTTGGGAGTGTGGACGTCGATAAGCTCGACGGCCATCGCCAGCTCGCCCTTGCCGGCGAGCTTGAGTTGATGGGCCGCCTTCATAGTGCGGCCGATTGATTTTGGTCTGGCCATCCCCGACACGACTAGTTGTTAATCCGTCGTGTCAAAACACGCGCCGGTGAGTCGTGCAAGACCCCTCCCGATCTGTCGTATGAGGGAACATCGCGACCCCTCCCGATCCGTCGTATTAGGACCTTGCCACCTCCCTCCCAATCTGTCGTAGCAGAGCCATCCCCAAGGTCTCCCAATTCGTCGCAATACGCCCCTGCAGGCCCCTCCCAATTTGTCGCAATAGCGCTGGAAAACGGGGACCTCCCAATCTGTCGCAAGCAAACGGAGGCGTCACCCCTCCCCAAGTGTCGCATTGCCCCCCCCAAATTCGTGGATTGACCCGTTTCAGGGTATGAGAAGCCCAAAGATATCCACAGGACGGCGGCGGTCTCCCAATCTGTCGTGGTATCAGGGCCTCCCGATCCGTCGCACATGTCCTCCCAATGAGTCCGGCGAACCCCTCCCTATCTGTCGTCTCACCCCTCCCGATCCGTCCGGCCAAACGTCACCAAGCCTCGGGCATGGCAGGACAAAAGCCTCTGAATCCTGAATCCCTTAGAGAAACCGTATCCCTCCCGCACTCCGCTTGGGGGATATTTGATGTAGGACAAAAGGCATCAGAGCAGGGCGGCGGCCTTTTGACCTGGCTGCAGTGCTCGATCGCTCGATCATGCCGCGCGGCCATGTCCAACTCGGCGACCTCGATGATCGTGCCCGGCGCTGGGCGCCGATTGCGCAGCGCAAGGGGGAAAAAGCCGAGAAACTGATAAACGGTCTCAGGTTCGAGATCACTCCAGTGTCGCTGGCATCGGCGCAGGGCGTTGCACAGGCTTACAGGCACTGGGGCAATGGTGTTCACCTGGCAGGGCTGAACTTTGGCGATTGTTTCGCATACGACCTTGCTCGAACGAACGTCTGTTCGCTGCTGTTCGTTGGCAATGGCTTTTCGAGGACCGATATTGAAGCGGCGGGTTAATTGTCTGAATGACGTGAAACTCGAGAACCGCGTTTTGGGGCCTCGACCGCAGTCGGAAACATCTTCCCGAGGGCGCGCCATCGGTCCGCAAAAGGCCGTCCTTACACGTCACTCCGATCAAGGAAGCGCAGAGAAAACCGGGCCTTAAGATCAAAGTGATGGAACTCCTTGTGGACTTTATGCTCCGTCTGGAGACCGCAAGATAGACAAGGATAGTGAAAGTCGAATATCCTGTTGTCATGATTCCGCCGATCACTGAAAGCCTGATTGCGGAAGCGACCCAAACGCTAAAAATGCTTCAGGCAGGGCGAAGTTATTGGGCGCAGGGGCATGTCACAGCGTTGCACGTCGACGATGACGCGGGCGTTGTCACGGCGACCGTAAAGGGCAGCGGCCGTAACGCCTATGTCGTGACGACCATCTTTCACAACGACGCACCTGGGCAATACTTTGCCGAGGTAGATTGCGAGTGCCCGGTAGGCTTTAACTGCAAACATGGAGCGGCAGCGTTGTTCGCGCTGCAAGGCCGTGGCCAACAACAGCCTGGTCAGCCAGCGCTGTTGTTGCCCCGACCGACTGCGCCTGTACCGCCGCCATCACAGGCAGCGCCCTTGCCGGTGCCGCTGCTGAACTGGCTTTCCGAAGCTCATGCGATGGCGCCGCGGCCCGCGGGCACCGCCAGCAGTTTCAAGATCGCGTATGTGTTCGCATCCCGCAGGGTTCATGTTGGAAAGTACGGCAAAGTCGGCGCAGGGGTGCCGCAGGCGGGCTTGCAGCCGCAGCTTCTGGTTGTGACGGCTCGATTGGATGAGCCGGCAGCAAACGGCCTGCGCCGTTCGACACAAGTGCATGGTCATAGCGCGCCTTTGGCGTCGCTGACGCAGTATCCCATCGATTCCTGGCTTGTCCGCCGGATGAGCCAATACGGCGGTGATTTCGATGCAGCGGGATCACCGGCCGGCATTGGCGGCGCGTACTGGTTGAAAACCGCGATCGACACGGGGCGGGCGCATTGGGGCAAGGTCGATGGTCCAGTGCTCCATGAGGCGCCGCCGCTTGCGGCGCGGTTCGATTGGGCGATGCAGGGCGATGGCAGCCAGCGACTTGTGCTCGATCTGGCGAATGTTGCCGACGCGAGCGCTCTCATTCTATTGGCGCAGGCACCGCCTTTGCTGGTCAATGGCCAAACGGGAGCCGTCCACGCGATCGAAACAGGCGTCGATGGTATACGCGCTCGCCAGTTGCTTATGCTGCCGCCGGTGCCACCGCATGCGGTGGAAACCCTTGCTGCACGTTGGGGCGAAATCGTCAGTGACGTAGTGGCGCCACCGGGGCTGTCACAGCTTGTTGATCGCGGTGTCATCACGCCGATACCCATATTGACGTTCCGCGAGGACAGCCTCGATGTCCACATTCCTTCGCGCGGCCGCTACGCATCCTATGGCACCACCAAACAGACGACCGCTCTGGTCCGACTGAGCTTTGACTATGATGGTTGCATCGTGATGCCAGGTACCGAGGCAACGCTGATCTATGCGCCTGGGGTGGACGGTGTGATGCGCTTTCAGCGCGACATTTCTGCCGAAACACAGGCATTTGAACGGGTATTGGACATGTCGGTGCAGCCGCTCGACGTCTTTGCCGCGATAAAGCCAAAGCCGACGCAGAATTGGGATTTCACCGTTCATCCCGGCGCGCGTCCTGCCGACTTTACGACGATCCTGCAGAAGGATGTGCCGCGCCTGCGCAGCGAAGGCTGGCGCATCGATTATGCCGCGAAATGGTCGCTGAACATTGTCGAAATTGACGCTGACAGCCTGGCTTTTGATATCACGCCATCGGGGATCGACTGGTTTGATATCAGCCTTGGTGTGCGCATCGACGGCAAGGCGTTCGATATCCTGCCGCTGCTACGCCAATTGCTGGCCGCCAATGGTGCGGCGCTGCTCGATCAACCTGGCGGGGTCCTGTCGCTACCGCTTGGGCCTGGCAAGATAGCGCAGGTGCCGCTCGACAAGCTGAAACCGGTGCTGGCCAGTTTGCTGCAATTGGCGCTGCATGACGGGACCGCCAACGGAAAGCTGCGGTTGCCGACGCGTGACTTCGCCACACTCGCCGATCTGGAAAGCGCGACGCAAGGCCACGTCCCCTGGAGCGGCGCAGAGCCACTGCGGCAACTGGCGCGCGCCCTGACGCGGTTGCAGACGGAACCGACGGTCCTGCCAGCCAGTTTCAAGGCTAGCCTGCGGCCGTATCAACAACAGGGGCTGGATTGGTTGCAGGCGCTGTATCACGCCGGGTTCGGTGGTGTGCTCGCCGATGACATGGGGCTTGGCAAGACCGTCCAGGCGCTGGCGCACCTAGTGACTCTGAAGGCGTCCGGAAAATTACGGGGGCCGGCCTTGATCGTCTGCCCGACGTCAGTGCTGCCCAACTGGCAGGCCGAAATACAGCAGTTTGCCCCCGATCTGCAAAGCGTGTTGTGGCACGGTAGCGATCGCCATGCTGTCGCCCCGGAGATCGCTGCTGCCGATATTCTGCTCACCAGCTATCCACTGCTGGCGCGTGACGCGGATCTGGCGGCCCGGAACTACGGCCTCGTTGTTTTCGACGAAGCCCATTTTCTCAAGAACGCCGCGACGGCGGGGTTCAAGGCGGCGCGCAAGATCAAGGCTACACAGGTCATCGCGCTGACCGGCACGCCCGTGGAGAACCAACTGGGCGATATCTGGAGCTTGGCTGAGCTGGTAACGCCGGGATTGCTCGGACCGCTCGATGGCTTCCGGCGCGATTTTGCCCGGCCGATCACCCGCGACAATGACGCGGTGGCCAAAGCTCGTCTGGCGCGGCGGCTGCGGCCGTTCCTTTTGCGGCGAACCAAGGATGAAGTGGCGCGCGATCTGCCCGCCAAGACCGAAATGTCCGAATGGATCGATCTCGAGGCTGGGCAACTCGCCCTATACGAAAGCGTCCGGCTGTTGATGCACAAACGGGTACGCGACGAAATCGCCCGTGTTGGCCTGATGCGGTCGCAGATCATCCTGCTCGATGCGATGTTGAAGCTGCGTCAAGTCTGTTGCGATCCGCGGTTGTTGCCAACACAGCCGGGCCGCAATGCCGGATCAGCCAAGTTGGCACGCTTGTTCGAGATGCTCCCCGAGATGCTCGGCGAAGGACGACGAATTATCCTGTTCAGCCAGTTCACCTCGATGCTCGATCTGATCAAGCCGATGCTGACCGAGCGCGCGATCGATTTTGCCGAAATCTGCGGCACAACCAAGGACCGCAAGACGCCGGTGGCGGATTTTCAGTCGGGTAAGCTACCTGTCATTCTCGTAAGCCTAAAGGCCGGCGGCACCGGGCTCAACCTGACAACGGCCGATACCGTGATACTTTATGATCCGTGGTGGAATCCTGCGGTCGAAGCGCAGGCAATTGATCGAGCGCATCGTATTGGCCAGACCAAGCCGGTCTTTGTCCATCGCCTCGTTGCGCGCGGCTCTATCGAGGAAAAGATCCTGACCCTTCAGGACAAGAAGCGCGCGTTGGCCGCCACGCTATGGGGTGATGACGATGCCGCATTGACCGGGCTGACTGAGGATGACGTCCAATTCTTGTTGGGGTGAACTGACGTCGATCGTGCGTCGATGACCGGAACGCTTTCAGGGGCCGACTGGTCCGTGCAACAAAGCCTCGCAATGGTCGTGCTGCTCTCATTATGGCGACATACCAAGCTTCTGGAGCGGCACCGGGTCAACTCCGAACGTCGCAGTTTTTGCCCGGCGTCCCCAGAAAGGCCGTTTGCGAGACAGCGCATTGCCAGCAAAGTCTGTGCCACGTGGCGGAGATAGACAGTATCCGAAATATGGCACATAAACAGCTTATGCCATTTGGAATAGGGTGTCACTTGTGCCGGAGCTGATCGACATCCGGATCGCCGAGAACGGCCGCATGGTGCTACCGCGATCAGCGCGTAAGGCGCTTGGCTTGACCGGTGCTGGCGTCGTCGTGCTGTCGATCAATGGTGACAACGTAAAACTGACGTCGATGCGTCAGAGCATCAGGCGCGCCCAGGACCTGTACCGTCAGCATGCGACCAACGACCTCCCGGTCGATGATTTCATCGCCGAGCGCCGGGCCGAAGCCGCGCGCGAAGACCTCGACTAGGCCCCCAAGATAAGCATGGCATCGATCGTTTTTGACGCCTCGGCGATCCTGGTGCTGCTCCGCGATGAGCCGGGCGCCGATGTTGTTGCGCAGTACATCGGTGACGGGCTTATCTCGGCGGTCAACTTCCAGGAGGTGATCAAGGGCCTGTTGCGTCGCGAGGTGCCGATCGATGCGGCGCTGGCGATGCTCGACGCCTTGCACTTGGACGTACGCCCGAATGGGCGCGACGACGCCATTGCCGCGGCCAAGCTCTACCCGGCAACCAAGGCGTTTGGCAGCGGCTTGGGAGATCGGTCCTGCATGGCGCTCGCCATCGCCGAAGGACTGCCAGTTCTTACCGCCGATCGGGAATGGTCCAGGATCGAAATCCCGGGTCTCACGCTTTCGCTGGCGCGATGACGGACTGCCATGGCTGACATTCTTGGTTACGCCCGGGTCAGCACCGGTGACCAGGAGTCGACCGGCGTAGGCAATTTGGCAGGCCGCTCAGCCTGTCGTTCCCGGTTCGGTCACGTCTAGCGCAATTCAGATAACATCCGTTGCGATGACATCTATAACGACGTCATTAGCGACGTGCGTTACAACACCACCGTCGCCCACGGCAGGCGGTTACAATAGGGCGGTTACAATTTACGCAACCATCGGCGCCAATTTTCAGGCTGGGCGCTTATTGAAAACTCACTGACGCAGCAGGATAAAATGGCAGATAACAAATTCGACATCATCGTCTATGGGGCTACGAGTTTCGTCGGCCAAATCATAACGCGCTACATGCACGAGCAGTTCGCCGATGGATCGATCGTTTGGGCAATCGCCGGGCGTTCGCTCAGCAAGCTGCAGCAGCTCAGCGATACGATCGGGTTATCGGGGGTCCAACTCATCGTCGCTGACGCCGGGGACGAAGACACTTTAAGGCAGATGTGCGCGCAGACCACCGTGGTCATGTCGACCGTCGGCCCATATGCGCTGTATGGTGATTTGCTGGTGCAGGTCTGCGCCGCCACCGGCACCCACTATTGCGACCTGACTGGCGAACCCCAGTGGATCCGCAAAATGCAATTACGTCACGAGGCTGATGCAATAAAAAGCGGCGCGAGGATCGTTCATTGTTGTGGCTTTGATTCCATCCCGTCTGATCTGGGCGTCCATTTTCTGCAACGTGTTGCCTTGGAACAGTTCGGCCAGACTTGTGACCGGATCAACATGCGGGTTGCAAACATCAAGGGTGGCGCTTCAGGCGGTACAATCGCGAGCATGGTCAACATGGTCAAGGAAGCGGTCAGCGACGCCCAATTGCGCCAAGAGCTCAAAGACCCTTACAGCCTTTGCCCGCCCGGCCACGGCTTCTCGATTACACAACCGGATGTGAAGATCGCATATGATGATGTCTATGGCGGCTGGGTTGCCCCCTTCGTCATGGCGGGCATCAATACGCGGGTAGTGCATCGGTCCAACGCTCTGAACAACAAGAGCTATGGTGCTGAATTCCAGTACGAGGAAGCTTTGGTGACGGGTGAGGGTGCGAAAGGCAAGCGGATGGCCCGAGCGGCGACTTGGGGCGTAAATGCCCTTATGGTCGGCTTGGCTTTGCCTCCTCTGCGTTGGCTGCTCGAGACCATGGTGCTGCCAAAGCCGGGCGAAGGACCGAACGAAAAGGCGCAACTGGAAGGCGGCTTCGATCTTGTTTTCCTCGGGTCGACTGCAAAGGGCGACACTATAGGGTGCCGGGTCACAGGGGACCGCGATCCCGGCTACGGATCAACCGCCAAGATGTTGTCTCAGGCCGCCGCCTGCCTTGCCAAAGACGTACCCGACGAAGTGGCGGGCGGCTTCTGGACGCCGGCAACGATTTTGGGCGACAGGCTGATAGAACGGCTGCAGGCGCATGCCGGACTTACGTTCGAAAAGTTGCCTTAGAGGTATCCATTCGGCGACGACCATCGGGCGTAATTTTGTCTCGCGCGCGCGAGCGATCAGGCCGCTTGCTTGATCTTGATTGTTTGCCCTGTCGGTATCCAGTTCCAGGGGAGCAGTTCTTCGATGCGGGTCTGTGGATGATCCGGCATTCTGGCGATAACATCG
>JBILPK010000065.1:0-17085 GCA_044373875.1 Polymorphobacter sp.
ATTCGGGCGAGATGCGGCTGCTCAACCGGAAGCCGCGCGACGGGTTGAGCAGGTCGTCGGACTGGTCCCAGGTGACGTTGCCGGGAAAGGCGAGGATGAAATAGGTATTATTCGGATCATTGGGTGCCGATCGGTCGCGCTGGCGGGTGACGAGCGCTTCGGCGCCGACCGAATAGGTCCAGGCCTTTTGCCAGATGATGTTCGATTCGCGCGCCAGCGCTGCGCCGATGCCGAAGGTGGTGGCATCGAAGGCGTTCTGCTGTTCGGCCGAAAGGCCGACGCGCGCCGACAGCAGCTGGTCGCGCTTCTTAAAATTGCGGCGCTGGAATTCGGCGATCAGCACCTGTTCGCGCTCGGCGGCGACGCCGCGCACGGTAAATCCGCCTTCGGGCTTGAACAGGTTGCGGTGGGTCCAGCTCGCTTCGGCGCGAATGCCTTGGCCGGTCGAATAACCGCCCTTGGCCGAAATGGTGCGCACCGGGGCGGCCTCGGTGGTGATCATCAGGTCGACACGCTGGACGCCATCGATTGCCGGCGTTTCCGAAGCAACCGGCTTGATGGCGACACTGCCGAACAGCCCGGTCTGGATCAGCGCGCGGCGCAGATCGTCACGCCCGGTTTCGGTGTAGCGGTCGCCGGGCTTGAAGCGCGCAAGTGTCGCGACATGGGCATCGGACAGGCCCTGCGTTTCGCCGGCGATATGGATGGTGCCATGAACGCCGCGCGCGCCCAGGTCGATCGTCTGCAACAAGGACGCGGTTCGGGTGGCGTGATCTATGACGATGTCGGGCTTGCCGATGATCGGGAAGGGGTAGCCGGCGTCGGCAAGCCGGACGAGCAGGGCATCCTGCGCCGCATTGACCCGTGCTGCATCAATGGCATCGCCGGGTTTGACCCCCAGCAGCGGCAGCACGATCGCCGCCGGATCGGCCACCCCCGCGCCGGATGGCGCGACAACGCTGATCGAATCGAAGTGATAGAGCGCCCCCGGGTCGACCGTCAGGCCGACCTGTACCGGCGTGGTATCAACGACGGGCGAGGTGATCGCCACCTGCGTCGTGCCGCCATAATAGCCGACCGAGCGCAGCAACTGGTCGACGAGGTCGCGGTCTTCGGCGGTGCGGCGGTTGATCTGGGCCAAGTTGGAAACCTCGCCGCGCTTGGTCCACAGCGAGGACAGGGCGCGAAATTCATCCTCCAACCCGAGCACGGCGAGGCCCTTAATCTCAACAGTATAGCGCACATCACCGGCGGCCACCACGGGTTCGCCGTCGCTGGTCGATTCGATCGTCGGCCAGGGCACATTGCCGGGCAGCGGCGCGAAATCCTCCAGCCGGGGTTCGCCGGTTGGCAACGGGCCTTCCGGCGGGTCGGCAACGGGCGCTTGCTGCGCCGCGGCGGCGCCGGCCAGCACGGCACTACCGGCCAGCAGCGCGGCGAACCGCAGCAGGCGACCGGTCAGTTGCGAGGGCGGCATCGATAACACCCCTTGGTGTCTAGACCCTTGCAACGCTGCCGCAAAGCCGCAGCGGTCGCGACAGGGCTTGGCGCGGCCCCTGCCATCGTGCCAAAGCACAGCCATGGCGAACAATCCCCCCGTGAACCCCGATGTCCCCGTGAAACCGCCGCGACGTGGTGGCGGCTGCCTGATCGCCGCCGGCGTGGTGATCGGGCCGATTGTTGGCGTGATGTTCGGCGAAACCTCGATCGGTCTCGTCGCCGGCCTGGCGCTCGGCATTGTGGCCGCAGTGGTCATGGCTCTGCTCGACGCCCGGCGCTGAGCCCCGGTTCAGGCGTCAGTTCAAGCGGCGGCCGACCCAGACGACCCGGCCGATGACGGTTACCGCCGCCGGGTCGCAATCGTCCCAGCTCGGATAGGCATCATTGTCGCTGCGGATCGTCAATCGCCGCGTCGCTGGGTTGACCGACAGCCGCTTGACCAGCAACGCATCGTCGGTGCGCAGTACATAGATGCCGTCACGCAGCCGGTCGCGATCATCGCAGTCGACGAGGATCTGGTCGCCATCGGCCAGCGTCGGCAGCATCGAATCGCCCTCCACGCCGATCACCGACAGCGCTTCGGGGCGGCCGCTGGCGACATCGCGGACCCAGTGCGATTTAAAGGCCAGCGCGGCGAGCGAGGTTTCCGGCCCGGTCTCGCGGCCGCTGCCGGCCAAGGCGCCGACATCGAGCCGGGGAATCAGCACATAATCACCCTGGCTACGCACGAGGCCGGGGCGCGCGACGACGCTGCCGGTATCGGGGCCACCGAGCAGGCGTTCGGCGATACCGAAATGCGCGGCGAGCAGGCGCCGGTCGTCTTCTGACAACCGGCGCGGCACCCCGCGCTTGATGAATTGCTGGATATAGGTCGGGTTTCGGCCGAGCCGCCGCGACAGCGAGGCATAATCCTCGCCACGGGTCGCGATCAGCTCGTCCAGCCGCTTGCGGATGGCGATGCTGTCCATATGTCGCGGTACCTCCTCTCCTGCGGCACACCATAGCATAGTTTTTTACCTAGACTAGTAGGATTTGCGCGCGGATAAATCGTTAAACCGGCCGAATCGGTTGTGAAACGCCGCCGCGAGGGAGAATGAGAGATGAGCCTGCTGATCATGATCGAGCGCCATTTGCGCCGGCGCGCGGTGCCCCCCTCACGCTTCGGTCGTGAAGCCACCGGCGATCCGCGTTTCGTCTTCGATTTGCGGCGCGGTCGCGAGCCGCGCGCCGAAATGGCGGCGCGGGTGCTGGCCTTCGTCTCACGGGTCGAAAGCGATACTGTTTCCACGCGGCCCTCGGGCGCCGGTGGCGTCGCTGCCTGTGCTGTCGCCACCCTGTCGGACGCCGGTTCCGTCGTGCAGGCCGCCGCCCGATGCGCGCGTAATGCAACCATGTTCACGCCGCCGTCCTGCGTGCGGTGTCGGCAATCGCCGGGTGCGATCCTGCCGATAGGCGAAAACCTGCCTTGATCGTCGAGGCCGCCAGCAGCGAGGATTGGGCGAGCGTCACCTTCGTCGGTGCCCGCCACACCCTGGCGCTGCGGCTCGAAGGCGAAACCGGTGCCGTGGCAGTGGCGTGCGCCCGCCTGGCAGGCCGGCTTGGCGACCATGACATTCCGGTGGCCGGGCAGATCGTTCCGGACATCGCCGTCGCCCTTTCGTCGTTTGAAAATCGTGACGGCAATCTGGTTACACAGATGTTAACGATCAATCTGTTAACTATTATTGATTGACGGCCTGGCCCCGCGGTCGTCGCAACGTCCGCGGATAGCGCCATCTTGTCACAGGGCCGGCAAAAGTTGAGCGGTGCTCGAATTTTGCTTGCGCCCCGTCGGCTTGTCGCTAAGCAATATGAGTCTTGGTCAAATCGGGGGGCGAGGCGCGTGTATCTGCGGTTGAGGCCTCTGGTGGCCAGATGGTGCGTGCCGGTTCTGCCTGTCCTGCTGGCAGCCTGTTCCGCCGTCGCGCCGCCGCCGCCGGCCGAGCCGACCCTGGTTCCCGTGGCCGTGGCGACCGTCGTTCCGGCCGGCGGCGATGCCTCGCTGCTGGTCACCGGCACGGTGCGCCTCAAGCGCGAAACGGCGCTGGGGTTCAACGCCGCCGGCCGCATCGCCGCGATCAATGTGCGCGAGGGTGACAGCGTCGCCAGTGGCCAGGTCCTCGCGCGCCTCGATCCGACCAGCCTGTCGGCCGCCGCCGCGTCGGCGCGCGCCGAAGCCGATCGTGCCCGCGCCGATTATCGCCGCCTGTCGGGGCTGTTCGCCAAGGGCTGGGTGACGGCGCCGCGTGTCGAAACCGCGCGCGCCACCGCCGCCGCCGCCGAGGCGCGGCTGCAACAGACCGGCTTCGATGTCGGCCTCGCCACGATCCGGGCGCCTTCGGCCGGTGTCATCCTGCGCCGCCCCGCCGAACCCGGGCAGATCACCAGCCCGGGCCAGACCATCCTGATCCTCGGCGAAGCGGCGACCGGCTATGTCCTGCAACTGCCGCTGTCGGATGCCGATCTTGGCCGCATCAGCCGCGGCCAGCCCGCCGAAGTGACCGTACCGGCGCTGGGCAGCCAGGCCTTTGCCGCCAGCGTTTCCGAAGTCGGCGCACGCGGCGATGCCGGCACTGGCACCTTCCGCGTCGAACTGGCGCTGCCGGCGCGGCCCGATCTGCGTTCGGGGTTGATCGGTTCGGCGCGGCTGCGGCTGGCACCGACGGCAACGAGCGGCGGCATGGCGGTGCCGGCGACGGCGGTGTTCGGGGCGCGCGCCGACGAAGGCTTTGTCTATGTCCTCGATACGGCGACTTCGGTCGTGCGGCTACGCCCAGTCGGAGTCGGCCCGGTGGGCGACAGCGCCGTGACCATAACGTCGGGCCTGCGCGCCGGCGAACAGGTGGTGACATCGGGGGCCGAGCGCCTGCGCGATGGCATGAAGGTCACCATGCGCGCCGGGCGTCGCTGAGCCGATGGGTTTCATCGATTTCGCCGTTCGCCGCTGGCAGATCACGCTGGTTGCCTTTGCGCTGTTGTTCGCCATCGGCCTGTCGGCGTTCCTGACCATCCCGCGCTCGGTCGATCCGCATTTTCCCTCGCCGTTCATCAATGTCATCGCCACCGTGCCCGGCGCCGAGCCGTCGGACATGGAAACCACTGTTGCCAAGCCGATCGAGGATGTCATCCAGGGCCTCGACGGCATCGTCCGCGTGCAATCGCGATCGACCGATTCGACAGCGGTGATCACCGCCGAATTCAGCTGGAGCGGCGATCCGGAGAAGAATTACGACGAAGTCGTGCGCGAGGTTAACGCCATCCGATCGACGCTGCCATCGGCGCTGACCCGGCTGGAATTCCAGAAGACCCGCACCACCGAAGCCGCGGTCATCCAGTTCGCGCTGGTCAGCGATACCGCTTCGTACCGCCGGCTCGAAAAATACGCCAAGGACCTGCGCGAACGATTGAACCGCGTCTCGGGCGTGCGCACCAGCCGCGCCTGGGCGATCCCGACGCCGGAAGTGCGCGTTGCCATCGACAGCGGCCGGCTGGCGCAATTGGGCCTGCCGGTCACCGCCGTCACCGATGCGCTGCGGCAAGGCTCGACCGACCTGCCGCCCGGCGCCGTCCACAGCGGCGACCAGCGGCTCAACGTCCAGGCCGGGGGGGCATTTCGCAGCATCGATGAAGTCGCCGACGAACCGGTGCGCGCTGCCAATGGCAATGTCGTGCGGGTCAGGGATGTCGCGCAAGTCGGCTGGGATTACGAGGAACAGCCGCATATCGCGCGCTTCAACGGCAAGCGCGCGGTGTGGGTGACGCTGACGCAGAAGGACGGGCTCAACGTCCTCGATATCCGCAACGGCGCCATCAAGGCGGCGGAAGATTATAAAAAGCTATTGCCCCCCGATGTGAAGCTCGAAACCGGCTTCGACCAGTCGTTCGACATCGCGAGGAAGCTCGACCAGTTGGGCCGCGATTTCGCCATCGCGCTGGGGCTGGTGCTGATCACCCTGCTGCCCTTGGGCTGGCGCGCCTCGATCGTCGTCATGGTGTCGGTGCCGCTCAGCCTGATGATGGGCGTCGCGATCCTCGCCTTCACCGGCTTCACCCTCAACCAGCTGGCGATTTCGGGCTTCATCATCGCGTTGGGGCTGCTCGTCGATGATTCGATCGTGGTTACCGAAAACATCGCCCGGCATCTGCGCGAGGGCGACGACCGTACCACCGCGGCGTTGTCGGGCACCCGCGAGATTGCCGTGGCGGTGATCGGCTGCACCTGCGTGCTGCTCTTTGCCTTCCTGCCGCTCGCCTTCCTTCCCGAAGGCGCCGGCAAGTTCACCCGGTCCTTGCCGGTCGCGGTGCTCGGCACGGTCGCGGCGTCGCTGCTTGTCTCGCTGACCATCGTGCCGTTTCTTGCCAGCCGCATCCTGCCGCGCAACGAGCCCGAGCATGGCAACCGCTTCCTCCAGGTGATCCAGACCGGCATCCAGCGCTTCTATGCGCCGGTGCTGCACTGGTCGCTGACCAACCCGTGGAAGGCGATGGCGGCATCCACGCTGATCGTCATGTCGGGGCTGGGGCTGGTGCCCTTCATCGGGTCGAGCCTGTTTCCGCCCGCCGACAGTTCCTATTTCCTCGTCACCGTCACTGCCCCCGAAGGCACGGCGATGACCCAGACCGACCGCGCCGTGGCCTTTGTCGAACAGGCGACCAAGGGCGAGCCCGATGTGCAGAATGTGCTGGCCAATGTCGGGCGCGGCAATCCGCAGATCTTCTACAACCAGCGCAGTTTCGACCAGCGCAGCAACCTGGGCGAAGTGCTCGTCGTGCTGAAGGAATGGCATCCGGAGCGCGGCCCGGCGCTGGTCGAGCGGTTGCGCGCGCGCTTTGCCGCCAACCCCGATGCGCAGCTGGTGCTCAAGATCTTCCAGAACGGCCCGCCGATCGATTCGCCGATTATGGTCAAGATCGTCGGTCCCGATCTCGAAGTGCTCAAGCGCCTGGCCGCCGAAGTCGAAGCAGTGATGCGCAAGGTTCCCGGCACCCGCGACGTCGTCAACCCGGTGGCAGTCGATACGCCGCGGCTCGAATTGGGCCTCGATGCCGGCAAGGCGGCGCTGCTTGGCGTCACCCCGGGGGCACCGCGCCGCGCGCTGCGGCTGGCGCTGGTCGGCGAAAACGCCGGCCGGCTGCGTGATCGCGAAGGCGACAGCTACAATGTCGTCGTGCGCCTGCCGATGGATGGCCGCCATGAAGTGTCGGCGCTCGACGGCGTCTATGTGCCGAGTGCCAATGGCGCGATTCCGCTGCGCGAAATCGCCACCCCGCGCCTCGATTCGGCGCCGCCGCGCATCAACCGCGAACGCCAGCAGCGCACCGTCAGCATCCAGTCGCAGATCGCCGACGGCTATCTGACAGCCAAGGTCAACACCGCGGTTTATGATGCGCTGAAGAAGGTGGAGCTGCCAGAAGGCTATCGCTTCGACGAAGGCGGTGAGGCCGAAGTCGCGGCGAAAAGCTTTTCGGGGCTGGGGCCGATAATCGCCATTGCGGTGTTCGGCATTCTGGGCGTGCTGGTCATCGAATTCGGCCGCTTCCGCGAGACGGCGGTGGTCGCGGGTGTCATCCCGCTCGGCTTGTTCGGCGGGCTGGTGGCGCTGTTCGTGACGGGCAATTCGCTGAGCTATACCGCCGTCATCGGCTTTATCGCGCTCATCGGAATCGAGATCAAGAATTCGCTGCTGCTCGTTGATTTCACAACACAATTGCGCGCCCGTGGCATGGGCCTGCGCGATGCCATCGAACATGCCGGCGAAGTGCGCTTCCTGCCCGTGCTGCTGACCAGCGTCACTGCCATCGGCGGGCTGCTGCCGCTGGCGCTGTCGGGGTCGGGGCTTTACGGCCCGCTCGCCTGGGTGATCATCGGCGGGTTGATTTCGTCGACGTTGCTCAGCCGGATGGTGACGCCGGTGATGTACCTGCTCATCGTGCGCGGCCATGAGGTGCCGGCAGGGGGCGAGGCGGCCGCTACCGGCTGACGGCATCGCCCAGGAACGGCGCTACCACCGCCCGGGCGCGGCCGACACAGGCGGCTTTTTCGCCCACCGGCGCCACATAATGCAGCGCTGCCGCCGCAGCGTCCCAGCCGGCGCGGCGCGCGATCAGCCAGCCGGCGAGATATTGCGACGCCAGGCAGCCGCCCGCCGTGGCGACATTGCCATGCGCGACGAACGGCGCATCGAGCACGCGGACACCCGCTTCGATGACCCAGGGTTTCGTCGTCAGGTCGGTGCACGCCGGCAGGTCGCCGATCAGGCCCAGCCGGGCGAGCAGCAGCGTGCCCGAACATTGCGCGCCGATCAGCTGGCGTGCCGGATCGAGCCGCAACTGCGCCAGCAATGCCGGGTCGGCGGCAAGCTCGCGGCTGCGCACGCCACTGCCGATCAGCACGGCATCGGCTTCGGCGGCAAAGGCCAAAGGCTGCTGGCGCTCGACGGTCACGCCGTTCATCGAGGTAACGCGCGGCGTCGGCGCGGTGATATGCGCCGACCAGCCCTGTGGTCGCAGCCGGTTGAGGATGCCGGCGGCGATGAAGCTGTCGAGTTCGTTGAAGCCGTCGAAGGTGAGGATGGCGATCTGCACGGCGAAGGTGGTCCTGCAGGCCGGAAAGGCGTGGACGAGGGGGCGATCCAGCCTTGCGCGGCGCTAGGCGTGCGTATGCTGTGCCAGATGCTTGGCGACCTCGGCGGCATAGCGCTGGTTTACCGGTTCGAAGACATTGTTCTTGTCGTCATAGGCATATACTTCGCCATCGGCGATATCGTAGACCCAGCCGTGCAGCCGCAGATCACCGCGGGCGATGCGCACCGCGACCGCCGGATGGGTGCGCAGATGCGCCAGTTGCAGGATGACATTCTGTTCGAGCAACAGCAGGTTACGGTCATGATCGTTGAGATCCTTGCCGATTTCCTTGGTGATCTCGACCGCGGCGCGGGCATAGGACAGCCATTCCCTGACATGGGGCAACGATCCCAAGCCGTCCAGATTCATCGCGCCCTTCATGGCGCCGCACTCGGTATGGCCGCAGACGACAATGTGCGGCACATTGAGCGCCACACAGGCAAATTCGATCGCCGCCGTCGTGCTGCCCGTTACCATGGTGTGCGGCGGCACGATATTGCCGGCGTTGCGGACGACGAACAGGTCGCCGGGCTCGCTTTGCGTCAACATGCCGGTTTCGATGCGGGAATCGGAGCAGGTGATGAACAGCGCCTCGGGCGACTGGCCCTTGGCGAGCTTTTCGAACAGCGCTTCGTTCGCGGGAAATACTTCCTGCTGGAATCTGACTACGCCAGCGGCAAATTTGGGCATCGAAGCTGCTCCTTCGTGACTCGGTTCGGTTAGGCTTAGAACATTACGCCAGAACAACGAAATGCCCTCCACGCCGGTTCCCGGAGATGGCGCGCCGCCGCCGGCGTCGTCCCGTCGCGCTGCGGCGTTGCACACAGCGCCACCGGCGACTATCCCTAGGTCATGAAACGCTTCACCGGCCAGGACCGCTCCATCACCGACAAATGGCGTCCCGCCACGCTTGCCGTGCGCGGCGGCACGGCGCGCAGCGATTTCGGGGAAACATCCGAAGCGATCTTCATGACCTCGGGCTATGCCTATGACAGTGCGGGCGAAGCCGCCGCGCGCTTCCGTGGTGAACGGCAGGGCATGACCTATTCGCGGTTGCAGAACCCGACGACCGAAATGCTCGAAAAGCGCCTGGCGCTGCTCGAAGGCGCCGAGGCGGCGCGGGCGACGACGACTGGCATGGCGGCAATGTCGGCAGCGCTGCTTTGCCAATTGTCGGCGGGAGACCATCTTGTCGCCGGCAAGGCGCTGTTCGGGTCGTGCCGGGTGCTCGTCGACAGCATCCTGCCGCGCTTCGGCATCGAAACGACGACCGTCGATGCCACCGATCTCGATGCCTGGGCAAAGGCGCGGCGGCCCAACACCAAGGCCTTCTTCCTCGAAACCCCGTCGAACCCCGGCCTCGAAGTCTCCGACATTCGCGCCATTGCCGATCTGGCGCACGATGCCGGAGCGAAAGTGGTGGTCGACAACGCCTTTGCCTCGCCCATCGTGCAGCGGCCGATGGATCTCGGCGCTGATGTCGTTGCCTATTCGGCCACCAAGCTGATGGACGGGCAGGGCCGCGTCCTCGCCGGTGCCGTGCTCGGCAGCGAGCAATGGATGAACGACGTCTATCTGGCATTCGCGCGTCACACCGGGCCGAACCTGTCGCCGTTCAACGCCTGGGTGGTACTGAAATCGCTCGAAACGCTCGACCTGCGCGTGCGGCGCCAGTGCGAGAATGCGCTGGCGGTGGCGACCTTCCTCGAAACCCGGGTGCCGACCGTGCGCTACCCGGGCCTCGCCTCGCACCCCCAGCACGCGCTCGCCATGCGCCAGATGACGGCGGGCGGCACGATCATCGCGCTGCTGCTCGATGGTGGCCAGCCCCAGGCGCATGCGCTGCTCGACGGGCTCGAACTCATCGATATTTCGAACAATCTGGGCGACAGCCGCACCCTGATGACGCACCCGGCGACGACGACGCACTACAGCGTCTCGCCCGACGTGCGCGCCGAAATGGGCATCACCGATGGCATGCTGCGCCTGTCGGTCGGGCTCGAGGATCCCGCCGACCTGATCGACGATCTGGATCAGGCGCTCACCCGCGCCGGGCTGTGACATGGTGGTGATGGACCTCATTTTTCCGCATGCGGCGACGACGCACGGCATCACCGTGCGCGTCGCGCCGCGCTATCTGCCCGACCAGTCAGACCCGCGCGCGCCGCGGCATGTCTGGAGCTACCACGTCCGCATCGAAAACGGCGGGACCGAAGCGGTGCAGTTGCGCAGCCGGCGCTGGCTGATCACCGATGGCGCCGGGCGCAACGAGACGATCGAAGGCCCCGGCGTCATCGGACAGCAGCCAGTGATCGAGCCGGGCATGGCGTTCGACTATGTCTCCGGGGTTCCGCTGGCCACGCCATCGGGGTCGACGCAGGGCAGCTACCACATGACCGGGGCGAGCGGCGGCTTCGATGTCGCCATCCCGGCCTTTGCGCTGGCGGTGCCGCCCGCCGGCGGGCGCTGAGGCCCATGAAGCGCACGCATCTGCCGCTCAACGCCCTTCGGGTTTTCGACGCGGCGGCGCGGCATCTGAGTTTCACCAAGGCAGCCGATGAACTCGCGGTCACCCCGGCGGCGGTTGGCCAGCAGATTCGCGCCCTCGAAGACACGCTGGGCGTGGTGCTGTTCAAGCGGATGACGCGCAACCTCGAATTGACCGCCGAGGCCGAACGTGCTCTGCCGGCCTTGCGCGCCGGCTTCTTGCAGTTCGAGGAAAGCGTGCGGATCCTGCAGGACGGGCAGGGATCGAAGGTGCTGACGCTATCGGCGCCGCGTGATTTCACCGCCAAATGGCTGGCGGCGCGGCTGGCGCGCTTTGCCGTGGCCAACCCCGATATCCGTTTCGTGCTCGCCGCCCATGACGGCGTGCCGGATTTCACCCAGGCCAATCTCGATCTTGCGATCGTGCTGTCGGGGGAACCCGAGGCCGAAGGAATCCATGGCCGCACGCTGGCGAGCGAAAGCCTGGTGCTGATCGCTGCCCCCGGTGCCCCCGACCTGCCGCGCATCGCCCATCCGCGTGATCCGCAGGCGCCGGGGTTGACCGTTGCCGATGCCGGTCTGGCGATCGATGCGGCGGTAGCGGGGCTGGGGCGTGCGCTGGTGCCGGCCACGCTGGCGGCGGCGGACCTGGCGGCGGGACGGGTGGTCACGCTTGGCGAAGCACAGCCCAGTGCCGATGCCTATTGGTTGATCGCGCCGACCCCGCAATGGCGCCAGGCCAAGGTGCGGGCGATGGTCGAATTCCTGCTGTCGGCGTAATGCCGCTGTTCAGCATGCGGCAAGGCACGATTAGTCATTACAGAAATGTCATAATCGATTTTGTCGCACGATTCTGAAATTGTGTCGGCGTTCGAATATGGCTATGAGGCGGCGTTCCCTGACTTGAGAGGCACTATGACCAAGACCGTTTTCGCAATTGTCGCCCTGAGTGTTGCTACCCTGTCGGCACCGGCCATGGCCGCCGGCGATGCCGCCAAGGGCGCCATCGTTTTCAACCAATGCAAGGTTTGCCATGTCACCGACAAGGGCGTGAACCGCGTCGGCCCGTCGCTGCACGGTGTTGTCGGTCGCAAGGCCGGTATGGTCGCCGGCTACACCTATTCGAAGGCCAACAAGGAAAGCGGCCTGACCTGGACGGTGGAAAAGCTCAACGTCTATCTCGAAGCACCGCAGAAGACGATCAAGGGCACCAAGATGGCGTTCGCCGGCCTGAAGAAGCCCGAAGATCGCGCCAATGTGATTGCGTTTCTCGCCACGAAGAAGTGAGGCGAAGCGCCGTGCGCGCGTAGCGCAAGCTACGCGCCGATAGGCGCAAGCCCGGCCAACCGGGCGGCGGAGCCTGCCTCCGCCGAACCGGTTCGGTGCCAGCATGGGCTTTGCCCATGATCTTCATTGATGACGTTCAGCGACAACCTTAACCTGCGGCCTTAACCTGCCGAAGAAACAAGACAGGCCAGCGAACCCCCGGGTCCGCTGGCCTTTTCCGTTTCAATCCTCCGACCGCGCCGCATAGGCGGCATTCGCCGTCTCGACCTCGGCAACATTCGCTTCGGCCCAGTCCTTGAGCGTGATCGCCACCGGGGCGAGGCTCTCGCCCAGCGCCGTCAACCGATATTCCACCGCCAGCGGCCGCGCGGTCAGTATGCGGCGGTCCATCAGGCCATCGCGTTCGAGTGACCGCAGCGTCTGGCTCAGCATTTTCTGCGATACGCCTTGGATGCGGCGGCGCAGCAGGCCAAAGCGGATGGGCTGGGCGGCCACCACGGCGATGACCAGCAACGACCATTTATTGCCCAATCTGTCGACGAGATTTCGCGCCGGATTTGCCTGGGTAAGCGCGTCAGGCACCAAGACTGGTTCCTGCATGTAACTGGTATCCTTTAAGTAAATTTATGATTACAAACAATAATCGCGTATTATGGTGCAATGGGTTTCGGAAGGCAAAGTCTTTAAGTAACGTTTCGCCACAGTAATTGTTCCGCTCGCCTCTGGTGGTTGCCGCCATTCCCACGCGCGGCGCTGCATGCTACGGCGTGCGCCATGCTGACCATGAACAACGTCACCGTCCGCCTTGGCGGCCGGACCATCCTTGATAATGCCACCGCGACGCTGCCGCCGCGCGGGCGCATCGGGCTGATCGGCCGCAACGGCGCCGGCAAATCGACGCTGATGAAGGTCATCGCCGGCACGCTCGATCCCGACAGCGGCAGCGTGGAAATGCCCAAGTCGGCGCGGCTCGGCTATGTCGCGCAGGAAGCGCCGGCGGGGCAGGGCACGCCCTTCGAAACCGTGCTCGCCGCCGATGTCGAACGCGCCGCGTTAATGGCGGAGGAGGAGGCCGGCCATGTCGAGCTCGACCGCCTTGCCGAAATCCACGACCGGCTGATCGCCATCGATGCCTATACGGCCGCGGCGCGAGCCAGCCGCATCCTCGTCGGCCTGGGGTTCGACGAAGCCGCGCAGCATCGCCCGCTCGACAGCTATTCGGGCGGCTGGCGGATGCGCGTCGCGCTGGCGGCGCTGCTGTTCTCGCAGCCCGACCTGCTGCTGCTCGACGAACCGTCGAATCACCTCGATCTCGAAGCGACGATGTGGCTCGAATCCTTCCTGAAAACCTATCGCGCCACCATCGTGGTGATCAGCCATGAACGGGATCTGCTCAACAATGTCGTCGATTGCATCCTGCATCTCGAACAGGGCAAGATCACCCTCTATCCCGGCGGCTATGACGATTTCGAACGCCAGCGCGCCGAACGGCTGGCGCAGCTGGCCAGCGCCCGCGAGGCTCAGGCGGTGCAGCGCGCCAAGCTGCAGGATTATGTCGCGCGCAACTCGGCGCGCGCCAGCACCGCCAAGCAGGCGCAATCGCGGCAAAAGGCACTCGCCAAGATGCAGCCGATTGCCGAAGCCGTCACCGATCCGACCCTGGTATTTAATTTCCCGTCGCCGCCGCCGCTGAAGCCGCCGCTGGTGATGATCGAGCATGCCTCGGTCGGCTATACCGACATCCCGGTGCTCAGCCATATCGACCTGCGGCTCGACCCCGATGACCGGCTGGCGCTGCTCGGGCGCAACGGCAATGGTAAGACGACGCTGGCGCGGCTGCTTTCGGGGCAGTTGAAGGCGATGGACGGCCAGGTCGCGGCACCGGGCAAGCTGCGCGTCGGCTATTTTACCCAGTACCAGGTCGAGGAGCTCGACAGCGACGACAGTCCGCTCGAACATATGAGCCGGCTGATGCGCGGCGCCAACCCGAGCCAGGTGCGGGCGCAACTCGGCCGCTTCGGTTTTTCGGGCGCGATGGCCGAACAGAAGGTCGGCAAGATGTCGGGCGGCGAAAAGGCTCGCCTCGCGCTGGCGCTGATCACCCGCGACGCGCCGCATCTGCTGATCCTCGATGAACCGACCAACCACCTCGATGTCGATACGCGCGAGGCGCTGGTGCAGGCGCTCAACGATTATGAAGGCGCTGTCGTGGTGGTCAGCCATGATCGCCACATGATCGAGGCGAGCGCCGATCGGCTGGTGCTCGTCGATGCCGGCCGCGCGGTGGAATTCGCCGGCAGCCTCGATGATTATACCGACAGCGTGCTCGGCAAGAGCCCGGCAGCGCCGGAAGGCAGCAAGGGCAAGGGTTCCGGCAACAAGAAGGACGACCGCAAGGCTGCCGCCGCGGCGCGCGAGGCCACCGCCGGGCTGCGTAAGACGATCAAGGAGATCGAGGCCGAAAACACCCGGCTGACGGCGCGGATCGCCGAGCTCGACCGCACCCTCGCCGATCCGAAGTCCGCGAACGCCTCCGACCGCCACCGCCCGGCGAAGGACCTGATGCGCCTGCGCGGCGAAGCCGAAAAGGCGCTGGCAGCGAGCGAGGCGAAATGGCTGGAAGCAAGCGAGGCGCTGGAATCCGCGGGGTAGGGGGCTGACCCTGGCGTCATCGCAAAAGCGCCGCCGGCGGCCGGGCCTGAGGCCCGGACCCCCTTGTTCGCTGTCACCCCGGGCTTGACCCGGGGCCAGCTTTTCTTTCCGTCAGCGATCGGTCTTCAGGCGTCGAGTGCTTCCGCATCGACCGCCGTGGCATGCGCCTGGATGAAGGCGAAGCGGTGTTCGGGGTTGCGGCCCATCAATCGTTCGACGAGATCGGCGACCGCGGCCTTCTCATCCACCCCGTCGGGCATCGTCACCCGCAGCATCGTGCGCTTTGCCGGGTCCATGGTGGTTTCGCGCAGCTGTTGCGGCGACATCTCGCCCAGGCCCTTGAAGCGGCCGATCTCGATCTTGGTGCGGCCGGCGAAGGTTGTTTTCATCAACTCCTCGCGGTGGGCATCATCGCGGGCATAGGCGACGATGCCGCCGGCGGCGAGGCGGTAGAGCGGTGGCAGCGCCAGATAGAGCCGGCCATCGCGAACCAGGCCGGGCATTTCGCGGAAGAAAAAGGTCATCAACAGTGTCGCGATATGGGCGCCATCGACATCGGCATCGGTCATGATGACGATACGGTCGTAGCGCAGCGCCGCCGGGCTGTAGTTGCCGCGCGTGCCGCAACCGAGCGCTTGGATGATGTCCGCCACTTCGTTGTTGGCGCCGATCTTGGCGGCGTTGGCGCTGGCGACGTTGAGGATCTTGCCGCGGATCGGCAGGATCGCCTGAGTGTTACGGTCGCGGGCGTGCTTGGCGCTGCCGCCGGCGGAATCGCCTTCGACGATGAACAATTCGGTGCCCGCGCTGTCACCGCGGGCGCAATCGGTCAGCTTGCCGGGCAGGCGCAGGTTGCGCTTGCTCGTCGCGGTCTTGCGCTTGACCATCATTTCGGCGCGGCGGCGCAGCCGGTCCTCCATGCGTTCGACGACGAAGGCGAGCAGTGCCTTGCCGCGCTCGCCCGAACCGGTCAGCCAATGGTCGAAATGGTCCTTGATGGCGTTTTCGACGAGGCGGGTAGCCTCGGGGGAGGTCAGCCGGTCCTTGGTCTGGCTCTGGAACTGCGGGTCGCGGATGAACAGCGACAGCATGATCTCGGCGCCGGTGAACACGTCTTCGCCCGACAATTCGCCGGCCTTCTTGTTGCCGGTCAGCGTGGCGAAATTGCGCAGGCCGCGGGTCAGCGCGGTGCGCAGGCCGGTTTCATGGGTGCCGCCATCGGGGGTCGGGATGGTGTTGCAGTAAAAGCTGGCAGCACCCTCGCCATAATGCGGCCAGGCGCAGGCCCATTCGACCGCGCCCTTGTTGTCGGTAAGGTCGGCACGGCCCGAAAATATCTCCGGCGTGACCATTTCGCGGTCGCCAAGCCGTTCGCGCAAATGGTCGGCAAGGCCGCCGGGAAACTGGAAAACCGCCGTTTCGGGCGTGTCGCCATCGAGCAGCGCCGGCGCCGCCTTCCAGCGGATTTCGACGCCGCCGAACAGATAGGCCTTGGATCGCGCCAGCTTGTAGAGCCGGCTGGCGCGAAAACGCGCGTCGTCACCGAAGATCTGCGTGTCGGGCAGGAACCGGATCGTGGTGCCGCGGCGGTTGGGGGTGGTGCCGATCTTTTCCAGCTTGGTCATCGCGTGGCCGCGCGAGAAACGTTGCGCGAACACTTCGCGATTGCGCGCCACCTCGACGCTCATGTCCGACGACAGGGCGTTGACCACCGAGATGCCGACGCCGTGCAGGCCGCCCGACGTGGCATAAGCCTTGCCGCTGAACTTGCCGCCCGAATGCAGCATGGTCATGATGACTTCGAGCGCCGATTTGTTGGGGTATTTAGGGTGCGGATCGACCGGGATGCCGCGGCCATTGTCGCTGATCGTCAGGCTGCCATCGGCTTCCAGCGTTACCTCGATGCGGCTGGCATGGCCGGCGACCGCCTCGTCCATACTGTTGTCGAGGACTTCGGCGGCGAGGTGGTGGAGGGCGCGCTCATCGGTGCCGCCGATGTACATGCCGGGGCGCCGGCGGACGGGTTCGAGCCCCTCCAGCACTTCGATATGGCTGGCATCATAATCGCTGGGGGCCGCGGTGGCGGCGAACAAATCGCTCATGGCGCGGTTATAGGCGGTGGGGGGCGGTCGGAACAGGGGGCGAACGGGCCCCGAGAAAAAATGCGCGGGCCGGCGTTTTTTGCATTGCAATATATCGTGTTGCAGTGCACAACCATCGGGCCAATATGGCGATCCTCCCCAAGGATAGACTGAGGGCCGGTGCGTAAGCATTGGCCCTTTTTTCTTGAAATTCCGGGGAAATTTGGGTGCGCACGTTCTTGGGACGGTGCGGTAGTACTGATGTTGCAGTGCAAAAGAAAATTGGTGGAGACAAGGAAAAGCCCGGGCAAAGCCCGGGCTCTCGTCGGACGAGTCCGGCAGAGGAAGACCCCGCCGTCTCGCCGTCCGGCCTTGCGCGGCCGCGCCGAAGCAAGGGCTTCGGCGCGGCCGCGCC
>JBILPK010000007.1:0-52056 GCA_044373875.1 Polymorphobacter sp.
GATCCTCGCCAAGGTCGATGCGCCCGATCACATGCGCCGCTTCGGGATCGAAGGGCATCGCAACCCGGTGCCCGACAGCCTTGATGCCGACATGATCCGCGATGCCGAACAATTGTTCAGCCGCGGTGAAAAGATGCAGCTGACCTATGCGGTGCGCAACACCCACCGCGCCGTCGGCACCCGCCTGTCGTCCGAAATCACCCGCAAGTTCGGCATGACCGGGCTGGCGCCGGGCCATGTCGGCATCCGGCTGCGCGGTTCCGCCGGGCAATCGCTGGGGGCTTTTGCGGTGCAGGGCATCCGGCTGGAGGTTTTCGGCGAGGCCAATGATTATGTCGGCAAGGGCCTGTCGGGCGCCACCATCGTCGTCCGCCCGATGGTCTCCTCGCCGCTGGCCAGCCAGGACAATGCCATCATCGGCAACACCGTGCTGTACGGGGCCACCGCCGGCCGGCTGTTCGCCGCCGGGCGCGCCGGCGAGCGCTTTGCGGTGCGCAATTCGGGGGCGGTGGTGGTCGTCGAAGGTTGCGGCGCCAATGGCTGCGAATACATGACCGGCGGTGTTGCCGTCGTGCTCGGCCGCACCGGCGACAATTTCGCCGCGGGGATGAGCGGCGGCATGGCGTTCGTTCTCGATGCCGCCGGGGATTTCCCGCGCCGGGTCAACCATGAATCGGTGCTGCTCAACCGGCTGGCCAGCGCGCATTGGGAAGGCGTGGTCCATGACCTGATCGCCGAACATGCCCGCGAAACCGGCTCGAAATGGTCGGCGGGGCTGATCGCCGAATGGGACCGCACCCGCACCCGGCTCTGGCAGGTCTGCCCGCGCGAGATGGTCAGCCGGCTGGCGCATCCGCTCGATGACAGCGCGGTGCTGGTGGCGGCGGAATAGGCTTTTCGGCAGACTGTATTGTTTTTGTCATACAGTCTGTTGAAAGCCGACGGTGGCCGGCCTATCTTGGGGGTGTTCAACAACAGGAAACCGCCATGGCCGACAACAGGCAGGACCCGCTCATCGAAAGCCTGATGGCGCTTGCCGTCAGCGCTGCGCCGCTGATCAAGCGCGCCCGCGAATCGGGGATGTTCAAGGCCGGCAGCCGCGAGGATGCAGCGTCTGAAACCATCGTCGAGGCAACGGTGATCAAGCCCGAGCCAGCCAAGGCCGAACCGGGCCCGGACGCCGCCGCCGAAAAGGCCGCCTTGCAGGACATCGTCATCAGCCAGGCGATGAAGATTTCGGCACTCGAAACCGAAATCGAGCGCCTCAAGGCGCAACTCGCCAAGGCGAGGGCCAAGAAGGCCTGAGTCCGCCAGGCCTGATTCCGGGCCGCCAAATCTCGACATTACGGCACGAAGGCGGCAGATTGGTGCCATGCCTCAGCCTGACATCATGACGATCTGCCGCCGCCATATCGGCATCTGGCATGGCCAGTATCGGCATTTCGATGCTACCGGCGCCGAGATCGATGCCCATGCCAGCGAGATCGTCAACGCCTTTCCCGCCGATGGCCCGCATGCCTATGTCCAGACCAGCCGTTTCATCTGGCCCGACGGCCGGCGCGAGGAACATGTCTTTCCCGGCGTGCTGCATGACAACCGCCTGCATTGGACGACCGAGCGGCTGCGCGGCACCGCCTTTGTCGCCGCCGACGCGCCCGATGCGCTGTTCCTGCGCTTCCAGCGCGTCGACCTGCCGGGCGTCGCGATCCTCGAGATGATCGAGATCGATGCCGACGCCGGCGTGCGGATGCGCAGTTGGCAATGGCTGGCCGATGGCCGCCCCTTTCGCCGCACATTGGTCGATGAACGCCGCATCAGCCGCGAAACGGCCGCCGGGACCGCCTTTCCGGCGGACTGATGTGCCTGTGAGGCGCAAATATACCATGGGGTCACTTCCCCCGCGCGCGCTTTGCGGTAAAGTTAGCTGACCAAAATGTGGCGCCTTTATCAATATCCCCTCTGCCCGTTCAGCCGGAAGGTTCGCTTTGCCGCTGCGGTAAAGGGGATCCCCGTCGAACTGGTGCGCGAATATCCGTGGGAACGGCGCGACAGCTTTGCCGCGCTCAACCCGGCGGTGCAGACGCCGGTGATCCAGAACGGCAATCTGATCCTGACCGACAGCGTCGCCATCTGCGAATATTTCGAAGAAACCGTCGAACGCACGCCGCTGCTCGGGGCGGGGCCGGAAGAACGCGCCGAAGCGCGGCGGCTGTCGGCGTGGTTCGACCAGAAATTCTATGCCGAAGTCACCGCGCCGCTGCTCGGCGAACGCATGTACAAGCGTGTCTTTGCCCGCCAGGCGCCCGATGCCGGCGTGGTGCGCAATGCCTCGCGCAATGCCCAGGCGCATCTCGAATATGTCGATTTCCTGCTCGATCGGCGGCGCTGGCTGGCGGGCCCGGCCTTCGGGCTCGCCGATGTCGCCGCGGTGGCGCAGATTTCGGTCGCGGACTATCTCGGCGGTATCGAATGGGATGGCCATGATGCCGCCAAGACCTGGTATTCGGCGCTGAAATCACGCCCGACCTTCCGCCCGATGCTGGGGGAGCGGATGGAAGGCCTGCCGCCGCCGGCGCATTACGACAAGCTGGATTTCTAGCGGGCCAACGCCCTCCCCGTTGACGCCAAGACGACGCCCGAGGCTGCGGGGAGGGCGTTTCTAGCCGCCCAGCACCACCCGCGCCTGGCTGGCGAGGTGCGCCAGCATCGCCGTCGTCGCCACGCCGCCGTTGCGCGCCCGCGCCACCTGGCCGGCGATGCGGCCGACGCGGCCGCTGTTGCCGGCGATCCAGGCCGCGACGGCAGCACCCGGGTCGCCCTCCTGGCCGGCGATCCGGTGCATCATGTCGAGCCGCAGCGCTTCGAAATCGCGCACCAGCCCGGCCTTGAGCAGGCGTTCCCACGGGTCGGCCGGGTCGAGCCCGGCGGCGGCACCCTTGGCCCAATCGAGTCCGGTGGCCTCCCCGAGTGCGGTATAGGCCGCGGCGGTGGCAGCTTCATCGGCGCCGATGTCGCTGGCCAGCAGGCTGACCCCGACCGCGCCGTCGAGCGCTTCGATGCGGAGCAAGGCCTCGACGATCGCGTCGGGCGCGCCAAGCGCCGCCAGCCTGTCGCGATAGCGATCGAGCTGGGCGCGCGGTTCGGGGCGCAGCACCGTATCAAGGCTGGCGGCGAGCCGGTCGACCCCCGGACGCAGCCGCGCGACGATGGCCGCCGGCGGCTGGCCTGGGGCGCAGCGGATGATGTCGGCCATCTGGGTGCGCAGCGCGGCGATGGCGGCGACGTGCAGGTCGAGCTGCGCGGTCCCGGCGATCGCCGCGCCGTCGATGGCGGCCCAGAGCGTTCGGAAATCGAACAGGTCGCGCGCCGCGACAAAGGCGGTGGCGACGTCATCGAGCCCGACACCAAGCTCTTCGGCGAGTTCGAAGGCGAGGCCGAGCCCGCCGCGATTGACCAGCTCGTTGGTCAGCTTGGTGGCGATCAGTTCGCGGCGCAGGCGATGGCCATCGATGGCAGCGGCAAAACGCGCCTGCATGGCACCCGGGAAAGCGGCGTGCAGATCGGGCACCAGCAGCGCATCATCGACAAGGGGCGACAGCACCAGCGCGTCGTAGATCGCCATCTTGGCATAGGCCATGACGACCGCGAGTTCGGGCCGTTCGAGCGCGCCGCCGATGCGCGCGCGCTGCGCCAGCACATCGTCCCCCGGCAGGCCTTCGACCTTGCGATCGAGCCCGGCGGCGCTGGCCTCGAGCGTCTGGATCAGCCGGACATGGCCCGACAGGCCGGCGGCACCGTTGCGCTCGGCGATCGACAGGGCCTGGGTTTGCAGGATATTGTCATGGAGTACCAAGGCGGCGACATCGTCGGTCATCGCCACCAGCAGCGCGTCGCGATCGGCCTGCGCCAGCCGCCCGGCGATGACTTCGCCATTGAGCGCGATCTTGATGTTGACCTCGTTGTCCGAGCAGTCGACGCCGGCGCTGTTGTCGATGAAATCGGTGTTGATGCGCCCGCCGACTGCCCCGAATTCGATCCGCCCGGCCTGGGTGACCCCCAGATTGGCGCCTTCGCCGACGACGCGTGCGCCGATGTCGGCACCGTTGATGCGATGGGCGTCATTGGCACGATCGCCAGCATCGGCGTTCGTCTCGCTTGCCGCCTTCACATAGGTGCCGATGCCACCGAACCACAACAGGTCGGTCTTCATCTTGAGGATCGCGGTGATCAGTTCGGACGGCGACAGGCTTTCGGCGGTCAGCCCAAGCATCGCCTGCACCTGGCGGCTGAGCGGCACCGATTTCAGGCTGCGCGCAAAGACGCCGCCGCCCGCCGAGATCGTCGCCCGGTCATAATCGTCCCACGACGACCGCGGCAGCGCAAACATGCGCTGGCGTTCGGCAAAGCTGACCGCCGTGTCGGGGTCGGGATCGAAGAAGAAATGCCGGTGGTCGAAGGCCGCGACCAGCTTGATCGCGTGGCTGAGCAGCATGCCGTTGCCGAAGACATCGCCCGACATGTCGCCGACGCCCGCCACCCGCACGCTTTGCGTCTGCACATCGATGCCCAGCTCGCGGAAATGCCGCTGCACCGAAATCCAGGCACCGCGCGCCGTGATCGCCATCGCCTTGTGGTCATAGCCGTTGCGCCCGCCACTGGCGAAGGCATCGCCCAGCCAGAAGCCATGGGCTTCGGCGATGGCGTTGGCGGTATCGGAAAAGGTCGCGGTGCCCTTGTCGGCGGCGACGACGAGATAGGGGTCGGGCGCGTCGTGGCACGTTACCCCGGCAGGGGGAATGTTGCTGCCATCGGCCGCGAGATTGTCGGTTACCGACAGCAGCGCCCGGATGAACACCCGGTAGGATTCGGTGCCTTCCGCCAACCAGGCATCACGGTTCGATGCCGGCGGCAGTTGCTTGGGGAAAAACCCGCCCTTGGCGCCGGTCGGCACGATGACGGTGTTCTTGACCTTCTGCGCCTTGACCAGCCCCAGCACTTCGGTGCGGAAATCGTCGCGCCGGTCGGACCAGCGCAAGCCGCCGCGGGCGATCGGCCCGCCGCGCAGGTGGATGCCCTCGACGCGGGGCGAATAGACCCAGATCTCGCGATACGGCACCGGCGGCGGCAGGTTCGGTACGGCATGGCTGTCGAGCTTGAAGGCCAAGGCTTCGGGCCCGCCGGGCACAAAGGCGTTGGTGCGCAGCGTCGCCAGCATGACCGAGCGATACAGCCGCAGGATGCGGTCGTCATCGATCGAAGTAACCGCAGCAAGGGCGGCTTCGATCTCGGCGAGCATCCGCGCCTCGGCTGCGGCACGATCAACCACGTCGGGCGCGAACCGCGTTTCGAACAGGCACACCAGATCGCGCGCAATCTGCGGATAGCGGCGCAGCGCATCGACAACGGTCATCAGGCCATAGGTGACGCCGGTCTGGCGCATGTAGCGGAAATAGGCGCGCAGCCAGCCGGCGGCTTCGGCCCCCAATTGGCAGGCGATGGTCAGCGCGTTGAAGCCGTCATTCTCCTGGGCGCCCATCAGCACGCAGGTCAGCGCCGGTTCGACGCGGGCGCGCAGGCCTTCCCAATCGGCAAGCACGGCGGGGCCGCTGGCTTCGAGCAGGAAATCATGGATCCAGCCGAGCCGGCCATCGGCGAGATCGAAGGGAAATTCCTCGATCACCGACAGTCCGAAGTTTTCGAGCACCGGCACCGCTTCGGACAGGGGGATGATCTTGCCGAGCCGGTAGATCTTCAACCGCAGCTGGTGCGGCGCGTCGCCGGGCTTGCGAATCAACCGCACGCCGCGGTCGGCTTCGTCGTGCAGCACGCTGAGCGCCACCAGGTCGGCGGCAGCCTCGGCGGCGCTGTGCTGGGCGCGATAGCTGGCGGACAGCGCCCGGCCGTGGCTGAGCACCAGCCGCGCCGCGCGTGCCGGTGTCGTCGTGGCGATCAACGCGGTTTCCAGATCTTCCTCCCAGCCGCGCACCAGCTGGCGCAGCCGGCGATCGAGCTCGGCTTCGGCCGCCGCATCGAAACGCAGCGCCGCGCCCTCGGGCATGGCGATGACATAATGCACCCGCGCCAGCCCTTCGGAACGCAGCTCCACTTCGAAGCGGCTCAGCGTGCCGCCGGTCGCATCGATCAGCATGCGGCGGACATTCTCGCGCACGCCGCTGGTGTAGCTGTCGCGCGGCACATAGACGAGGATCGACAGCGACCGGCCAAAGGCATCGGGCCGGGCGAACAGCTTGGGCCGCGGCCGGTCGAGCAGCGACAACAGCCCGAGCGCCATCGCCTGCAGGCGCTCCGACGACGCTTCGAACAATTCCTCGCGCGGGAAGGTTTCGAGGACATGGACGAGCGCCTTGCCGGTGTGGCCCGAGGGCGAAAAGCCGAGCTGGTCGATGACTTCGCCGACCTTGCGGCGCAGCAGCGGCACCTGGCGCGGCGAGGTGCCGAGCGCCGCCGAGGTATAGAGCCCCAGGAAGCGCGTTTCGGAAACGACCCGGCCTTCGCGATCGAAGCCCTTGACCGACACCAAGTCGCCATTGACGCGGCGGTGCACCGAAACGATCGCACCGGCCTTGGTGATCAACAACGGTTCGGGGCTGGCGAGCAGCGCTTTCAGCGCGTGCGGGGTGTCATCGGCGCCCGGCGCACCGCTCCACAGCGGATAACCGGCATCGCGCAACAGGCCGAGGCCGTTTTCGCTGACCGGCTGCATCGCCGGATCATCGAGATCGCCGGCCAGATCATAGCGCCGCACCCCGAGCAGGGTGAAATTATCGGCCGCCAGCCAATCGAGAAACGCCACCGCTTCGGCGGCGCGATGCGGCGCCACCGGTGGCGGGTTGCGTTCGAGATCACGCGTCGCCTGGCGCAGCGCGCTCAGCATCGCCTGCCAATCGGTGACCGCGGCATCGACATCGGCGAGCACCTGCTGCAGCGCGGCGACCAGTTCGCCCCGCGCCTTGGCGCCGGTGCGCTCGATCTCGACATAGATCATCGATTCGCGGGTATTGCCGGCCGCCACCGGGCCGGTGGCGAGGCCGATCACCTCGATCAGCCGGCCCTCGCCATCGCGGCGCACATCGATGACCGGATGCAGCAACCGGTCGATATCGAGCCCGGCGGCCGTGATCGTGGCGGAGGTCGAATCGACGAGGAAGGGCCGGTCCTCGCCGATGATCGCCAAGGCCATGCGGCGGCGGCGCGGCGCCGCGCCCGGGGCGCTGTCATCGGTTTCGGCGGTATCGAGATGGACGATCGGCACGCCGGGCGATCGCGCCGCCGCCGCCGAACAGACGAAATGCGCAATCGCACCGCGCCCGGCAGCATCGAGGTTTTCAAGCTCGCCGGGCAGCGCTGAATCGAAGAGTGCGCTGGTCAGCGCCTGTTCGTTGGCGGCAGTGACCGCCGAGCTGGCCGGCTGGTGGCCGGGGGTGGACGGACCCTTGACTGTCGATGACACAAATACGCTCCGCTGGCGGCTGCCGCCGCGCTTATGCGTACGCCCGGGTGCAAAGGGCAAGCTGACGCTCACGTCAGCGCGGCGATTTTTGGGCAGATTTCGGCAAGAACGGGTCGGATTTCATCAAATTCGGCCGCGCCAGCCGCAAAGCCGCGCCGATTTCGCGCCGAAGTCGCGTCGATGCCGCGCGGTCGAGCAATTCGCGCTAGTTGATCACAAACTGCACCTGATGCGGGATCCCGCTCGCATCGAGCCCGTCGGACAGCGGCAGCGCGACCCCGCGGACCAGCACGCCCGCCCGCCCCGGCGCCGCCAGGCTGGCTTCGAACGGCACCGGTTGCGGATCGAAGACGATCAGGTCGCAAGCAGCGCGCACCTCGGCCGCCAGCCCGGTCAAGCCGTCGAGCGGCATCCCTGCCGCCAGCCCGAAAGTCGCCTCGATCGCCGCGCCGGCACTGACGATCGTGGCGGCACCGGCCGGATCGGCTACGACAAGCGCGTGGTCGGCATAATCCGCCACGCGCAACCCGCCCGATCGCCGCCACAGCTCCCGCGCCACCCCGGCCATGCGCCGATCGGCCACCACGAACTGCGGTGGCAATTCGAAACGCGGATCGACCGGCAGATCGGCGACAGTGGACATCGGAACACCTGAGGCGCAGTTGCTCGTCATCCCGGATAACGGCACCGCCCGCGCGAAGTTGCCGACACGCTTGCAGCGCAGCCCGACCCCTGTTAGAGCCCGCCACATACCGATATGCCGCTTTAGCTCAGCCGGTAGAGCACATCATTCGTAATGATGGGGTCAGGTGTTCGAGTCACCTAAGCGGCACCACTCTCTCAAAAATCGTTGTAAAACAGTCCCCTACGGGAGAACTGCGGCCAGAGCGTCACACAAGGGTGTTACCCGGTATGGGAGCAAGGGCGGGCTAAGGGCTTCTGATAATTCAGGAAACCAGTCCTCCGACTGTTACACACGGGTGTTGCACATGAAGCACGTCGGTTTGTGGCGGCGAGCGCTGTCTATCAATATCGGGTTCGGGTTCCTCACTAGCTTGTCGGCCTCTTGCGCACGCGCGAATGTGGATCGACGCCTGCCGGGACCCCGCTCAATTTGAGATTCGAGAACAACAGGAGGTGTTTAGCTCGGATATCATGGGATCCCGCTTTGGCGCTTGTCCATACGCGCGGGGCTGTTCAGATGAACCAAGCCACCTCACAACAGGGCCATGGTGAAAATGCGAACGGAGATCACGTCGCTCCCTCATGGATGACGGGGTTTCGCCGGCAAAGCCGCCAAAAGGCCAGCGCGCCATAGCCCAGCGCCAGCAGCGCCAGCTGCCCCAGCGGGCCGCGCACTTCGCCAAGGCTGGCCCCCAGTTGGTTGACCCCGACCAGCGCCGCGATGCCGGGCGTTGTCGGCAGCAGCTGCGCCAGCCAGTGCAGCGGTAGCGGTGCCGCCGGCCAAGTGAAGCCCGACAGGAAGAACATCGGCAGCGTGGTGATCGCCAGCAACTGCACGCCGCGTTCGCGGGTGCGGAAAAAGCTGCCGATGAACATCGCGAACATCACCGTCGCCGCGACGAACAGCGCCGTCGCCACCAGCGCCGCGCCAATGCCGCCATGGACCGGAAAATCCTGCAACCAGTACATCCAGCCCTGGTAATACAGCGCGTTGAGCACCCCGAGCAGCGCAAAGGCGCACGCCACCCCGGCAAAGCCCGGCGCGCTAAAGCGCAACGCGCCGGTCGCCTCGCGCCGGGTCCCGGCCAGCATCACCATGCCGAACAACAAGGTCTGGTGGATGATGACCGGCGCCACCGCCGGCACCACGGCGCTGCCATAGCCTTCGCGGGTATTGAACAGCGGGTGGGTGACCAGCACCACCGGTGCCGGCGCCGGCGCGCCGGTGAAGCGCGCCCGCGCCACGGCGGCATCGCGCGCCGTCGCGCCCAGCGCCTCGCCGAGTGCCGACAGCGTTGTCTTGGCGCGATTGAGGTTGCGACCGTTGCCGAGCAACAGGATCTGCCCCGCTTGGCCGCGCGCCACATCGCGCGACAGCCCGGCGGGAATGACGAGGATGGCATCGACGGCGTCGCTGGCGATCAGCGCCTGTGCCTCGGTAACCGTCGCCGGCATGGCCGCCAGCGCCGCGCCCTGGGTGGCCGCGACGCGCCGCACCAGCGCGCGGCTGAGCCCCGAATGATCGAGATCGACCACCGCCACCGGCAGCGCGGTCACCACCTGCGCGCGATACGCCGCCGGATAGAAGAAGGAATAGATGATGACCGCCAGCACCAGCGTTGCCAGCGCCGACCGATCGGTGACCATCGTGCGCACCGTCAGGGCAAAGGCGGCGCCAAAGCTCACCGCAGGCCCCAGCTTGCCGGGTCGCGCGCCAGCCCCTTGAGCAGCGGCAGCGCCAGCCCGAACGATATGATCGCGAAGACCAGCATGGCCCCGAGCAAGGGCAGCGTTGCCGCCATGGGGGCCGCGCTTTCGAGCTGCTGGGCCTGGGTGCGGGCAAACCAGGCATAGGGTGTCATGAGGCTGAAGATGCGCGTGAACAGCGGCGCGCCATCGGTGGGGAACAACGCCCCGCAAAAGGCCAGCGAGGCCCCGGCATAAACCCCGATCAGCGACAGCGACATCATCATGTTGCGCGTCAGCCCGACGAACAGCACGCCGATCCCGGCATAGGCGAGATAGAGCAGCACATGCGCCGCGATCAGCAGCCAGGCATTGCCCGCCACCGGCCACCCACCCAGGCTGAACGCCGCCAGAGCCGCCACGCTGAACACACTATAGACCGCCAGATAGGGCAGCAGCTTGCCGATGACCGCGGCGATAATATCGCCGCCCGCGGCATCGAGCCAGGCCGGCGCCGTGCCGTCGCGCAGTTCGCGTCCGACCGCCGATGCCGCCGCCAGGCACATCAGCAGGTGCAGCATCGCGGTGTGGACGAGCGGCACCAGCAGCAGTTCGTAACTCGTCTGCGGGTTGAACAGCGTGCGCGCCTCTACCCGCAGCGGCGGCACGTTGGTGGCGGCACCACCCTTCAGCCGCGCCCCGGTGCCGATGGCGAGGCCCAGCCCGAGCCGGGCGCTGGCGCTGCCGATGTCGCGCATCACGGCGCCGCTCTGAGTGCTGTAGGCGGCATTGGGATAGGCAATCAGCGTGCCGACCCCGCCGCGATCGATCGTTCGAGACGTGCCCGCCGGCACCACCACCACCGCCCAGACATCGCCGCGGCGCACCAGCGCAAAGCCTGCATCGAGCGACAGCGGCCGCGCGCTCACCCGCACCCCCGGCGTGGCATCGAGCAGTTGCACATAGTGCCGCGCCGCCGCGCCATGATCGTTGTCGACCACGGCCACCGGCAGGTCGCGCGCCACGCCGGCGGCGAACAGCCATGACATCATGGCCAGCAGCACCAGCGGTATCCAGGTCAGCAGCGCCAGATCCCAGCCATTGCCGCGCAGGAACGCCAGCTCGCGTGCCAGCGTGCGGCGCAGCCCGGTCACTTCGCCGGGCTGTCGAACAGCACGCTCATCCCGGGGCGCAAGTCGGGCAGTGCCGCCACCGGCCGGGCGCGGACTTCGAAGCTCTTGATGTCATAGCCCGATGATTGGCGGGTCGCCCGCCATGTCGCGTAATCGCCCGCCGGATTGACGAAATAGACGCGGAAATCGACCCGCCGGTCGCCCAGCGCCGGAACTGTGCCGGACATGACCGTGCCCGGCCTGACCCCGCGCAACTGGTCTTCGCGCAGGTTGATCGCCACCCAGGCATGGTCGATATCGGTCAGCGTGAAGACCGGATAGCCGGCCGGCACCAGTTCGCCGACATCGACCATCTTGCGCGTCACCACGGCGGCCAATGGCGCTGCGATCCGCGTCTCGGCCTCCGCCGCCGCGACTTCGGCGAGCGCTGCCTGCGCCTGCCGCACCTGCGCTGCGACCGCGGCGATATCTTCCTGCCGTGCGCCGGCCTGCGCCTGGGCATATTGAGCCCGCGCGGCAGCGGCGACTTCGCGCGACGATCTGAAATTGGCCAGCGCTTCATCGCGCCGTTGCGCGGCGATCACGCCTTCGGCGAACAGGTTCTGCGTGCGCTTGTAGGTGACTTCGGCCAGCGCCGCGCCGGCTTCGGCGCGCGCCGCATTGGCGCGCGCCGCCTCGATTTCCTCGGCGCGGGCGCCGTTCCGTGCCTTGGCGGATTGCGCCTGCGCCGCGGCGATCACCGCTTCGGCCTGGGCGCGTTTCGCTGCGATTTCCGGCCCGGTCAGGGTGAACAGCCGCTGCCCGGCCGCGACCCGGTCGCCCTCGGCGACGAAAAGCTGCTCGACCCGGCCCGCGACCTTGGCCGAAACGATGATTTCATCGGCATCGACCATCGCCTGCACCTGCGCCGGCCCCGGTTGCCGCGACAGCCACAGCCCGATGCCGATGACAGCCGCGATGATGACAAGGGCGGCGATTGCCAGCCAGCGCTTGCGCCCGGCGGCCGCGGTGTCGGCGGGGTCGGTTTCGGCGGGGTCGGTCATGGCGCAATGCTCTTGTCGGCCCGGGCGATATAGCCGGCATATTGATCCGCCTGTCCGCTGGCCGCGAGCAGTTGCGCGAGTGTCACATCGAACTGATAGGCGGCCTGCAGCCGCTGCACCTGCGCCCCGTTCAGCCGCAACTGCGCGTCGATGACATCGAGCGAGGTCGCCAGCCCCTCGCGAAACGACAATTGCTGCAGGCGCAGATTCTCGCGCGCCGCCGCCAGGCTCGAATCGAGCAACAGATACTGGCTGCGCGCCGTGTCGAGATCATTATAGGCGCGCGTCGTCGCGGTCGCGAGATCGACCTTGGCCTGGCGCAGCCCGGCTTCGGCGGCCGCCTGCGTGGCGCGCGCCGCCTGCACCTGCTGGCCGCGGTCGGCGCTCGACAGGAAGGTGTATTTCAGCCCAATGCCGTAGATGTAATCGGGCTCGGTAAACAGCGCTTCGCGGCGGTTGAGATCATATTGCCCGAACAGATAGACTTGCGGGCGCTGCTTGGCCTGCTGGAGGCGCACGCCTTCGCGCGCCTGGTCGCCGACCGCGCCGAGGCGTCCGACCTGGGGGTGGCGGGCCTGTGCCGACGCCACGAAACCGTCGAGCGCCGCGATCCGCGTTGAAACCATGAACAGCGGCGTCGTCGGCACCACCGCGGCATCGCTGTGCAGCAGGTTGGCGAGATAGGCCGTCGCGGTCGCCAGGTCGTTGCCGGCCTTTTGATAGTCACGCTCGGCATCGTCGCTGGCCACCTGTGCCTGCAACACCTGTGCCCGGCTGGCGAAGCCCTGCTGCTCCAGCTTGCGGGCATCGTCGAAATGGCGCTGCAGGCCGGCCCGCGTTTCGGTGCGCACCGCCAGCACCGCCGCCGCCAGTTGCTGCCCGAAATAGGCCTGGACGAGCTGCAGCGTCAGCGACTGGCTGGTGTCGGCCATGCCGGCCTCGGCCTCGCGCACCCCGGCACGCGCGGCATTCTGCGTCGCGCCGATCTGGCCGCCGCTGTATAGCGGCATCACCGCGTTGACGACCGGGCGAAAGGCCCAGCCGCCGACGGCAAGATCGAGATTGGCCGGCAGGCCGAGCGAGGGGCCGATCGTCCCGGTGCTCAGCGACAAGGTTTTCTGATATTCGAGCTGGCGTACATCGATGCTCACTTCGGGGCGCCGCAGCGTCGCCACCGCGCCGGCCTGCGCCTGTCTGGCCTTTACCTGTGCCATGCCGGCCGCCAGCCCGTCCGATACTTCCCCCAGGCGAATGGACGCCGCTTCGAAACTGATCGGCAATGATGCCAGCGGCTGCGCCGACCCGGCCGTGGCCGGCAATACCAGCGCGGCAATGGCCACGCGCGCTGCGGCCGCCTTGTGAAACTGAAATGTTGAAACAATCACCAGTCCAGCCTCCCTTGATCGACACCAGACCCCGAACCGGTCACCCGATGTCTTCCGGGTGACCGGTTTCGGGCCGCTGTAAACCATAGACCTTACATTCACCACCGTACGACGGTCATCGGCGGCGGAAACGCAAGCACAGGCGTGAAGCGGGCAAGATGCTTCGGGAAGCGATGCGCAATCTGCTGTTGGGTGGCGAACCGATCTGCGGCAGGCGCGCCGAGTCGTGAACTATGCAGGCTCGGCGTCGGGATCGACATGCAGCCAGGCGGCATGGCGCGGCGCCGTGCGCGTCCGGCTCCACTCCTCGAGCATCGGCCGCGCCACGCGCCGCAATTCGTCATATTGCGCCGGGGTGCCGATATCGCACGCCAGTTCGAGCCGGTGGCCGTCGGGATCGAAGAAATAGATCGAGCGGAAGATGCCGTGATAGGTCGGGCCCAGTACCTCGACGCCGTTTGCCTCCAGATGCGCCTTGGCGGCTTTCAGCGCATCGAGATCGTCGACCTGGAAGGCGATATGCTGGACCCAGGCGGGCGTATTCTCGTCACGGCCCATCTCGGGCTGGTTGGGCAATTCGAAGAACGCCAGGATGTTGCCGCCGCCGCAATCGAGGAAGATGTGCATATAGGGATCGAAGGCCCCGGTGGACGGCACATGATCTTCGGAAAAGGCGGTGTGGAAGGTCATGCCGAGCATCGCTGCATACCAGTCGGCCGTGGCCCTGGCATCGCGGCAGCGATAGGCGACGTGGTGGATTCGGTTGAGCGTGAAGGGCAGCGGGCTCATCCCCTTGCGTCCGCCAGCGCGTCGCGTTCGATCTGGTCGGCCTCGATCGATTTGAACAGCGCGGTGAAATTGCCTTCGCCAAAGCCTTCATCCTTCTTGCGCTGGATGAATTCGAAGAACACCGGGCCGATCTGCGCTTGCGCGAAGATCTGCAGCAGCAGCCGCGGGTCGCCGCCCTCGGTCGAGCCATCGAGCAGGATGCCGCGACTGGCCAGCGCGGCGACCGGCTCGCCATGGCCCGGGAGCCGGTCATCGAGTTGCGCGTAATAGGTCGCCGGCGGCGGCGCCATCAAGGGCACGCCGGCGGCGCGCAAGCGGTCGATGCAGCCGATCAGGTCATCACAGATCAGTGCGATATGCTGGATGCCCTCGCCGTTGTAGGCGCGCAGATACGCCTCGATCTGGCCGCCGCCCTGCTTGCCTTCCTCGTTGAGCGGGATGCGGATCTTGCCATCGGGCGCGGTCATCGCGCGGCTGACCAGCCCGGTATATTCGCCCTTGATGTCAAAATAGCGGATTTCGCGGAAGTTGAAGATGCGCTCGTAGAATTGCGCCCAATGCGCCATCCGCCCGCCATAGACGTTGTGCGTTAGGTGATCGATGATCTGGAAACCGGCGCCGACGGGATGGCGGTCGACCCCGGGTAGATAGTCGAAATCGATGTCGTAGATCGACAACTGGTCGCCATAGCGATCGATTAGATAGATGATCGAGCCGCCGACACCGCGGATCGCGGGCAGGCGCAATTCCATGATGCCGGTTCGCGTCTCGACAGGCTCGGCACCGCGGGCCAGCGCGGCTTCATAGGCAAGCCGGGCGTTGCGCACCCGGAACCCCATGCCGCACGCCGAAGGGCCGTGTTCGGCGGCGAAAAAGGCCGCCGGGCTCTTGGGTTCGTAATTGGCGATCAGGTTGATGCCGCCCTGGCGCCACAAATCGACCTGTTTCGACCGGTGGTGCGCGACGAGCGTGAAGCCCATCGCGGCGAACACCGGTTCGAGCAACCCGCGCTCGGGCGCGGCGAATTCGACGAATTCGAAACCGTCGAGGCCCAGCGGATTTTCGAACAGATCTGTCATGAACATTTCTCCACCCCGGCCCAATACCGTAACAGTTGATACGATATCGGCTTGACCATGTCGTGTCAAATGTTACCATCTCGCATGGACATGCTGCGCCTCGACGATTTTCTGCCCTATCGTCTGTCATTTACCTCCAACCTGGTCAGTGGGGCGATTGCGCAAGCCTATCAAAGCCTGTTCGGCCTTTCGATTCCGGAATGGCGGCTGATCGCGGTCATTGCCGAATGCGACGGCACCACCCAGGCCGCGATCTGCGCGCGCACCGGCATGGACAAGATGACGGTCAGCCGCGCCGCCATCGCGCTGTTCAAGCGCGGCCTCATTGCCCGGGCGCCGAACGGCGCCGATCGCCGATCGTTCGATCTTGGCCTGACCAGCGAGGGCCAGGCGCTGTATCGGCAGGTGGTGCCCAAGGCACTTGAACTGGAGGAACATATCTTCGGCGGGCTGGGGGCGGCGGAATCGGCGCGCTTCCTGGCCACCCTGCGGCGGATCGATCGCATTCTGCGCGATGACATTCCCGCCGACCCGGCGCGCCACGGCGGGTGATCCCCGGCCAGGCGGCCGGGCGCGTTTCTGCCCGGCGCCGGCGGGCTGCTTCAGGGGGCGGGGGTGGCCGATACGGCCTCGGCGCGGGCGCGGCTGCGTTCGGTGAACCAGATGCCGATGATCGAGACTTCGTATAGCAGGATCAGCGGGATCGCGAGGGCGAACTGCGACCAGACATCGGGGGGCGTCAGCACCGCGGCGATGGCAAAGGCAGCGACAATGGCATAGCGCCGCCCGGACTTGAGCTGGGTGCGCGTCACGATCCCGGCGCGTTCGAGCAGCATCAGCAGCACCGGCAGCAGGAACGACACGCCGAAGCCCAGGACCATGTTCATGACGAGATCGAGATATTCGCCCATCGCCGGCAGGGCTTCCTGGGTAATGCCGGTCACCGACGAAGACGACTGGAAGCTGAGGAAGAATTTGAACGCCACCGGCATGACGCCATAATAGGCCAATGCCGCGCCCATGGTGAACAGCACCGGCGTGGCGATGATGAACGGCAGGAAGGCCCGCTTTTCGCGCTTGTAGAGCCCGGGGGCGACGAACGCCCACAACTGGTTGGCGATGATCGGGAACGCCATGCACAGCGCCGCAAAGGCCGCGACCTTGATCTCGACGAAAAACGCTTCGTACAGCTTGGTGTAGATCAGCTTGCCGACAACGCCGCTGCCATAAGCAGAAACCAGCGGCTGGACGAGAAAGCCGAAAACCTTGTCGGCGAAACTGAACGCGATGCCGAAGCAGACGACAAAGGCCGCGACGCATTTGAGTAGCCGGTTGCGCAGCTCGATCAGGTGATCGAGCAGCGGCGCCTTGCTGGCGTCGATGTCGGCGGCATCGGTATCCATTAGCCGTCGACCATCGGGCTGGCGGCCTTGGGTGTCCGGCGGCGGCGCGGGGCGGGCGCGGCGGCATCGGGATCGACGGAATCAGGGGCTGCGGCTGCGGCCTTGGGTGCCCGGCGGCGCGGCTTGGGCGCCTCGGGCTCGGCCGGCGGCGCTTCGGCCGTCACCTCGGGCGCCAGCGGCGGCGGCGGCAGCATCCAGTCATCCGCCCCCAGGTCGGGCAACGGGTTGCTGATGCCGAGGTCGGGCAGCGCCGTCGCCTTCATGATGGCTTCGTTCTGCGCCGCCCATTGCTTCTGCATTTCCTCCAATTCGGATTCGCGCATCATCGTGTCGAACCCGGCGCGGACATGGCGGGTCATGGCACGGCCCCGCGCCAGCCATTGCCCGACCATGCGCATGACGCGCGGCAGATCCTTGGGGCCGATGACCAGCAGGGCCACCAGCGCAATGATCGCCAGTTCCGATGAATCTATACCGAACATGCAGGGACGCCCTCGGGCGGGCTAGCGGCGGATTTCGTCGCTGGCCGGGGCCACCGGGGTGGTGCTGGCGTTGGTCACCTGCGGCGGCGGGGCAGCAGCGGCGGGCGCATCGCCTTCGGCGAGGCCCTTCTTGAAGCTGGTGATGCCCTTGGCAAAATCGCCCATCAGATCCGAAATCCGGCCACGGCCGAACAACAGCATGACGACGATGATGAGGATGGCCCAGTGAACGAGGCTGAACGAGCCCATGGCGGATACCTTCGAAAACGCGGTTGCGGTTTCGCTTTACTCCGGATGCCGGCGGCAAGCTAGGGCTTCGCGCGGCAACCGCGACGAAGCGCGGCGCGAGCGGGACGGGTTCGCCGGTGGTGCTGTCGGGGAGGATTGAACTCCCGACCTCAGCCTTACCAAGGATGCGCTCTACCACTGAGCTACGACAGCATTCCGGCGAAGGTGGGGCCTATGGGGGAGGGGCGGCGGGCTGTCAAGAAACCCTGTGATGGTTTAGGAAGGCGCCATGACGAAAAATGCCGAATCCACCGCGGAAAGCGCGAAGCAAGCCCGGCTTGCCGCCGCGCTGCGCACCAACCTGGCGCGGCGCAAGGCGCGCGACAGGGGCAGTGTGGAGCCGCCGAAAGCGGAGTGACGCTTTCCCTCTCCCTCTGTGGGGAGGGAGTTGGGTCAGCCCTTGGCCGCGATCGCCTTCTCCACCGCGCCGGTGACTTCGGCCGACATCGGTGTCGCCTTGCTCGGGAACGCCGCGATCAGCTTGCCGTCGCGCCCGACGAGATATTTGTGGAAATTCCACTGCGGCGTCTTGTCGGAGCCCAGCGTCGCCGATGCCCAACGGTAGAACGGGATCGCCGTCGCCCCCGACACGACGCTTTTTTCGGTCATCGGGAATTTGATGCCGAATTTCGATTCGCAGAAATCCTGGATCTCGCCGGCCTTTTCATATTCCTGGCCGCCGAAATCGCCCGACGGCACGCCGATGACGGTGAAGCCCCTGGCCTTGTAGCTGTCCTGGAGCTTCTGCAGCCCTTCATATTGCGGCGTGTAGCCACAGAAGCTGGCGGTGTTGACGACGAGCAGCACCTTGCCCTTGTACTGGCTGAACGGCATCGGTTTGCCGTCGATGGTCTTCATAGCGAACTGGTACGCCGAGGTCGGCCCCGGCGGTGATGCAGCGACGAGCAACAGCCCGGCAAAGGCGGCTGCGGCGATGGTGACGGTCTTCATCATGGTCGCTTTTCCTCTTTCTTGATGGTCAGATGGGGGCGGTGGCGGCGGCAAGCCAGGCCTGGCCGGCATCATCGAGCTGCGGCCCGATCTCGGCGGCGACGCGGGCGTGATAGGCGTTGAGCCAGTCGCGCTCGTTCGCATCGAGCAGCCCGGCATCGATGAGGTTGCGATCGATCGGCGCCAGCGTCAGCTCGCGGAAACCCAGCATCGGCTTTTCGGCGCCGGGCACGTCGCGCGGCTCGACGAGCACGAGATTTTCGATGCGGATGCCATATTCGCCGGCCTTGTAGTAGCCGGGCTCGTTCGACAGGATCATGCCGGCCTGCAACGGCTCGTCATTGCCGGGCTGGCTGCTCCACGCCGCCGCGATGCGCTGCGGGCCCTCGTGTACCGACAGGAAGCTGCCGACGCCATGCCCGGTGCCATGGTTGTAGTCGAGCCCCGCTGCCCACAGGAACTGCCGCGCCAGCGAATCGAGCTGCACCCCGCGCGTGCCCGCCGGGAACACTGCCCGGGCGAGCGCGATATGGCCCTTGAGGACGCGGGTGAAACGGTCCTTCATTTCGGCGGTCGGGGTGCCGACGATCAGCGTGCGCGTGACGTCGGTGGTGCCATCACGATATTGCCCGCCCGAATCGACCAGATAGATTTCATCGACCTTGATCGGCAGGCTCGATTCCGCGCTGACGCGGTAATGCGGGCTGGCGCCATTGGGGCCGGCCGCCGAGATGGTATCGAAGCTCAGATCCTCGAGCATGTTGGTGGCTTCGCGGAACTGCTGCAATTTGCCCGCCGCGGTCATTTCGGTCAGCCCGCCCTTGGGCGCCTCGCCATCGAACCAGTGCAGGAAGCGGGTCAGCGCGGCGCCATCGCGGCGGTGCGCATCGATGGTGCCGGCGATCTCCACGGGGTTCTTGACCGCCTTGGGCAGCAGGCACGGGTCGCGCGCCTCGACGACCGTGGCGCCGCTTTCCGCCAGCCCGGCAAAGATCGCCGCGACGGCACTCGCCGGATCGACCAACACGGTCTTGCCGGCAAAGCAGCCGAGTGCGGCGGCGAAATCGGCACGCGGTCGGGTCCGCACCGCATCGCCGAGATGGGCAAGCACCGCCGCCGTCAGTTTTTCGGGCGCCGTGTACAGGTCGACGCCGGCATCGGCATGGAGGATCGCAAAGGCCAGCGCGACGGGCGTGCGGCTGACATCGGCGCCGCGCACGTTGAGCAGCCAGGCGATCGAATCGAGCGCCGAAATCACCACGGCATCGGCGCCGCGCGCCTTGAGCCAGGCGGCAACCTCGGCACGCTTGTCGGCAGCGCTGCGCCCGGCGTGTTCGTCGCGCTGGATCTTGAACGGCGCTGCGCTCGGTGCCGGGCGATCACGCCAGATCGCATCGATCGGGTTGGCCGCCACCGCCACCAGTTCGGCGCCCCGGGCTTTCAGCAGCTTGTCGGTCGCCACCACCCAACCGCGGGTGTGCAGCCAGGCATCATAGCCGATGCGGTCGCCCGATCCGGCATGGTCGGCGAGCCATTGCGTCGCGCTGGTCTGCGGCACATCCTGGTAATCGAACAGGTCGCCCGGCACCTGTTGCCGCACCTGCAGCGTGTAGCGGCCATCGGTGAAGATCGCCGCCTTGCCGCCGAGCACCGCCGCGCTGCCGGCCGAGCCGCCGAAGCCGGTCAGCCATTCGAGCCGCTGCGCATAGCTGCCGACATATTCGCTCATATGCTCATCGGTCAGCGGGATGACGAAGCCGGTCAGCCGGTCCTGCGTCAGTTGCGCCTTGAGCGCCGCGAGGCGATCCTTGATGGTGGACATGGGGTGTTCCTGCTCTAATGATATGGCCCAACATAGGCGCGGTGCCAATCGCGCGCCAGCATCCACAGGAGCGACCAAATGCACCGGCCTCGCATCACGGCGCTGTCTGTCGGCCTGCTCGCCCTCTTGATCCCCCTCCTCTCCGCTTCGGAAGCCCGCATGACCCCCGATCCCCGCCTGCCGCCGCCTGTCGCCGCCGTTCGCCCGCACACCAGCACCTGGCACGGCGAAACCCTCACCGACCCCTATTTCTGGTTGAAGGACCAAAGCTATCCGGTGGTCGATGACCCCGAGGTGCTGGCCTATGTGAAGGCGGAAAACGCCTATTTCGAAGCGCATATGGCACCGGTCGCGCCGTTGACCGACGCGATTTTCGAAGAACTCAAAGGCCGGGTGAAGCAGGACGACGCCAGCGTGCCGGTCAAGGACGGCGCCTTCGAATATTGGTGGCGCTTCGATGTTGGCGCGCAATACCGCACTTGGCTGCGTCGCCCGGTCGGTGGTGGTGCCGAAGCGGTGATCCTCAGCGAACCGGCACTGGCGCAGGGGCATGATTATTTCCGCCTGGCGGGATCGAGCATCAGCCCCGATGGCACGCTGCTCGCCTATGCCGTCGATACCAAGGGCGACGAACGCTTCGTGCTGCGCGTCCGCGACCTCGCCACCGGCAAGGACATCGCCACGGTTGCCGCCAACAGCGTCGGCGTGCCGGTCTGGGCCGCCGATTCAAAGGCGCTGGCGTGGAACGAGGTCAACGAGAACTGGCGCAGCTTCCGCGTCCGCCTGCACCGGCTGGGCAGCACCGCCCCCGATGCGGTGCTGTACGAGGAAACCACCGACAAGGGCTTCAACGTCGAGGTGCAGCGCAGCCAGGACCAACGCTGGTTCATCCTCGCCGCCGGCGACAATGTGACGAGCGAAGTGCGGCTGGTGCCGACCGCCGATCCGGCGGCAGCGCCGGTGCTCGTTCGCGCCCGCAAGGCCGGGGTCAGCTATGATGTCGATGCCCGCGGCGACACGCTGTTCATCCGCACCAACGACACCCATGTCAATTTCCGGCTGGCGACCGCGCCGATCGCCAGCCCCGGCTCATGGAGCGAGCTGATCGCGCCGTCGGACCGCGATTACATCACCGGCTTTGCACCCTTTGCCTCCTACCTGCTGATCACCGGCCGCCGCGACGGGCTCGACCAGCTGCGCCTGCGCCGTGACGATGGCAGCGAAACCGCGATCCCGTTCGCCGAAGCCTCGTATACCGCCAGTCCGGGCAGCAACCCCGAGCCCGATGCGCCGGTGCTGCGGCTCAACTACAGCTCGATGGTCACCCCGGCGACGGTGTTCGACTATGACGTCGCGGCGGCAAAGCTCGTCACCCGCAAGGTCCAGCAGGTGCCGTCGGGCTATGATCCCAGCCAATACGCCACCGAACGCGTCACCATCACGGCGCGCGACGGCGCCCGGGTGCCGGTCTCGATCGTCTATAAAAAGGGCTTCCCGCGCGATGGCAGCGGCAAGCTGCATCTCTATGCCTATGGCGCCTATGGCTATGCGATGCCGCCATCCTTCTCGGCCAACCGGCTCAGCCTGCTCGATCGCGGCATGGCCTTTGCCATCGCCCATATCCGCGGCGGCGATGATCTCGGCTATCAATGGTATCTCGATGGCAAGCTGACCAAGCGCACCAACACCTTCAACGATTTCGTCGATGTGGCAAAGGGCCTGAACACGCTGAGCTGGGCCGCACCGGGCAAGATTTCGGCGAGCGGCGGTTCGGCTGGCGGCGAGCTGATGGGCGCCATCGTCAATTCCGATCCGGGCCTGTGGCGCGCCGTCGTCGCGCATGTGCCCTTTGTCGATGTGCTCAACACGATGCTCGACGACACGCTGCCGCTGACACCGGGCGAATGGCCCGAATGGGGCAACCCGATCACCGACAAGGCGGCGTTCGACCTGCTGAAAAGCTACAGCCCCTATGACAATGTGAAGCCGCAGGCCTATCCGCCGCTGCTGATCACCGCCGGGCTCAACGATCCGCGCGTCACCTATTGGGAGCCGGCGAAGTGGACTGCAAAGCTGCGCGCGACGAAGACCGACAACAACATCCTGCTGCTCAAGACCAACATGGGCGCCGGCCATGGCGGCAAATCGGGGCGGTTTTCGGCGCTGCAGGAAACCGCCGAGGAATATGCCTTCATTCTGGCGCAATTCGATGCCGGCGCCCGCTGACCGCACGCCCCATGCGATCACCGTCACCGCGAAGCCGGCCGACATCGACGAACTGGGGCATGTCAACAACACCGTCTATCTGCGCTGGGTGCAGGATGTCGCGACGTCGCACTGGCGGTCGGTGGCAAGGGACGAGGATATCGACCGCTTCATCTGGGTGGTGACGCGCCACGAGATCGATTATCTGCGCCCCACCCTGGTCGGCGAGGTGCTTACGCTGACCACCTGGGTCGGCACGCCCCGGGGCGCGCGCTTCGATCGCTTTGTCGAGATCGCCGGTGCCGACGGCACGCTGCGCGCCCGCGCCGCCACGGTCTGGGCGCTGGTCGACACCCACAGCAACCGCGCCGTGCGGGTGCCGGCGGAGGTGGCGGCGCCGTTCCTGCGGTAACGCGGAAAGCCGACCTCCTACCCCGCCACGATCGCGCGCTGCCGCCGCCGCCGCGCCAGCACCCCGACAAGCCCGAAGCCGATGATCAGCAGCGCCCAGTTTTCGGGCTCGGGTACCATGGCGGAAGCGGCCAGACTGTCGAATTCGAACGCCGCGCCTTCCGAACGGAAGCGCACCGCGGTGATTTTTTGTTCGGGCCGGAAATCGAAGAACACCCGGCGGTTGGTCGCCGCTGCCGCCTGGTTGCCATTGGCGACCGGCAAAGCGCCACCGCCGAAACCGGCGACGCGATGCCCGCCAGCATCGAGGAAATCGATGAAATTATCGCTGTCGACCGACCCCCAATAGACGCTGAAGCTTTCCAGCCCGCGCCCCCGCGACCAGTCGGCGAAATCGAAGACGTTTTCCCCGGCCTCGCCGATCGAGCGATAGGCGCTGTCGCCGATGCCGGCCGGCGCGGCCCCGCACCCCGCCGATCGAGCCGGCGGCAGTGATGACCGCCCCCCGGCTGGTATCGGTGACGCCGGCGGCATTGGCTCGGTCGAATCCGGCGGCAAGGGTTTCCTCCCGCGCCAGCCCCGGATCGGGAGAACCGCGCAGGCTGGTGACGGTGACGGTGACTGCCGCCGCCGGCGCGACAGTGAGCGCGGATACGCATAAGCAACGCAACAACACGACAGGCTTTCCCTTGTGGTCGAGACCAGGGAGAACGGCGGCAGCGGCCGGCCATGCCAGCGAATTGATGGTGAAGCGGTATTGAGGCTAATGGCGGTTCACAACCCGCCGGCGCGCGCCATCCCATAGAGATGCACGCTGGCGAACAGCGCCGCCGCCATGCCGGCAAAGATCATCGCGTGCCACGGTATATAGGCGTGCCAGGCGAGCGGCGCGCGGCGCCGGGCAAGATCGCCCAGACTGGCAGCAAGGGTCAGCAGGATTCCGCCCGCCAGCAGCGCGATTGTGTTTTGCGAGTCCATTGCAACGCGCTAATCGAGTGACCAGACGAAGCCAAGCCGCCAGACTTGCGGCAAGCCCCGGAGAAACGCCCCATGTTGCGCCAGTCGCTGTTCGCCCTCACCGCCATCGCGGCGCTCGCTGCCCCCGCTGTTGCCGCCCCGCTCGATGCCGCGCTCGCCGGCGCGCACCGGTCGGACGCCAACAAGGCGCGCGACGCCTATCGCCACCCGGCGCAGACGCTGGCTTTCTTCGGCATCAAGCCGGACATGACGGTGGTGGAAATCTCCCCGTCGGGCGGCTGGTACACCGAAGTGCTCGCCCCCTATCTGCGCGACAAGGGCACGCTGTATGCCGCCGGCGGCAACCCGGCGGCCAGCGAACGCGCCGCCGCCGCGGTGCAGGCCTTCAAGGCCAAGCTCGATGCCAACCCCGCCGTTTATGGCTCGACCAAGCTGAGCATCTTCACCAAGACGGTCATGGACATTGCGCCCGCCGCCAGCGCCGATGCGGTGCTGAGCTTTCGCAACGTCCATAACTGGCACATGAGCGGCTTTGCCCCCGATGCCTTCAAGGCGTTCTTTGCCGCATTGAAGCCCGGCGGCACGCTCGGCATCGTCGAACACCGGCTGCCCGAGGACAAGCCCGACGCGCTGATGACGTCGAGCGGCTACATGAAGATGTCCTACGTCAAGAAACTGGCCGAAGACGCCGGCTTCAAGCTCGTCGCCGCGTCGGAAATCAACGCCAATGCTAAGGATACCAAGGATTACCCCAAGGGCGTCTGGACGCTGCCGCCGAATTTCGCCGAAGGTGAAACCGACAAGGCGAAGTACATGGCGATCGGCGAAAGCGACCGCATGACGCTGAAGTTCGTCAAGCCGAAATAAGAGCGAACCGCCTCCCTCCCTCCCGTTGACGCGAAGGCGTCGCCTGCGGCTACGGGGGAGGGAGTTTTCAAATCCGCCGCACCCCGGTCACCGGCTCGGCCACCCCCGCCGCATGCAGCCGCGCGATGACATCGGCGAGCGGCTCTTCCACCGTCGCCATCCAGTGGGCATTGGCGTGGAGCAGGCGATCGCGTGTCGCCAATATCCCGACATGGCCGGGAAAGAACACCAGGTCGCCGGCGTCGCGCGCCTCGAAATCCACCGCCACGCCCAACCCGCCCAGCTGCTGGTCCGAATCGCGCGGTGTCGCCACCCCGCACGCCGCCAGTGCCGCCTGCACCAGCCCCGAACAATCGACCCCCAGCGGCGTGCGCCCGCCCCACAGATAGGGCGCACCGGTGAACAGCCGCGCCACGTCGATCGGCGTTGCCGGCGCGGCTTCGAGATGGCGATTGTGGATGAACCCCGCAGCGCAGGCGAAAAAGCGTTCGCCCGCCGCCCCCGCACCCGCCACACGCGCGCCGAAGGGCAGTTCCATGACCACCGGCGCCTTGATATCGGCCGCGGCGAACACCGGCGCCACCCGCGCCGTCACCATCACCAGCGCCGCAGCCTCGCGCGGCGCCAGCGCCTCGGCGCGCACCCAGCCGACATAGGCATCGGCGACGCTGCGCCCATAGGCCCAGCCGTCGACGATCTCGAACAGATCGAAGTCCTCGCCCGCCAGCAACTCGCTGACCGCAACGCTGCCGGCATCGCCCGCCTTGCGCATCGCGGTGCGCGGCACGCTCGCCTGCATCGCCAGCGGCGCGACATAGCGCGCCGCCGCGACCTGGCCGGCAAGGTCGATCTCGACCAGGTCGGGCCGCGCGATCCAGCGGCGCGGGTCGAGCCGCGGCCGCACCCCCGCCAGCCGCGCTGCCCCGGCCGGTATCACGCCCGGCCGAACCGCTGGCGGATGAGCGCGAACGAGGCGCGCAGTCCCATCGCCTCGCCGCCGCGCGGCCGGCCGGGACGCGCCGCCGTGTTCCAGGCAAAGGTATCGAAATGCGCCCAGGCGATGCCCGGCACCACGAACGCTTCGAGGAACAGCGCCGCGGTGATCGCCCCGGCAAAGCCGCCGTCGGGCGAATTATTAAGATCGGCGAGGCTCGATTTGAGCATGTCGCGATAGCCCGGCCACAGCGGCAGTCGCCACAAGGGGTCGCCTGCCGCGTCCGCCGCCACGGCATAATCGGCGGCCAGCGCCTCGTCATTGGCGAAGAAGGCGGGCAATTGCGGCCCCAGCGCCACCCGCGCCGCCCCGGTCAATGTCGCGAAATCGATCATCAGTTCGGGCTTGTCCTCGCCGGCCAGCGCCAGCGCATCGGCAAGCACCAACCGCCCTTCGGCATCGGTGTTGGTGACTTCGATGCTCTTGCCCGCCCGGCTGGCGAGCACATCGCCCGGCCGCATGGCATCGCCCGAGATGCTGTTCTCCACCGCCGGGATGATCAGCCGCAGCCGCACCGGCAGGTTCGCCTGCATCACCAGCCGCGCCAGCGCCAGCGCATGCGCGGCGCCGCCCATGTCCTTCTTCATCAATGCCATGCTGCCGCCGGGCTTGAGGTTGAGCCCGCCCGAATCGAAGGTGACCCCCTTGCCGATGATGGTCAGCTTCGGGTGGCCGGCATCGCCCCAGCTCAGGTCGATCAGCCGCGGCGCCCGCGACGCCGCCCGGCCGACGGCATGAATGGCGGGGAAATTGGCATCGAGCAACGCCTCGCCCTTGATGACAGTGCAGCTCGCGCCAAAGGCCCGCGCCTGCACCGCCACCGCCTCGGCAAGTTCCCCCGGCCCCAGGTCGGCCGCCGGCGTATCGACGAGATCGCGCACCAGTGCCGTCGCTTCGGCCAACTTCACCGCCTCCGACACCGCCGCCGGCTCGCTGCTCAGCAGCACGCGCGGGCCAATGTCGCCGCCGGCCTTCTTGTACCGCGTGAAGCGGTGCTGGGCGAGCAGCCAGCCGAGCAGCGCCGGCCCGATCGGCTGCGACGCACGATAGCGCCCCGTTGGCAGTTTCGCAGCGGCAGCTGCCAGGCTCCACGGCCCGAGCACCGCCTCGACGCCCGCCAGCGCCGACCAGTCCCCCGGCGCATCGCCGGGCAGCAGTGCGACGCTGTCGGGTGCCGCGGCAAAGCCCTGCGCCGCGACAAAGGCCCGCGTCCGCTCGCTCTGCCCGCGCAGCCAGTCGTCGAAACCGGCGGCGGTGAGCAGGGTCAAAGATGTGGCAGGGGCGCCGTCATCGGCGATCAGCAGCGGGGCGAAATCGGTCATGACAATAGGTGTAGCGGATGCGAGGGCCTGTCGTCACCCGCCAGCGACGATTTCATGCAGGCAGCAGCAGAGCCTCCGGCGGCTGGGGCCATCAGCCCCAGACCCCATCACACCATTCGCGCCACAACATTCGGTGCGCAACACCAAAGCAGCAAAAGGGGTCTGGGGCCAATGGCCCCAGCCGCCGGAGGCTTTTCAAACAATAGCCTGTCTTGGCCGTGCCCTCACACCGGCACGCCGAACAGGTCGGCTTCGTCCGATTCCTCGATGCGGACGCGGATGATGTCACCAACGCTCACGCCGCCGGCATCGCGCAGATGGACTTCGCCGTCGATTTCGGGGGCGTCGTACTTGCTGCGCCCGCTGGCGCCGCCTTCATCATCCACCGCGTCGATCAGCACGTCGATGTTGCGGCCCACCTTCATCGCCAGGCGCTGTTCCGAGATCGCCGATTGCGCTGCCATGAAGCGGTGCCAGCGTTCTTCCTTGACGTCTTCGGGCACGGCGCCGGGCAGGGCGTTGGCGGCGGCGCCTTCGACGGCTTCATATTTGAAGCAACCGGCGCGATCGATCTGCGCTTCGCCGAGCCAATCGAGCAGATACTGGAAATCGGCCTCGGTCTCGCCCGGGAAGCCGACGACGAAGGTGCTGCGCAGCGCCAGGTCGGGCACCACCCCGCGCCACTTGCGGATGCGATCGAGCACCTTGGCGTCGTTCGCCGGCCGACGCATGGCGCGCAGCACCGACGGGCTGGCGTGCTGGAACGGGATATCGAGATAGGGCAGCACCAGACCTTCGGCCATCAGCCCGATCAGCTGGTCGACGTGCGGATAGGGGTAGATGTAGTGCAGCCGCACCCAGGCGCCGAGCATACCCAGTTCGCGCGCCAGATCGGTGATGTGGGCGCGCAGCTCGCGGCCGCCGAGCGACGATACGGCATGGCGCAGGTCGACTCCATAGGCCGAGGTATCCTGCGCGATGACGAGCAGCTCCTTCGCGCCGCCCTTCACCAGCGCCGCCGCCTCGCGCAGGATCGCCGCCGGCGGCCGGCTGGCGAGATCGCCGCGCAGCGACGGGATGATGCAGAAGGCGCAGCGATGGTCGCAGCCTTCGGAAATCTTGAGATAGCTGTAGTGGCGCGGCGTCAGCTTCAAACCCGCGTCGGGAATGAGGTCGAGATAGGCGCTTTTCACCGGCGGCGCCGCGGCGCGCACGGCATTGACGACGTCGTCATATTGCTGCGGCCCGGTGACGGCGAGCACATCGGGAAAGCGCGCCCGGATGCTGTCGGCCTCGTGCCCCATGCAGCCCGTGACGATGACCTTGCCATTTTCGGCCATGGCCTCGCCGATGGCGTCGAGGCTTTCGGCCTTGGCGCTGTCGAGAAAGCCGCAGGTGTTGACGATCACCACATCGGCGCCGGCATAATCCCCCGACAGCGCATAGCCATCGGCGCGCAATTGCGTGAGGATCCGTTCGGAATCGACCAGCGCCTTGGGGCAACCGAGTGAAACCATGCCGACTCTTGGCGCTTGCGCCAAAGCGAGTGTCGGGGCGGTATCGAGTGTCAATGTCATCGCCGCGCCATACGCGAGGACGCGCAACCTGTCACCCGTCAGCGCCCGCCGATGACCTTGGCCGGATCGACCGGCGTGCGCCCCTTGCGCAATTCGAAATGCAATTGCGGTTCGGCCACCGATCCGGTGGCCCCGGCGCGGGCGACAATATCACCGCGTGCGATGCGGGTGCCGCGCGCCACCAGCAGCGCATCATTATGGCCATAGGCGCTCACCCAGCCGCCGGCGTGCTTGATGAGCAACAGGTTGCCGAAGCCCGGAATCGCATCGCCGGCATAGGCGACGACGCCATCCCCCGCCGCGCGCACCGGCGCGCCGGCAGACGCTTTCAAATTGACGCCATCGTTGAAGCGCCCGCCCGGCTTGGCGCCGAAACCCGACAGGATGCGGCCGTCGACCGGCCAGGCGAAGCGCGGCGCCTCCCCGGCCAGCACCGGCAGCGGGGCGACGACGGCCGGACGCGATGGCGGGCGCGGTGCCGGACGCGCCGGCGCCTTGGCGACCATTGGCTTGGTTGCCGGCGTCCGCGGCGCCGCCGGCTCGCCGCCGGTGATGATATCGTCGATCTGCAGCGAAAAGGCGCGGGCGCGGTCCTCGACGCTCATCGCCGCGACCTGTTTCGCCGTCGGCAGCAACAGCCGATCGCCTACTTCGAGGACATAGGGCGGCGACAGGCGGTTGGCGGCGGCAACCTTGTTCCATTCGACGCCATAGGCTCGCGCGATGGCAATGCCCGTTTCGCCAGGCTTGACGGTATGCAGGCGGCCGCCGGCGACGGTTGCGGCATCGGTGACGACGCGCCGCGCCTGCCAAGCTGGCTTTGCCGGCGGGCGCGGCGCGACGACCGCGACTTTGGCCGGCGGCACGGGCGCCCGTCGATCGGCCGATACGCATGCCGCCAGCGCCGCCAGGGGCAGCAGCACGGGCAGGAACCGAAGCGGGCGGGGTAGCGTCGTCATCGCGGCAATTGTGTAGGGGATTGAATCGCTTGCGACCAGTGGCCGACCGTCATCGGTAAACTGGCAGACTCGTTTCGCCACCCGATAAAGTGTCGGGAATTTTTACAGTCCTTGAGTTGTTGCCAAATAATTAATTAATGTTTTTCATCTGTTTAAGCTCTCTTCAGGCGTTGGCACGCTTCTTGCCGAACGATGCACGAAGGCCGCAAGCCGACGTTGCCGGGGATCATCGAAAGGTGTGTCCGGCGGAATTTCAGGGAGCATAGACATGAACCTCAAGAAGATCATCGCCATCGGTGCCGTCGCCGCCTCGACCATCGTTGCTGTCGCTCCGGCAAACGCTGTCATCACCACGTTCGCTCAGTTTTCTGCGGTAGGCTCGGCATCAAACGTTCGGTGGGTCAACAACGGCGTTGCCAGCAACTCGGCTGTCAACAACACGTCGAACGGCACCGGTGGTTTCCTGTACTCGACATCGACCGCCACCAGCACTGCGCCGGGCAACGTTGCGGTCACGTTTGCATTTCTTCAGCCTGTTCTGGCCTCGCTCGGGCCGGTTGCTGCGAATTTCTTCATGAACATAACGGTCGCTTCGGGTAACGCAGCGACCGCAAGCGGCACGTTCCGCATCCAGAATATCCCGACAGGTTCGTTCTCCTTTACGAGCACACAGTCCGTCACCGTGAACAACGTAGTGTATGGGGTTGGCACCAATCTCCTCACGGGCACTTTCACGAGTGGGACGATCTTTGGGTCGGGCTCTTCGGGTTCATTCTCCGGCAACTCGGGAGACGGTACCTTGGTCTATTCATCGGATATCCTCGATTTCACGAACACCGTGGACCGTGATTATTCGATGGGCTTCACGTCGATCTCCCCGACGATCTTCCGTTCCACGTCGGGCGGCAACAAGGCGCTCCGTACCTTCCGTACACTTGCCACTGGCAGCTTCTCGTCGGATCCCGCACCGCTGGTTACCGCCGTTCCGGAAGCCGCCAGTTGGATGCTCATGATCGCCGGCTTCGGTATGGTCGGTGTCTCGGCACGTCGCCGCAGCCGCCGCGCCAGCGTCGCCGCCTGAGGCAGATCGGCCCTGCGGCTTCGGTCGCAGGACAAACAACAGGGGCCGGGTGCATCGCACCCGGCCTTTTTTGCTGCGCGATGATGATCAACGGCGGGCAGGCCATCGCTTGGTTATTGCCGGCCCTCCGGTCGCCGCGCGCCGGCATCACAGCGTGACCAGCCGCACCACATCATCGGCGGTATCGATCACCCTATCGTCATGGCTGAACGCCTTGACGATATTGCCGCTGCGGCGCGCACAGGCCGCCAGCGTGGCGGCGACGAGTTCGGCGTTGCTGCGATCGAGGACCGCCAGCCGGCGATTGGTCACGAACCCCGGTGCCTGCAGCCCCTGCGCCCAGGCCAGCGCAGCGCCGGGTGCAGCGCGGCCCGAATGCGCCCCGGCGCCGCCGCCGGCCCGGTGGTCATTCGCGGATCAGTTCGCAATAATGCACCGCGCCATGCACGCCCGACCAGTGCCGCGCGGTCACCCCGGTAACGCCGGCGGCGATCTGTGCCATGTCGGCGGGGCTGCGCAGGATCAGGTTCCAGTCCATCGCCGATTCCATATAGCCGGCGTCCCAGATGCCGGTGGCATAATTGGTGAACAGATAGCGCCCGCCCGGCCGCAGCATGGCCACCACGCGGCGGGTCAGCTTGATGGCGATCGCGGTCGGCAGGTAATCGTACAGGCCGGCAGCATAGGCGAGATCGACCTTTTCGATGCGCACTTCGCCCTTCAGGATGGCGCTGATCGATTGCGGGATGGTTTCGATGCGATCGCCGAGCCGTCGGGTGATTTCGGCGCAGCTTTCCAGATCCGGGTCGAGCGCCACCCAGCGCGCGATGCGGCCGTTGCGAAAGGCCTGCGAATCCTCTGCTTCGCGCAGATGGCCGGCGGCAATGGCGAACACCACGGCACGGCCGCTCGCGGCGGTCGTGTCGACATGATGCGCCAGCAGGGCGCGGCGTTCGCGCAGCGCGTTTGTGACCGGTGACACCATGGTCACCGCATTGATCCGGCGGCCGAGCGGGGTGGTTGCCGCCAGCGCTTCGGCAAGGAGGGGCTCGCGATAGATCATGTCGAGCATCACCGCATCGCCGGCATGGCCGCGCAGCCGCGCCGCCGAGCGCGCCGTTACCGGATCTTCGCGCAGCAGCGCGCCGAGCGGGTGGGCGCGCAGTTCGGCGCAAAAGGCCTGCCAGGCGTCGCGCGACATGCACGACCGCGCGACGCGGAGGCCGGCGGCGAGCATGGCGAGTGCGCCGCTCGGTTCGGGATCGCCGGCCAGCGCCATCGCGGTGACATCGAACAGGATGCCGGCATCCTGGCAATCGCGCACCGGTATGGCGGCGTGGGGCCAGGGCAGGACCGGCGCCGCGGCCGTGTCCGGGACAAGGGTTTCATGGCTGTGCAACATCATCGGCCTCCTCGATCGCGGCGTTTCGGCACCGCCCGGGCCAGTTGCTAACAAAATCTTGCCAGCGCCCGGCGTGACGACGATCACGCTCGCGCAATTGCTTGCCAAGCGGCGGACAAACCGGCACTTTTGCGTTCGGGTGGCCGTTCGGACGGGGGGCGACGGCGAACGGGGGAAAAGGCGTGCAGGCGGCGCAGGCGCAGCGACAGTATCGCGCGTTCATCAGCTATTCCCATGCCGACCGTGACGCCGCCCGCTGGCTGCACCGGGCGCTGGAAACCTATCGGCTGCCGTCACGGCTGGTCGGTCGGCCCGGGCCGCGCGGTGAGATACCCGCCGGGCTCGACCCGATCTTCAAGGACCGCGAGGACCTGCCGGCAGCGAACGACCTGACGGCGGAAGTATCCGCAGCGTTGCAGGCGTCGGGCTGCCTGGTGGTGCTGTGCACCCCGGCGGCGGCGGCGTCGCGTTATGTCGAACAGGAAATCGCGCTGTTTCGCGCCGCCCATCCGGATCGGCCGATCCTGGCGGCGCTGTTCGCCGGCGAACCCGATGCGGCCTTTCCGGCGGCGCTGCGCCGGCTGGCCGATGGCTCGCCGATCGAACCGCTCGCCGCCGATTTCCGCAAGGCCGGCGATGGCAAGCGGCTGGCGCTGCTCAAGATCGTCGCCGGGGTGGCGGGGGTCGATCTCGATGCGCTGGTGCAGCGCGATGCCCAGCGCCGGCTGCGCCGCGTGACGGCCATCACGGTGGCCGCCGTCATCGCGATGCTAGTGATGGCGCTGTTGACGGCCTTTGCCTTGCGCGCTCGTGCCGAGGCTGTCCGGCAACGCGCCGAAGCGGAAGGGCTTGTCGAGTTCATGCTGACCGATTTGCGGGATCGCCTGAAAGGCGTCGGGCGGCTGGACGCGATGACCAGCACCAATGCCCGCGCCATGGCCTATTACAGCGGCCAGGCGCTCGACCAGCTCGGACCCGTTTCGCTCGAACGCCGCGCCCGGATCCTGCTGGCGATGGGGGCGGACAATGAACGGCTGGGCGATCTTGCCGCCGCGCGCCGCAATTATGCCGAGGCCAAGCGCGTTACCGTGGCGCTGCGCCTTGCCGATCCGGGCAACCCCGATCGTATCTTCGCCGACGCCCAAAGCGATTACTGGCGCGGCCATGTCGATGAGCTGGCGGGCAATTTCGATGCTGCCGCGATCGCCTATGGCCGCTATCGCGCCGCGGCACAGGCGCTGCTGGCGCTGGAGCCGGGTAGCGCCCGGGCACTGGCCGAAATCGCCTATGCCGAAAACAATCTCGGCGTACTCGAACTCAACGGCTTTCGCCGGCCGGCGCGCGCCATCACCGCCTTCACCGCCGCCACGACCGCCTTTGCCGCGGCGCTGCGCCAGCAGCCGGGAAATGCCGGATTGCGTTTCGAAACCGCCAACGCCCATGCTTGGCTTGCCGATGCCTGTTTTGCCACCGGCGACCTTGCCGCGGCGCGCCGGAACCGGCTGATCGACCGGGCGCTCAAGATCGAATTGCTCGCCGACGATCCGCAGAACCGCCGCTATGCCTTTGCGATCATCGTTAGCGACCGCGCAGTGGCGCTGATCGATATCGCCAGCGGCGACCGCCGCCGCGCCGCCACGACGCTGGCCGGCGCCGCCGCCGGCATCGCCGCGCTGGTGACGCTTGATCCGGCGAACATGATGTGGCGCGAACAGGCGGCGCACATCGCGCTCGATCGCGCCCGGCTGGACCTCGATGATCGCGCCGCGGTCGTCGAGTTGCTGCATGCTGCACGCGCCGGGCTTATCGGCTCGGACGGTGCCGTGCCGGCCGAAAAGGATGGCCGCGACCTGCTCGCGCTCATCGATTCGATGCTCGCCATGCCGGCGCCGAACCGCCACAACCGACACCCGACGCGAGCCACATCCCCGACAGGAACCCGCTGATGCCCATGGAAACCCCCGGCACACCACAACCCGCCACACCACAATCCGGCGTGCCGCAACCCTATGGAAAGTCGATCCGCACGCAAAAACCGCTCGGCGGCAAGTTTCCGGCGCCGCTGCTGCTGACACTCACCGCGGTATCGTTGACCCGGGATCTCGAGCTGCGCGCCAGCACCTGGAAGATGTCGATCACCGGCAGCATCCCGCAGACCGAAGCCGTGCTGCTCGGCCTGGCGCGTGGCGGTGCCCCCACGGGCGATGCCAGGCTGGTGTCCAGCTCGCTCGATGGCCTCGTTTTCGACGAAGCCTCCTATTACACGCTGGTCATCGACGTGCCGGGGTGGAAATTCTGCGGCGAAGATGCCTATGCCAGCTATGATCCGTTCGTGTTTTTCCACGAAAAGGAAGAAATGATCGACGGCAAGCCCGTGGCCACCAAGAAGCAGCCGAACTGGTCATTCTTCAACGCCGAAATGATCCAGGTGGCGGGCAGCAACGCGGTGCGCTGCATCAATTTCTGCAAGGAAACCGGCAGCGACAAGCCCCTGCCGGCAAAGGCGCGCAGCCCGTTCGGCTTCAACATCTATCTCGCCGTGCCGATCGCCGGGCGGCAGGCGAGAGACGGACGCTCGGTCGTCGTCATCGACCCGACCGGCGAAAACAAGGGGCCGAACGGGTGACCGGCACCGCCCCGGCAACAGGACCGCGCGCTTGACGCCGCCGGCCTCGCTCGTCGCCATCACCATGCTGGCGCGCTCGGGGGCGTACGAGCTCGCCTGGTCGCGGCTCGAATCGGGCGGCTTCGCGCCCGACGATCCCGCCGCGCTGACGGTGCGCGGCCGGTTGCTCAAGGATCGTGCCCGCCTCGCCACCGGGCCCGACCGGCGCCGGCTCTACAGCGAGGCGGCCCAGGCCTATGCCCGGGCGGCGACGATCGAGGACAGCACCTATCCGATGATCAACGCCGCCACGCTGTCGCTGCTCGGCGGCGACGGCGACCGGGCGCGGGCGCTCGCCACCGCCACGCTGGCGCGCCAGGATAGTGGCGGCCCCGATGGCGAAACGCCCTATTACCGCGGCGCCACCCGCGCCGAGGCGTTGTTGCTGCTCGGCCGCACCGACGACGCGCGCGCCGCGCTCGGTGCGGCGGTGGCGCAGGCGCCCGGGGCGCATGAAGACCATGCCGTGACGCTGCGCCAGTTCGCGCTGATCATCGCCGAACAGCGCGGCGACGCCGGCTGGCTCGATCCACTGCGGCCGCCGCGCACGCTGCATTTCGCCGGGCGGATGGGGGCGATCGACGACGCCGCGCGGCTTACCGCGCTGCACGCCGCGCTGGCCACCACCATCGACGGGCTCAAGATCGGCGCCGGGCACGGCGCGCTGGCCGCCGGCGCAGACATCATCGTCGCCGAAACGCTGCGGGCGTGCGGTGCCGCTCTGCATATCGTGCTGCCGGTATCGGTGCCGGCCTTTGTCAGCGCGTCGGTGGCGCCCTGGGGAGACGGCTGGATCGACCGGTTCGAAGCCCTGCTCGCCAGCGCCGCCAGCCTGCATGTCGCCACCCCCGATGCCGAAATGCCGACCGCCGGGCTGATCGCCTTTGCCAGCGAGATCGCCATGGGTCGCGCTGCCCACGCTGCCGCCAGCCTGGCGAGCGAAGCCGTGCAATTGCTGGTCGGTGACGCCGGCGACAATACCGCGCGCGACGCCGGCATCTGGGTTGCCAGCGGCCGCCGCCAGATCGTGCTCGACTGGCCGGGGGCGGCGCCCGCCCCGGCCATGCGCGCAGCGCCGACGGCATCGGCGCTGCAACCGCTGGCGCTGCTCGATGTCCGCCTCGACGATCCCGAGGAAAGCGCATCGATCGCGCGCATCGCCGCCGTACTGCCGCCGGCCTTTGCGGCGCGGATGACGGCAACCGGCGTGCAGGTCGCCTATGCCGATCCGGTCGTCGCGGCCGGTGCCGCCAGCCGCATCCATGCCGCCGCCCCCGGCGTGCGCATCGGCGGCCATTATGCCGCGACCGCGACGCTGGCCGACCCGTTCAGCGGCAGCGTCCAGCCCTTTGGCGAGCAGGCGGCGCGCGCCAGCCGGCTGACGCAACTGACCAGCATCGGCGCGACCTTCGTGTCGGAAGACTTCATCGCCGGCGTGCTGGCGCGCACCCCGGAACTGCGCAGCGAATATGTCGGCGACGCGGCGGGGGAAGCCGCAGACGGGCGCGATTTGCGGCTGTATGCGCTGAAGAACTGAGGGCCGCCTCCCCGTCGTGGAGGGATGGTCTCACACCACCAGATCGTCGAGCATCCGCGCCGCCACCAGGACCAGCGCGTCGCCATCCTGGCGGATGATGCCGCGCCGCTTGAGGTCGCCCAGCGTGCGCGACACTGTTTCGCGCGTCGTCTGCAACTCGCGGGCGAGATCGCTGAGGACCGGTACCGGCGCGATTCGCCCGTTGCCCGCCCGGCCCTGCCGCGCCAGTTCGGCACAGATCCGCCCGGTCGCCGACAGGATCGATTGTTCGGTCAACCGCCGCGTCATGGCAGCCTGGCGCGCGATCAGCCGCCGCGACAGCGCCAGCCCGATGCAGGCATGGGTTTCGACGAGCAGCACGAAATCGCCGCTGCCGAACGCCGCCGTCGCGCTGTCGCACACTGCGACAACGCTTTCGCCCGCGGCTTCTCCGGTCAACACCCCGGCTTCGCCGAACAGATCGCCGGGCTGGTGGACGTGCAGCCGCATTTCCTGGCCATTGGCGGCGGCGAACAGCGCATGCGCCTCCCCGGCGAGCAGCAGGAATACCTCGCTGGCGCGCTCCCCCTGCCACAGGATCGTCGCGCGCGCGGCGTGACGGCGCAGCCGCGCCTTGCCGGCAATACCGGCGGCAATGCCGGGCGGGCAGGCAAAGCTCGCCTGCACCACCGTTTCGATATCGATCGCGCCCGTCGCCGCCGCCATGCCACCTTACTAGGTCGAGAACGCGAAATTGGCCAGTGCCGTGACGCGCGTCACGCGCGACTCGGGGGCGGAGCGGTTAGCTTTGCAACATCAGGGCAGCAAGCTTCCCGGCTGACCGGATCGCGAGGGCGCCCGGCACCCGCCGAGCCCGCTCCTCTGGCGCCTGGCGCCGCTACGCTTCGGCGAGCGGCGCCAGTGCAGCTTTAAGCGCCGCCATCGTCGCATAATGCGTCATGTCGAGATGCAGCGGGGTTACCGAGATGCACGCCTCGTGCATCGCCTTCAGGTCGGTATCATGGCCGGGGACGAGCTTTTCCTTGCCGAAGCCATGCCAGTAATAGGGAAAGCCGCGCGGATCGATGCGTTCGACGAGGTGGATGTTGCCGTAATCGCGAAAGCCCTGTTCGGTGACCCGCACGCCGGCCACCTTGTCGGCGGCGACCGGCGGGAAATTGATGTTGATCAGCACGCCCGCCGGCCAGTCGATCGACTGGACTTGGCGAATGATCGCGGCACCATGCGTCGTTGCCGTGGTGAAATCTTCCTTGCCCATGGCGTAATCGGCCATCACCTGCGACAGCGCGATCGACCGGATGCCGGCAAGGCAGCCCTCCATCGCCGCCGAGACGGTGCCCGAATAGGTGACATCCTCGGCGAGGTTGCCGCCGCGGTTGACGCCCGACAGGATGAGATCGGGCTTGTTGTCCTGCATCACCGCGCCGAGCGCCAGCATGACGCAATCGGTCGGCGTGCCCTGTACCGCATAACGTTTGGGCGAAATTTCGCGCAGCCGCACCGGCTTCGACAGCGTCAGGCTGTGCCCGGCGCCCGATTGTTCCTCGGCCGGGGCGACGACCCAGACATCGTCGGACAGTTCCGCTGCAATTGCTTCGAGCGCGACCAGCCCGGGGGCGGAAATGCCGTCGTCATTGGTGACCAGGATGCGCATGCGATTTTGTTCCTTGTGTCATCCCGGGCTTGACCCGGGACCCGGCTTTTCTGCCGAAACGAGAGAGAAACGGGGCCCAGGGTCAAGCCCGGGGCGGCAGCTCAGGCGGGTGCCAACTCGGTGATGCCGCCCATGTAGGGGTGGAGCACATCCGGAATCCGTACAGAACCATCGGCGCGCTGGTAATTCTCGATCACCGCCACCAACGTGCGACCGACCGCCAGCCCCGAGCCGTTGAGGGTGTTGACGAAGCCCTTGGTGCCCTTTTCGCCGCGGGTGCGGAAGCGGGCGTTCATGCGCCGCCCCTGGAAATCGCCGCAATCGGAAATGCTGCTGATCTCGCGATAACAATCCTGGCCGGGCAGCCAGACTTCGAGGTCGAAGGTCCGCCGCGCGGTAAAGCCCATGTCGCCGGTGCACAGCAGCATGCGGCGATACGGCAGGCCCAGCGCTTCAAGGATCGCTTCGGCCGAAGCGACCATATAGGCGTGCTCGGCCTTGGCCTGTTCGGCGGTGCAGATGCTGACCAGTTCGCATTTCTCGAACTGGTGCTGGCGAATCAGCCCCTTGGTGTCGCGCCCGGCGCTGCCGGCTTCGGAACGGAAGCACGGGGTCAGCGCGGTCAGCCGCAGCGGCAGCGATTCTTCATCGAGGATCGATTCGCGCACCAGATTGGTCAGCGACACTTCGGCTGTGGGGATCAGGTAACGCCCGTCGGTGGTCTTGAACAGATCTTCCTCGAACTTGGGCAATTGTCCGGTGCCGAAGGCGGCATCGCGGTTGACGAGCAGCGGCACCGCGGTTTCGGCATAGCCGTGGCGGCTGGTCTGCACATCGATCATGTACTGGCCGAGTGCGCGGTGCAGCCGGGCGAGCGGACCGCGCAGCACGGCAAAACGCGCCCCGGCGATGCGGGCAGCCGCTTCGGGATCATAGCCGAGTCGCGCCGCGACGGCATCATGTTCGAGCGGCGTGAAATCGAAGGCCGGCGGGGTGCCGACCGTCTTGACGACGGTATTGCCCGTCTCGTCGGGGCCATCGGGCACATCGGCGGCGGGGGCATTGGGCAGCACGGCGGCGAGATCGGCAACGGCGGCCTGCGCCTCGCGTTCATCGGCCTCGAGCCCGGGGATGCGTTCCTTCAACCCCGCGACCACCGCCATCAGCGCGTCGGCGGTGGCGTCGTCGCGCTTGGCCTTGGCGAGGCCGATATCGCGCGATGCCTCGTTGCGCCGCGCCAGCGCCGCCTGCAATTCGGTCTGGATGCCGCGCAGTCGGGCATCGGCGGCGAGCAGCGCCGACGAGGCCGAAACGACCCCGCGCCGCGCCAGGGCAGCGTCGAAACCGGCAGGATCAGTGCGGACAAGCTTGATATCGTGCATCACGTCGCTATCGCCGACCCGCGCGCGCGAGGCAAGCCGCGAGGCAGGACGCGAGGCACGCGTTGCCGATCGGCGCATTTGCCATGCGAGGCCGATTCCCTTTGTTGCAAGGACCGGCTAGACTAGCCGTGTGATCGTTTCCTGCCCGAATTGCGATGCGCGCTACAAGCTGCCCGATGCCGTGCTGGCGCGCGGCGGGCGGTTGAAATGCGCCGCCTGCGCGCATCGCTGGGTGCCGGTGTTGCCCGCGCCGGCGCCGCGCCCGCCGGTGACCGAGGCCGATGAGGAAGCCGCCTTTGCCGCGGTGCAGGAACAGATCAGCGCGCGCTGGGCCGATGCGGCGGCGCCGGTGGCGGCACCGATGGTGCTGCCGTCCGATGCTGGCGGCCCCGGCGAAACGGCGCGGGCGCAAGCGGTGGCAGCGCCCGTCGCGGATGACGACGACGCGCGCGAAAATCCGGATGATCCGGCGGACGAAGCGCCGCGCCCGGCGCTGTTGCGCACGCTGGTGGCCGGGCTGGCCGGGCTGGCGCTGTCGATCGCGGCGGCGGGGTTGTGGGTTGGCCGAATCGATGTGCTGGCGGTGCCCTGGCTCGGGCCAGTGCTGGCGCGGCTGGCGCCGCCGGCACCGCTGGAGATCAGCGTCAACGCCACCACCACCAGCCTGCCGTCGGGACGCTTACTGCTCGAAGTGCGTGGTGTCATCCGCAACACCGGCCGCGACGCCGCCAGCGTGCCCGATCTGCGCGCTACCTTGTCGGGCCCTGCCGGCACGGCGCTGCGCTGGACGATCGTGCCGCGGGTGCGCGACCTGCCCGCCGGCACCGAAACCGAATATAACAGCACGGTCACCGGTTTTCCGGCCGATGCCCGGCGGGTGGCGATCACGCCAGCGCGCCAGCGCCTGTTCTGACCGATCGTCCCAAGTCTTTCGCGTCCCTGTCAATCTTCGCGCTGGATTTGCCGCCGCTGGCGTGACAGGACGGCGGCGAAAGCCATAGGAGAAAACGACCATGATGTTCGATTACAGCGACAAGTCCAAAGCCTTGATCGAGCGCGTCAGCGCCTTCATGGACGAACACATCTACCCCAACGAGGAACGCTACGAACAGGAAGTCGCAGAGGGTGACCGCTGGAAAGTGCTGCCGGTCATCGAGGAGCTGAAGCCGATCGCGCGCAAGGAAGGGTTGTGGAACCTGTTCCTCAACATCTGCGCGCATGATGTCGGCGAATGGAAGGGCCCGGGCCTGACCAACCTCGAATATGCGCCGCTCGCCGAAATCATGGGCCGCGTCGGCTGGTCGAGCGAAGTGTTCAACTGCTCCGCCCCCGATACCGGCAACATGGAAGTGCTGCGCACCTATGGCTCGGAAGAGCAGAAGGCCAAATGGCTCAAGCCGCTGATGGCCGGCGAGATGCGCTCGGCCTTCCTGATGACCGAGCCCGCCGTCGCCTCGTCGGATGCCACCAACATCGAAACCTCGATCGTGCGCCAGGGCGACGAATATGTCGTCAACGGCCGCAAATGGTGGTCGTCGGGCGTGGGTGACCCGCGCTGCCAGATCGCCATCGTGATGGGCAAGACCGATCCGAGCGCACCGCGCCACAGCCAGCAGAGCCAGATCCTCGTCCCCATGGACGCGCCGGGCATCATCAAGCTGCGGCCGTTGAAGGTCTTTGGTTATGACGACGCGCCGCACGGCCATTTCGAAGTGATCCTCGACAATGTCCGCGTGCCCGTCGGCAACATGATCCTGGGCGAAGGCAAAGGCTTCGAAATTGCACAGGGTCGCCTCGGCCCCGGCCGTATCCACCATTGCATGCGCAGCATCGGCGCCGCCGAGCGCGCGCTGGAGAAGATGGTCAAGCGGCTGAAGTCGCGCGTTGCCTTCGGCAAGCCGATTTCGGAACACAGCCTGTGGCACGAACGCATCGCCGATTCGCGCATCGCCATCGAACAGGCGCGCCTGCTGACGCTCAAGGCCGCCTACATGATGGACACGGTCGGCAACAAGGGCGCCGCCAACGAGATCGCCATGATCAAGGTCGTCGCGCCGAACATGAGCTGCCTCATCCACGATCATGCCATCCAGGCGCATGGCGGCGGCGGCGTTTGCCAGGATTATGGCCTGGCGTCGGGCTATGCCGGGCAGCGGACGCTGCGGCTGGCCGACGGGCCGGACGAGGTGCATCGCGCGGCGATCGCAAAGAACGAGTTGCGGCGGTATAACTGAGCAGCGCCGCGAGCGCGTAGCGCAACGCGCTACGCGCCGACAGGCGCAAGCACGGCCGGCGACGGGTACCCGCCAAAGTAATACTTTGGCGGGTACCCGGGGCGGCGCGCGCATCTGCGCGCCGAACCCGTCCGACGTCAGCCGCGGCTTTGCCGCGGCTCTTTCTTTCTGCTTCTTTCCTATCCACGCGCAAATTTTCGTCTTTCGCTTGCGCCCGCCCGCTGCCCCTGCTAACCGCGCCCTCCTACCGGACAGGATCCGATCCTGGACATGATGGTCGTGCGGCCATGGCGGAACTGGTAGACGCGCAACGTTGAGGTCGTTGTGGCCGAAAGGCCGTGGAAGTTCGAGTCTTCTTGGCCGCACCAGCCAGCCGGTCCGGGGTCACCCCGGACCACCATTCCCAGAACCCGATACCGGCCTTCGGGCAGCGCTGCGCCAGATCGTTTGTGGTGCGCCCGGCGCGACGAAAGTCGGCGCCAAAATCATTGGGAAATTTAAGTTCGCTTCGCCGTTCCTCGGCGATTCCCAGTGGCGCAGATTATCCGGCAATCGTGATGGTCCGCCCAGGCCCTGATGCCTTGGCGCGTTCGGCAGGACGCGACCGGCGACAGATACAGAGCTTTGCGAAAGCGCCGGACGCGCATTTGGCCGCGCGGTTTTGATGGCGTCCGCCACGATCCGGCGCTCGATCGCTGGTTATCCCGGGCAATCGGAAACCGGCAGGAGCGATCGCCGCCGACGCCGCCAATATATTTTCAAGCGGCGCCACAATGCGGACATGGTCGGATCCCGATCTCCGGGCAGTCGACATCGCCATAGTATACCCATCGCTGCTTTGGCTATTGGCATGCATAGGTAATTTCCGAAGCTGCCCAGCGCCCTTGCCTAGCTGTTATAAGAAACTCCTCAGAAAAAATCCACGACCTGTTAACTCGAAATTTTCTTAAATTGTAACAGAAGTATGCTGAAATTTATCCAGAGATACGCAGCATGAATTTATCAAGTGTAGTTTTATTTAGTTTGATTGATGTTGAAAGTGATTTTCAATTATGAGTAAATATTATTTTGTCGGCAGTGGCATTGCCTCATTGGCAGGCGCCGTCTTGCTTGTTCGCGATGGCGGCATATCAGGCAAGGATATCGTGATTCTGGAGGAGAGCCACGAATTCGGCGGCGCGTTCGACGCGCATGGCGACGCCGAGCACGGCTATTATATGAGCGGCAGCCGGATGTTCGAAGCGATGTACCAGTGCACCTTCGATGTGATGGCGTCGATTCCATCGATCAGCAATCCCAACATCTCGGTGAAGGAGGAAACCGATCAGGCCAACGCCAAATGGCCGTGGCACAACAAGGTCCGCCTCGTCGATCGCGACGGCAACATCCCCGATTTTCACAAGATGGGCTTTGACGAGCGCGACCGGATCGATCTCGTCAAGATCATCGCGGAACCGGAGCGCCTGCTCGATGGCAAGCGGATCACCGACTGTTTCGGCGCGCATTTCTTCGAGACGAATTTCTGGATGGAATGGTGCACGTTGTTCGCCTTCGAACGCTGGCACAGCGCCATCGAGTTCAAGCGCTATCTGCAGCGTTTCATCCATCATTTTTCGACGATCGACACGCAGGAAGACATCTACCGCAGCCTGTACAACCAGTATGACAGTTTCGCCGTGCCGATGGTCAGGTGGCTGCAAGGCCGGGACGTCGACTTCCGCTTTCACGTCCGGGTCGAAAATCTCGGTTTTGCAGCGGACAGAGACGCGATCACCGTCACCGGGCTGGACATCACCACTGCCGGCGTTGCGGAACGCATCGACGTCGGCCCGACCGACCTGGTTTTCGTCACCAACGGCTCGATGACCGCCGACAAGACCTTCGGTTCGATGACCGCGGCAGCGCCCTTCGACCACAGTGGCAAATCGGGCGCCTGGCGGTTGTGGGAGACGCTGGCGGAGGGACGCCCGCAGTTCGGCAATCCGTCCGCGTTCAACGGCGTGATCGCGGAATCATCGTGGATTTCCTATACCGTCACCGTCAAGGAGCCGCTGTTTTTCGACCTGATGGAAAAATTCAGCGGTCAGCCAGCCGGCGCCGGCGGCCTGATCACCTTCAAGGACTCCAATTGGCTGATCACCATCTCGATCTATCACCAGCCGTTCTTTCCGGACCAGCCCGAGGGGGTCTTCGTGTGGTGGGGCTATGGCCTGTTCCACGATCGTCCAGGCGACTATGTGAAAAAGCCGATGTCGGAATGCACGGGCGCCGAGATTCTGGAGGAGGTGCTCGGACACCTGCACTTTGCCCAGGCCGACACCGATGCCATCATGGCCGCATCGAACTGCATTCCATGCGCCATGCCCTACATCACCAGCCAGTTCATGGTCAGGACGGTTGATGACCGTCCGAAAGTCGTGCCCGACGGATCGACCAACCTGGCCTTCATGGGGCAATATGCCGAGCAAGCCGACGATGTGGTGTTCACCGTCGAGTATTCGGTCCGATGCGCCATGACGGCGGTCTACACGCTGCTCAATCTCGATAAGCAACCGCCGGCGGTGTACAAGGGGCTGCACAGCCCGCAGGTCGTCGTCGATGCGATCAGGACCATGCATCGCTGATTGATTGCAAGAGAATCCGCGGCGCTGCGAAAGCGCGCCATGACCGATCCGGGGTGCAGGCACCCCTGCTGGCTGAAAAGGAACTCAAGATGACTATTGAAGATATCGGGCCGCAGCCGCAATCCTTCGATCTAGAACATGCCACGCGGGACAACAGCAACTATCGTTCCGTCGCGTGGAGTGGTCGCTATCTGCAGCTCACATTGATGTCGATACCTGTCGGTGGCGACATCGGCATGGAAATGCACCCCCAGACCGATCAATTCCTTCGGCTGGATGCGGGCTGCGGCGTGGTCCAGATGGGCGTTGCCAAGAACGAGCTCACCTTCCGGGCGGACGTATCGGAGGGGTGGTGCATCCTGGTGCCCGCCGGCACCTGGCACAATATCACCAATACCGGGACGGAACCGATGCAGGTCTATGCCATCTATGCGCCGGCGCACCACGAACCGGGCAAGATACAGCAGACAGCATCCGACGCCGCGGCCGACACGAGCGATCGACCTGCTTCATGGTCGGTCCAGCCACCCATCACACCGGCAGACCAGCACGCCAACGATCATTGACCCGGCCGACGCCGTTTCGGCGGCAGCGGGCATGGTCCGCCTTCGGCGATGCCGGGGAGCACTTGTCGCTTCCCGGCATCGCCGACAATGCCCGACCCGGCGGCGTCATCAAGTATTTCGGCGGCACGGCTGAACACGGAGACATCGGCACCCACGGCCCTGGAAAGCATGGCGGCCATTTCTCCCGGCCCGCCGGAACCGATGGTCCCGGCCTTCACGCCCAATGCGTTTTCGGCAAACAGGCTGTGACTCCGGCGCAAAGGGTCGGCGCCGCCGCGTCGGGCTTGAACCCGGCGGAAATTTTCAGTCCCCGATCTTCGTTGACGATGATCGCCGGCACAATAATTGTCGCCAACATCGATGCCGCCGCCGCCGCCGGAACTTCGGTCGGCGTAATGGGTTGAATGGACACCCGGGCGAAAACATCACCAACCCTTGCCGACAGCGATCGCTCGCCAGTTGAACTTTCCGTGGTTTGCATTGGAGACGGGCTGTGTCCGAGCTGTGCCTTGCCGAGCAGGAACTCGTCGTTGCCAATCGCCTCCAGGCGGCGGCGGCGCTGAAGGTTGCGATGCTGAGAAACGCAATTTTTCGGATGGACGGCGATGCGGACGCGGTGGCCGTTCATCCGAAATCCGCGTCACAGCCGACAGCACCTGCCCCGATCGTCTGGACCAAAGGCGCTGTGGACGGCGACAATCGCGCCTGCGTGTTCGTGGTCGACCATGATGCCCACGCACGGTCTGCGCTTCGGCGGCTGCTCGAAGCCAATGGTTTGCGCGCCGAAGTGTTTGCCGACGGTACGGCCTTTCTGGGAGCCTATCGTCGCCAGGACAACGCCTGCCTGTTGGCCGATACGGCGATAAGCGATCTTGGCGGGCTTTCACTTCTGCAGAAACTGGGGGCTGCCGCCGATCCGCTGCCGGTCATCATGATCACCGACAGCAGCGATATCGGCTTTGCGGTCGAAGCGATGAAGGCGGGCGCTGTCGATTTCATCGCGAAGCCGGTCGGTGGTGCGGTACTTATCGCCTGCATCATGCGCGCCTTGGCAGGCGGGCGTCTGGCGTCGGGCAAGGAGGCGGATCGCGGCGAGGCCCTGCACCATTTCGAGGCGTTGACCCCGCGCCAGCGGCAGGTCATGGCGCTCGTCCTGTCCGGGCATCCCAGCAAGAATATCGCCTCCGATCTTGGCATCAGCCGCCGCACGGTCGAGAACCACCGGGCCGCAATCATGCGCAAAAGCGGTTCCAAATCGTTGCCGGCCCTGGCCCGGCTGGCGCTGACGGCGGGCGAGACTCTGCTGAGTTGAGCCCGGATGCCGAATAGTCGTCTCCGGCACGCGAATCGCGTTCCCGGCGCGGCGCACGCCGTCCGATCCCGCAGCAGTCAGGCTGGCGTCGGCGTGTCGAGCCTGTCGAGGGCGGTGCGCAATACGGCCGCCGATCGCGCCAGCGCGGTCAATTCCGCGGCGTCGAGGTCCGGCACCAGCACGCGCTCGATCCCGGCCGCGCCAAGGATGCACGGCAGGCTGAGGCACAGGTCGGTCATTCCGAACTCGCCCGACAGCCGGCACGATACGGGCAGCACCATATGCTCGTCACGCTGGACGGCTTCGCAGATACGAACGATGGCACTGGCGATGCCGAACGAGGTGAAGCCCTTGCCGCCGACGATGTCATAACCTTCCCGGCGGTCCTTGATCGCCAGCGCGATTTTGTCGGCAGCGGTCGTGGCCGGCGCCCAGGATTGCAGGGGCAGTCCCCCAATTCGCACCGTGGAAAACGCCACGACCGAGCTGTCGCCATGTTCCCCGAGCACAAGACCGTCCACGGCCATTGGTGCGACGTCGAACCTTGTTGCCAGGATCCGGCGCAAGCGGCGGGAATCGAGCAGCGTGCCTGTGCCGATGACCCGGCCTGCGGGCAGCCCGGCGTGGCGCGTGGCGACCAGTGTCATCAGGTCGACCGGATTGGCCGCGACGATGATGACCCCGGCGAACCCCGCAGCCGCCAGGGCCAGGACACAGCTCCTGACGATTCCGACACTGCGCGCCGCAACATCGAGCCGACTTTCATCGCCACGGGTTTCGGCCCCGGCGGTGATGACGGCAATCGTCGCGGCGGTCGTATCACGGTATGAACCAGCCCAGATTCGCACTGGCCGGGCCATCACGCCGGCATCGGATATGTCGGCGGCCTCCGCCTTTGCCAGCGCGGCGTCGGAATCGATCAGTACGATCTCGCTGAACAAACCGCACAGCATCAGCGCATAGGCGGATGTCGCGCCGACATGGCCGGCGCCGATGATCACGACCCGCGCCGGCCTGGTCATCGCCGACCCGGCCGTGTTCGTCACCATCAGGCCTTGGCCGCGGTCTGGGCCGGGGCGCGATCGGCCGGTTGATCCAGTGTCGGATAGTCGGTGTAGCCATGCGCGCCGCCGCCATACAGCGTCGCCCGGTCCATCAGCGCGTTGAGCGGCGCATTTTCCCTGAGCCTTCGCACAAGGTCGGGATTGGCGATGAACGGCCGGCCAAAGGACACGAGGTCGGCGCGGCCGCTGGCGATCGCGGCGATCGCCATGGCCCGATCATAGCCGTTGTTGGCCATCCAGATGCCGCGGAAGCACCGGCGCAGCGCGGCATAGTCGAATGGCAGGTTGTTGCGTGCGCCGCCGGTTTCGCCCTCGACGACATGGATATAGCCAAGCCCGAGTTTGTCGAGAGCCGTCACGACATGTTCGAAAAGCGCCTGCGGATCGCTGTCTGTCGAATCCCCGGCGGGCGAGACCGGCGACAGGCGGACGCCGGTCCGGCCGCCGCCGATTTCCGCCGCGATAGCCGCGGTGACCTCCACCAAAAGCCGGGCGCGGTTGGCGATCGAGCCGCCATAACCGTCGACGCGCTTGTTCGTGCCATCGCGCAGGAAGGCATCGATCAGATAGCCATGGGCACCGTGGATTTCGACGCCGTCAAAGCCGGCAGCCATGGCGCAGCGCGCGGCATGGCGAAAATCGGCGACGATGCCGGGCATTTCGTCAAGCCGCAGCGCCCGCGGCGCAGAGACATCGACAAAGCCTTGTCCTGCGACAAAGGTCTTGGCGTTGGCGCGCAGCGTCGACGGGCCGACCGGCGGCTCGCCCTGCTGGAACTGCGTGTGCGAGATGCGGCCACAGTGCCAGAGTTGCACGAAAATCACCCCGCCCTTAGCATGGACGGCATCGGTGACGACCTTCCAGCCCGCCACCTGGGCATCGGTATAGCAGCCCGGCGTGTCGGAATAGCCTTGCGCCTGAGCCGAAACCTGCGTGGCCTCGGCGATGATCAGGCCGGCACTGGCGCGCTGGGCATAATATTCGGCCGCGAACGGCCCCGGTACCAGGCCCGCTCCGGCGCGGTTGCGGGTCAAGGGCGCCATGACGATGCGATTGGCGAGGCGCACCTCGCCGACGACGACCGGGTCGAACAGGGTGGCTGCGTTACTTTGCATCGGTCGACGCATGCTTTCGCGCCGCAATCGCTTCCAGGGTCGCCAGCTTGGCGTCAGCAAGCGCCGCTTGGGCCAGAATCACCGAGGATCGGGCGCTGGCTTCGGCGCGGTCGGCGTGCATTTCAAGTTTGCTTCGATCCCATTGCTTGCCGAGCTTGTCTTTCCATTCGTTGAGCATTGCCTCACCGGCTTCGGTCTGGGCGGCGACCCAGTGGCCCACCTTGATGCCGGCGGCCTCGACCTCGCTGCGCTGGCCTGCGACCGCGGTTTTCGCCTCGGCAAGGGTGCGATCAAAGGCGTCGGCGCCGTCCTTCTGGGCCTTGCCGATGTCGGTCTTTGCCTGCTCCAGCTGGGCCTCCATGCCGTTGAGGTTGACCCGCATGGTTTCGCAGAACTGGTCGATCTTGGTGCTCATGGCTTGGCCTTTCCTGTTGCGGGAACGATTGGCGGGCGCACGTCGGCACCAATGGCCCGACGGATTGCCCGCTTGTGATTGTGGTTGGTGGTCCTGAGCTGGCCCATGGAAGATTGTCCTTGTCGTTTCCCCAACGACTTTCGGCCCGCAACCCGACGCGCGACAGCCCCGGAAACTACCCACGTCCGCAGAGACCCACGTGATGTGCCGAAGCCGGGCCCGTCTGCCGAGGTGCCCGTGCCGCGGTGATCGTGCCGGACTGAGTATTTGCCGAACCTGTCGGTCGGGCATCGCAACACGATAGAGAAGCGCACACGCCATGCCCGCCGCGCAAAGGACCGACACTCGCCATGGCAACGCCCGTGATGCCCGCAGCATCGGCTTCGACAGCGACGCAGGCGCCGCCCGGCAGCGTGACGCATGCCCCATGGCACTGGTTGCGCACGCACCGATGGTGGGTGCTTGCGGCCGCGATAATATGCTGCCTGGCGATCTGGCAGGGCTACCGCGCCCTGGCCGGCGCCATTGTTCCGGTCGACACGGTCGTGCGCGGCAATCTTGTCGAAACCGTCGTCGCCAGCGGCCATGTCGAAACCCCGTATCGCGTCGAGATCGGCAGCCAGATGACCGGAACCGTCGCCCGAATACCGGTTCGCGAAGGCCAGGCGGTGAAGGCCGGGCAATTGCTTGTGGTGCTCGATACCCATGAACTCGCCGCCGGGGTGGTTCGGGCCAGGGGCGCGGTCGCGCAGGCCGAAGCCCATATGCGCCAGCTGCGCGAACTGACGCTGCCCAGCGCCCGTGACGCGCAGAGGGCGGCGCTCGCCAGCCAGCTCGGCGCGGCGCAGATCCACGGACGCGCCGCGGCCCTCGCCGCAAAGGGATTCGCAACGCGGGCCTACCTCGATGAGGCGCAGAAAAACCTCGATGTCGCCCGCAGCACCGCGCGCACCGCCGCCGTGCAGGTGCAGACCGCCAGCCCGGGCGGCAGCGATTATGTCACCGGCCAGACCGAACTGGCGCAGGCACAGGCCGGGCTCGATACGGCACTGTCCCGCCTCGCCTATGCCCGCATCACCGCGCCACGCGATGGCATCCTGATCAGCCGCAATGTCGAACAGGGCAATGTCGTCACCCCCGCCAGCGTGCTGATGGTGCTGGCGCCCGGCGGTGTCACGCAGCTGGTGCTGCTGATCGACGAACGCAACCTCGGCAAGATGGCAATCGGTCAGCCGGCCATCGCCTCGGCCGATGCTTATCCGGGCCAGCGTTTCACCGCCACGCTCGCCTATATCAACCCGGGGATCGACATCGCCCGCGCCTCGATGGAGATAAAGCTCGATGTCGCTTCAGCGCCGGCCTATTTGCGACAGGACATGACGGTGTCGGTCGATATCGAGGTGGCGCGCCGCAATGGCGTTCTGGTGGTGCCCGGCGAATCGGTGCGCGACGCGCTGTCGGGACACCCCTGGGTGATGGTCCTGCGCGGCGGGCGGGCTCAGCGCCAGGATGTGACGCTGGGGTTGCAGGGCAACAGCCAGACGGAAATCAAGACGGGTCTGCGGGCGGGTGAAACGGTCATCCCCGCATCATCGCCAACCAAAGCTGGTGCCCGCGTCCGCGCCGCCGGGTCGTGAACACCTTTCTGCCGTTCGAATGGATCGCCGCCGTGCGATTCCTCCGCGAAGGCCGGATGCAGACGGCCTTCATCATCCTCGGCATCACCATCGGTGTCGCCGTCATCGTCTTCATGTCGGCGCTGCTGACCGGCTTGCAGGCGAACTTCCTCAACCGCGTGCTGACGTCCTCGGCGCAGATCCAGCTGCTGCCCCCCGACCAGGTGGCGCGGCCGCTCAGGGGCGGCGGCGGCACCATCGAGGATGCCATCATCCAGCGGCCGGCGCAGCGCATCGTCTCGATCGACCAATGGCCCAAGATCGCCGCGCGGATGCAGGCGATGCCCGAGATCGTCATGGTTTCGCCGACCATGTCGGGATCGGCGCTGGCGATCCGCGGCGATGCCAGCCGCGCCATATCGATCTCGGGCATCGAGCCCGACAGCTATTTCCGCATCGTCCGCATTCCCGACTTCATCAGCGCGGGCCATCCGACACTGGCGAGCGACGAGATCATCATCGGCATCGAACTCGCGAAGGATCTCGGTGCAAGCCTGGGTGACAAGCTCAACATCCGCACCGCCACCGGGACCACCGTGGTGCTGCGCATCTCGGCGCTGTTCGACCTGGGCAACAAGGGCGCCAACGGCCGCAACGCCTATGTCGCGCTGCGCACCGCGCAATCTCTACTCGGCCGCATCGGCGCGGTGACGACGATCGAGCTGACGATCCACGACATCTATGCCGCCGAAACACTGGCGGCACGGATCGCCGCCGCCAACCCGGTGCGCGCCGACAGCTGGATCAGCACCAACGCGCAGTTCTTCACCGCTGTAAAGGCGCAGCAGACGTCCAACACCCTGATCCGTGTCTTTGTCGCGCTTTCGGTGGCGTTCGGCATTGCGGCGGTGCTCGTCGTCTCGGTCATCCAGCGGTCGAAGGACATCGGCATCCTGCGCGCCATGGGCACGACGCGCGGCCAGGTGCTGCGCGTCTTCCTCATCCAGGGTGGCCTGCTCGGGCTGGCCGGCGCGGTGATCGGCGCCGCGGTCGGTGTCGGGGGCCTGTACTGGTGGCACGCAGCAGTGCGACAGATCGACGGCACCGAGATGTTCCCGCTGATCTTCGAGCGGCAATTGTTCATCGCGACGGCGGTACTGGCGCCCTTGACCGGAATCTTGTCGGCGATGGCGCCGGCCATCCGCGCGGCGCGGCTCGATCCGGTGGAGGCGATCCGTGGCTAGGCCAGCGGCAATATCCCCGGCGGAACCCGTCCTGCGCCTCGACGCGGTGACCCGGTCGTACAACATCGGCCTGCCGTCGCAGACCGAGGTGCTGCACGCCATCGACATGCAGCTGCTGCGCGGCGAGTTCCTCGCGTTGATGGGGCCGTCGGGATCCGGAAAATCGACGCTGCTCAATCTCGTCGGCCTGCTCGATCGGCCGACTTCGGGTCGCATCCTGATCAATGGCGAGGACACCTCGCAAATGAACGATGCCGAGATCACCCGGCTGCGCGGCCACACCATCGGCTTTGTCTTTCAGGAACATCACCTGATCTCGGCATTCAATGCCGTCGAAAATGTCATGATGCCGATGGTCGTCGACAAGGATCGCGCCAGCGCCGAAATCGAGGCGCGGGCAATGGCACTGCTGGACCGCGTCGGCCTGGCCAAGGTGGCGCACAACAGATCCATGAACATGTCCGGCGGCGAGCAGCAGCGCGTCGCCATTGCCCGCGCGCTGGCGATGGCGCCCGACCTGGTGCTCGCCGACGAACCGACCGGCAACCTCGATACCAGATCCGCCGACGTCGTGTTCGACCTCATGCGCGAAGTGAACCGCGAAAGCGGCACCAGC
>JBILPK010000066.1:0-16786 GCA_044373875.1 Polymorphobacter sp.
CGATGGCCGCGATATTCCGCTGATCTATGTCGGTCGCCGAGTCCGTCTGGAATTCGAAGGCTGGCCGGCGATTCAGTTCAGCGGCTGGCCATCGGTGGCGCGCGGCCTGTTCGATGGCCAGGTCAGCGCCATCGATATTGCCGCATCGCCCAACGGCCTGTTCCGCGTGCTCGTCTCACCGGCGCCCGATCGTGCGCCATGGCCAACCGAACCCGCCGTACGGTTGGGGGCGAAGGTGCGTGGCTGGGTGCTGATGGATACGGTCAAGGTCTGGTTCGAACTGTGGCGGTTGCTCAACGACTTCCCGCTGCAATTCACCCGCCCGGGCAGCAGTACGCCGGGCTATGCCAGCGGCGATGCCGCCAAAACGGATAAATCCGCCGATGCAAAATAGCCTCGGCCTGATGGTCGCGGTGCTGGCGGGTCTGGGATCGGCGGCTGCGATGGCTGCGCCTCCGCCCGCCAAGGCCGGGCGTGACGCGGCGCCGACAGCGGCATCCGTGCCCAAGACGCAACCGCTGATGCTGGCCGAAGTGCTGGCATCATCGCGCTTTCATGCGCCGCAGGTGCTCGAGGCGCTGGCGCGGTTGCGCGGCGCCGAAGGCAGGCTGCTGAGCGCCGAAGCCGCTTTCGATACGGTGTTCAGCGCCGCGGCGGAAACCCGGCTGTCGGGCTTTTACGATGGCCGCGATCTCGAGGCCAAGGTGACTCAACCGCTCGGCAATCTGGGGGGGTATGCCTATGGCAGTTATCGCGTTTCGGGCGGCAAGTTCCCGATTTACGAGGATGAACGCTACACCAACCAGCTCGGCGAGATGAAGGCCGGGGCGGTGCTGGCGTTGATGCGTGACCGCCTGATCGACGACCGCCGCTTCGGCAGGGTGCAAGCCGAAGCCGATGTTGCGATCGCTGATGCCGACCGCCTGATGGTGGCGATCGGGGTGCAGGCGCGCGCTATCCAGACCTACAACAACTGGCTGGTCGCCGGGCTCCGGCTGGCGATCTACCAGGATCTGCTCAAGCTGGCTCAGGACCGCCAGTCGGGCTTCCGGCGCCAGGTTGCCGAAGGCGCACGGCCGACGATCCTGCTTACCGAGAATGAACAGAATATCCTGCGCCGCCAATCGCTGGTCGTGCAATCCGAACAGGCGCTGGCGGTCGCGGCGACGGCGCTGTCGCTTTATCTGCGCGATGCCGATGGCCGGCCGCTGGTGCCCGATGCTGCGCGGCTTCCGGGGGCGCTGCCCCCCCCGCTGCCCCGCCCGGCGCAGCCCGGTGACCTGGCGCTGGCGCGTCCCGATCTGCGCACCATCGATATCCGCATGAAGGCCGCGCGCGCGCGCGTCGCGCTCGATCGCAATGCCTTCCTGCCCAAACTCGATCTGAAGGTCGAAGCCTCGCGTGATTTCGGCGCGGAAGGGCTCGGCGGCAGTTCGCGCAGCGGCACCGAAAGCAAGGTCGGGCTGACCTTCACCTTGCCGTTGCAACAGAGCGCGGCGCGCGGCCGCATCGCCCAGACCAACGCCGAAATCGATGCCTTCAGGCAGCGCCGGCGCTTTCTGGAAGACCAGATTGTTGCCGATATTGGCGCGATCGATATTGCCGTGACCAACAGCGCGCGGCTGACGGTGTTGGCACGCGACGAGGCTGAGCGAGCCCGCACGATGGCAGCGGCCGAACGCCGCCGCTTCACGCTCGGCGCCAGCGATTTCTTCCTCGTCAACGTACGCGAGGAAGCTGCCGCCGATGCCGAGGTGCGCCGGCTCGATGCGGCTTTCCGCCAGATCGTCGCCCATGCCGATCTGGCGGCCGCAACCGCCGATCTGGACAGCCTAGGCCTTTAAGACCGCCGTATCGAAGGGCATGGCGCGCAGCCTGACCCCGGTGGCGGCAAAGATGGCGTTGGCGAGCGCCGGGGCGACCGCCGGGTAAGCGGGTTCGCCCATGCCGGTGACCGGATAATCGGTGATGACGAAGGCTACCTCTACCGGCGGCGCGGCGTCCATGCGCAGCAGCGGATAATCGCCGAAATTGCGCTGTTCGACCGCGCCATCGGCAAAGGTGATCGCCTGGCCCGTGGCAGCCCCCAGCGCATCGAGCACCGAGCCCTGCACCTGCGCCAGCGCCCCCGACGGATTGACGATCTGGCGGCCGACATCGCCAGCGACCCAGACCTTGATGACCGCGACGCTGCCATCGTCCGCGACGCGCGCTTCGATGACATTGGCGAAATAGCCGAGATGCGAAAAGTGGAAGGCAACGCCCAGCCCACTGCGTTTCGGCAGCTTGCGACCCCAGCCGGCCATGGCGGCCGCCTTGTCGAGCACGCCGCGCATCCGCCCGGTGTGATAGGTGCCTCGTTTGGCCGGATCGCCGAGCCAGCGCGGTTCGCCAAGGAAGTTGCGACGGAAAGCCAGTGGATCCTGGCCAGCCGCGTGTGCAAGTTCGTCGATGAAGCCCTGCGTCACGAAACCGAAAGCGTTGTTGGCCGGCGCGCGCAGATAGCCGGTGTTCGATTCGAGCGGCAGGATCGAAGCGCCAACGCGGAAATTGTCGACCAGTTTCGCCGGAAAATCGCTTTCGCCGATTTCCGCGGCGCGGGCGAATTTCCCATCCTTGCCATAGCTGATGAAATGATTGTCCCAGGCGATGACCTTGCCGGCGGCGTCGAGGCCGGCGGCATAGCTGTGCCAGCCGCCGGGGCGCAGCCAGTCATGGGCGATATCGTCTTCGCGGTTCCAGGTTAGCTTGATCGGGGCCTTGGTGGTGCGGGCGATGACCGCGGCTTCCACCATGAAATCATTGACCAGCCGCCGGCCGAAACCGCCGCCGCAGCGCATCATGTGGATGGTGATATTGGCTTCGGGAACGCCGAGCACCTTGGCCACGGCCTTGCGCCCGGGTTCGGGATTCTGCGTCGGCGCCCAGATTTCGACTGTGTCGGCGGTTACCCGCGCGGTGCAGTTCATCGGCTCCATCGGGACATGCGCGAGGAAGGGGTAGGCATAGTCGGCCTTGACCGTCTTTGCGGCACTGCTCAGCGCTGCGGCGACATCACCCTCGCTGATGATCGTGCGTTCGGGCCCGGCCGCTTTGCGCTTGGCAGCGAGATCGGCCCAGCCGGCGGTCGATTGAAAGGCGCCGGCGCCCTCGCTCCACACCGGCTGCAGCGCGTCGCGGGCGCTGAGCGCAGCCCAGGTCGAATCGGCGATGATGGCGATGCCGCCCGCCATGTCGGGATTGCCGGTCAGCACAAAAGCGTCGCTGACACCCTTGCGCGCCTTGACCGGCGCCAGGTCGACCGATTTGACCTCGGCCCCGGCGATGCCGCGCTTGTGATAGACGGCGAACTTCATGCCCGGCAGCGTCGCATCGATGCCGAACAAGGGCTTGCCGGTGACGATGGCGCGGTTGTCGACCCCGGAAACCGGCGTGCCGACCAGCCTGAAGTTGCGTGGGTCCTTCAGCACCAGTTTCGACGTATCCGGGGCAGGCAGTTGCGCCGCCGCCGCGGCCATGCTGCCATAGCTGGCAGCCTTGCCCGAGGCATGGCGCAACATCGCACCGCCGGTGGTGATTTCGGCTGCCGGTACGCCCCAGGCGGCGGCGGCGGCGGCAACCAACATCGCGCGCGCGCCGGCCCCAACGCGGCGCAGCGCTTCATATTGCAAGGTCGTCGCCATGCTGCCGCCGGCGACCTGGCGGCCATAGACCTTGGCATCGGCAAGCGCCTGGACGATTTCGACCTGCGCCCAATCGACATCGAGTTCTTCGGCGACGAGCATCGGGATCGAGGTCTTGATGCCCTGGCCGATTTCTGGATTGCTCGAGGTGATAATGATGCGGTTGTCGGGGGTGATCGTCACCCACGGGTTCATCGAGCGGCTGGGCAGCGTATCGGCGGCGGCGCGGTCGAGCCCGACCCACAGTCCGCCGCCAGCCACGGCTCCGGCAAACAGGAAGCTGCGGCGATCGAGGGCGACGGTCATGCCTTTTCTCCCGCGGCTTGCTTGATCGCGGCGCGGATGCGCGGATAGGTGGCGCAACGGCACAGATTGCCCGCCATCGCCGCATCGATTTGGGCATCATCGGGGCGCGGAGTGCTGTGCAGCAGCGCGGTCGCGGTCATCAACTGCCCGGCTTGGCAATAACCGCATTGCGGCACGTCGAGCGCCACCCAGGTATCCTGGAGCCGCCGCCCGACCGGATCGTCCGCCAGTCCCTCGATGGTGGTGATCTTGCCGGTGCCGACGCTGCCGACCGGCGTCTGGCAGGCACGTACCGGCTGGCCATCGAGATGGACGGTGCAGGCACCGCAAAAGGCGGCACCGCAGCCGAATTTGGTGCCGGTCATGCCGAGCACATCGCGCAGCGCCCACAGCAAGGGCATGTCGGGATCGGCGGTGACCGTTTTCACCTTACCGTTGATCGTCAGTCTGATGGTCATGCGCACCCCCGATTTCACGCTATCCTAGCCTGTTCGGCAGCGGATGGAAAAGGGGGTGCGCCGTCGCGTCGGCATAATGACGGTCAGCGAGCGATTGTTGCCTTGTGCATCATGAATTCGGGAATGCCTTCAGGGCCGAAGCCGATGAAGCTGTCGCCGTCGTCGCGATCGCGGCGGTCATCGCGCCGGCCTTCGTCGCGACGGGCACCGCGGTAGTCGCGAATCGGGTCGCGGCTGGTTTCGCGCACCGGGCGCGGGGCCCGTGCGTCACGCGGTTCGTCACGGCGCTGCTCGCGCGGGGGGTCGCGTTGCGGCTCCCGCGGCGGTTCGCGACGCGCCTCGCGAACCGGGGCCGGCGCGGTGACAGCCATCGGGGCCGGTGCTGCGGCAACCACCGGGGCTGCAATTGGTTCGGCAACGACGTCGCCGCCTTCGCGCTTGCGGCCACGGCCGCCGCGACGGCGCTTGCGCGGGCGTTCGGCATTGTCATCGGCTGAAGCCGCTTCGGGATCCACGGGGGCGATGGCCACAACCGGTGCCGCAACTTCGATATCGGCCGGCTTCAATTCGATCGGCGCGGCCTCGGGGTCGCCATAGCGCTGGATCTTCTGGCGGATCAGCTTTTCGACCTCGGCGAGATTTTCGACTTCGGCTTCGGTCGCCAGCGTATAGGCGATACCGGTGCGCCCGGCGCGGCCCGTGCGGCCGATGCGGTGGACATAATCCTCGGCATGGTGCGGCACGTCATAATTGACGACATGGCTGACACCTGGAATGTCGAGGCCTCGCGCCGCGACATCCGACGCGACGATGATGGTGATATCGCCCGATTTGAAGCGATCGAGTTCCTTGATGCGGTCGGACTGGTCCATGTCGCCATGAATCTGGCTTACGGCAAAGCCGCTGCGCTTCAGGCTATCGACGAGTTCCTTGATGTCGCGCTTGCGGTTGCAGAAAATGATCGCATTGCGCACTTCGGGGTCGCGCAACAGGCCGCGCAGGGTCTCGCGCTTGCCGCGCGGGGTGACCTCGACGACATATTGGGTGATCGAGGTGTTGGTCGATGCCGGCCGGGCGACTTCGATCAGCCGCGGGCTGTCCATGAACTTGTCGGCCAGCTTCTTGATCGGTGGCGGCATGGTTGCCGAAAACAGCAGGGTCTGGCGCGGGCTTGGCAGCTTGGTGCAGATTTCTTCGATATCGGGAATGAAGCCCATGTCGAGCATGCGGTCGGCTTCGTCGATGACGAGCAGGCTGCACTGGTTGAGCATGATCTTGCCGCGGCCGAACAGGTCCATCAACCGGCCCGGCGTGGCGATCAGCACGTCGACGCCCTTTTCGAGCGCCGCCAGCTGGTCACCCATGCTGACCCCGCCGATGAGCAGCGCCATGCTCAACTTGTGATATTTGCCGTATTTGTCGAAATTTTCGCTGACCTGCTGGGCCAGTTCGCGGGTCGGCTCGAGGATCAGCGAGCGCGGCATGCGGGCGCGGCTGCGGCCTTCGGCGAGGATGTCAATCATCGGCAGCACGAACGACGCGGTCTTGCCGGTACCGGTCTGGGCGACACCGATGATGTCGCGACCCATCAGGACTGGCGGGATCGCCTGGCGCTGAATCGGAGTCGGGTCGTTGTAGCCGCTATCGGCAACCGCGCGGAGCAATTCCTCCGACAGGCCCAGTTCTGCAAAGCTCATGCGGTTCCTTGTGCAAAGCGTCCGAACGTCCGGCCAACTTTGTCGCCTGCGGCATGCGCGACTTTGCAGGCAAAAGTCAATGCATCGGGCGAGGAACCGGGCGGTAATGTCGTCGGTTGCTGCCCGGAATTGCGCAAAAAAGAGGGCGGAGCCAGCGGCCCCGCCCTCCCTTGGCCGGTTTTGGCGAACCGATCAGAAGCGCACGCCGATGGCACCACCATAACGGCGGGGCTCCAGCGTGAAGATATTGGTGAACAGGCCCGACGACTGGTCGGTGACATACAGCCCGGTCGTTGCACTGTTGTTGGTCAGGTTCTGGACATAGGCACGGGCGTACCATTTGTCGTCCTTGCCGTTGATCTGGACCTGAGCGTTGATGACCGAATAGCTGGCCACCCGGTTGATCGCGCCGTTGAAGATGTTGCCGAAGCTCGTCCCCGTCACGGCAAGATCGACACGCGGCACGATCGACATGCCGTTGTCCATCTCGACGGTGTATTGCGCGCCGGCCGAGAATTTGAACGTCGGGGCCTGCGGCAACTGGTTGCCCTTGATGTTGACCTCGACCCCGGCGAACAGCACGTCCATGCCCGCGGCGGCGGCATTGCCGGCGAGTGCTGAGCAGATGCTGAAGGCACCCGTTGCACCGTTGATGCCGCTGTCGGAACCAAAGCCGGTTGGTGCCTTCAAGCCGAGGGCGCTGTTGACCGCAGCCACATAGCCGTTGGCGCCGGCGGCATTGCCGGGCACCTTGGGCACGAGCGCGCAGTTGGAACCGTTGGTGATGTCCTTGATGATGACCGCATCGCTGCGGCCACCCGACGGATCGCGCGGGTTGGACAGGAACTTGTCCTGGCTGACTTCGGTGTGCAGGTAGCTGGCGCCGAAATTGACCGCGAGCGCGCGGGTCGGTTGGATGATGAATTCACCCTCCAGACCATAGACATTGGCATCGACGTTATCGTTGACCGAGGTGCGGGCGACGATGCGGCTCAGCTGCAAGCTCTTGTACTTGTAGTAGAAGGCCGTGATGTTGGCGCGCAGCGTGCCATCGAGGAAGGTGTTCTTCGAACCGATTTCGAACGAGTCGATCAATTCCGGCGTGAAGGATTCGGGCACCGAGAAGATCGGCTGCAGCGGCGGGTTGATGCCGCCCGATTTGTAGCCGCGCGAGTAGGACGCGTAGACCAGGCTGTCGTCGGAAATCTTCCAGTCGACCACGAAGCGGCCGGTGATTTCATCGAAGCCGACATTGCGTTCCTGGAACAGCTGGTTGCCCGCCGTGCCCGGATCGGCATCGAACGACCCGACGAAGGGCGAGGCAAAGGCGTCCGGCGTGCCGAAGGGCACGAAGAAGCTGGCCAGCGTCGAACGGGCACGAACGAATTTCTTGTCGTTGTTGTAGCGCAGGCCGGCGGTGACCTTGATGCTGTCCGACACGTTCCAATAGACTTCACCGAAGATGCCATAGGATTTCAGCGTCGTTTCGTCGGTATTGTTGCGGAAGAACGGCGTGCCGAGATAGCCGGCGGGCAGGCCGCTGCCGAGCGCGGTGGCGGCGCCGAGTACGCCTGCGACGTAATCGATGCCGAAGCCGTTCACATAATAGCTGTTTTCCGGCAGCTTGCTGTCAAGATAGATGCCCCCAATCAGGAAGTTGAGCGGACCATCGAACTGGGTGGTCAAGATCGCTTCCACCGACCAGGTACGCCGTTCCTCGTTCGAACGATCGAAGGTCAGAGGCACCTGGTTGCAGATCGACTTGCCGCCATAAAGGCCGGTGCCGGTTTCTTCTGCAAGCGAGGCGCAATAGGGACCGTTAGCGCCGCTTGGGATGAGGAAGCCGGGAAGCTTCGAGAAGGCCGGGATGCCGGCGGCAAGGCCCTGCAAGCCGGCAAGACCGGGCTTGTAGACCGACGGATCCTGGACGCCGAGGTTATAGTCGACTGCCGAATCGACCATCGTCTTCTGATAGAGGCCGGTGACCTGCAGCTTGGCCGGGCCGAAATCATGCTCGAGGCGTGCCTGGTATTGCTGTTCTTCGGCCAGATACGTCGGATCATAGGCGGTGCGCACCTGGCGGACATCCTGCGGCTCCTGGAAATTGGCATAGGGATCGGGGCCATAAAGGCTGCCGAGGCCGGCGGTCGACAAGGGGCCGCCAAAGGCCGCACCGCCGTTGATGCGCAGCAGCTCGCGCGACGTCAGCACGCCGACAAAGGTCGAGTTGCCGTTCAGCTTGCCGAAATCGAGCCGGCCCGGAAGGCAGCCCAGCACGCCGGTCGGGTCGCGCTGGCAAAGCTGTTTCTGGATACGCGAACGATTGTCGTCCTCCTTGAAATAATAGCCCATCAGGTCGATGCGGGTATTGTCAGTGGGTTCCCACCGCACCGATCCGCGGATGCCGAACATGTCGCGGCCATCGATCTTGGTATTGTTGAACAAATTGTCGGTGAAGCCGTCGCGCTTCAGGTAGAAGCCGGCGACGCGTACGCCGAAACGATCGGTGACGGGCAGGTTGACCATGCCCTTGACGCGGATCGAATTGTAATTGCCGTAATCGACTTCGGCGGCGGCGCCGATCTTGTCGAGATCGGGCTTGGCGGTGATGAAGTTGATGACGCCCGAGGTGGCGTTCCGACCGAACAGCGTGCCCTGCGGGCCGCGCAGCACTTCGATGCGTTCCATGTCGAAGAATTCGGCCTCGAACAGGCGGGTGGCGACCAGCGGACTGCCATTGACGTGGATGGCGGTGGCGCTGTCGCAGGTCACGCCGACGCACAGATCGCCGATGCCGCGGATGGTGAAGCTGGAGCCGGTGAAATTGCCCTTTGAGAAGGTGATGTTCGGCAGGGTCAACTGCAGGTCGGAGCTATTCTGAATCTGCTGTTTCTGCAGCGCTTCGGCGCTGAACGCCGAAACCGCGATCGGCACGTCCTGCAGGCTTTGCGCGGTGCGTTGCGCGGTGACGACGATTTCCTCGATCCCGGTATCGGCTGCGGCGTTGCCGGACTGTGCCGTCGCCTGCGCCAGTACCGGCGCGGAGAGCAAGCCGAACATCGAAACACCAGCGATCAGGCCGGCACGGATTCCCATTGTCGTCATCTTGATATCCTCCCCAGATGCTCTCCGGGCGCCTGCCTGTCATCGGCCGGTCGCCAGGACATGTCTGCAATATGACAGCCATGTTCGAATCGAGTTTGGCCGCATGATGCGGGCTTTGTCCAGCAGTCTCGACAAAAACCGGCTGCGATTGCCTCGACATCGGCACAAGTGACGAAAAAGTCACACCCAAGGCGGCTCAAGCCATGCCCCGAGCCTCCCAGAAGTGTCAGTTCTTGAAGCGACGGACCGGCAGGATGCTGGCAATCGGACACTCGCCGCCTGACCGCGCGCCGATGACATCGCGGCCGGCGCATAATTGCCCGGCCTTGAGTCGACGATAGTAAAAGCCCTGGTAAAAGCTCAGCGCCTGGCATTCCCTGGCAAAGAACATGCGATAACGCTGGCCGTTGCGCATCGTCAGTTCGATCGCCCGATCACCGAACAGTTGCGCGGCGGCGACATTGTCGACGCCGATGCAGCGGTGGCGGCCCGCGCGTGGCGGCGCCGGCCGCATGTCAACCGGCCCCCCCGGCCGCACCGCCATCCGCCCCCAGGGCACGCCCAGGCTGTCAGCCGGATTGCCAGCCGGGCTTGGCGGCGGCGGACGCGATGGCGCAGCGCCTGCGGCCTGCACCGCGAGCGCGAAAACGACCAGCAGCGCCAGCCGGGTCCTGCCGGTTACGCGATGTCGTCGTATCGAACCCGGGGGTCGTGCCAAACCGGTCACCCTGTCGCCATCATCCCGAGTCCGGACCATCCGGCTTGGGGGGGAGCGCTGCTTTGGCGGTTGGTGATTGAACCCGCCGTGAACCTTGTGTGCGCCCCCGGCGTCCTGTTTGCGGTGGACCTCGCCCGGCGTCAATGCGCCGGGCTATCGCCGCCACCGCCGTCACGGTATGAAAAATCATGATGCCTCCCTCTCCCCAAGCGCTCGCCGCGCTCAAACAGGCCGCTGGTGACTGGAGCGATGATCCGGAGGTCATCGCGCCCAGGCTGGTCGATTGGCGTGGCCAGTTTCGCGGTGCGACGCCGTTGCTGCTGCTGCCGCGCTCCACCGCTGCCGTTGCTGCCATCATGGCTGCAGCGATCGCGCATCGCGTGGCGCTGGTGCCCCAGGGCGGCAATACCGGCCTTGTCGGCGGCGGCATCCCCGGTCCCGATGGCAGCGCCGTGCTGCTGTCGCTGGCGCGGCTCGATCGTATCCGCGCTGTCGATACGGCCGGGCTGACCCTTACCGCCGAAGCCGGCGTAATCCTGTCGCATGTCCATGATGCGGCGCGCGCGGTTGCCTGTGAATTTCCCCTCTCGCTTGGTGCGAAGGGCAGCGCCACCATCGGCGGATTGATTTCCACCAATGCCGGCGGCGTGCAGGTGCTGCGCCATGGCACGATGCGTGCGCTGGTAGTGGGGCTGGAAGCGGTCTTGCCGTCGGGCGAAATCTTGCACCAGTTGACCGGGCTGTCGAAGGACAACAGCGGTTACGATATCAAGCAACTGCTGATCGGCGCCGAAGGCACGCTGGGCATCGTGACCGCCGCCGCCTTGCGCCTGGTGCCCGCGCCTGCGCATCGCACTGTCGCCTGGGTCGGCGTGCCCGATCCCCATGCCGCGCTGGCGCTGCTGGCGCGCTTGCGCAGCGCCAGCGGCGGCCAGGTCGAAAGCTTCGAACTTGTTCCTGACGCAGGCTTGCAACTCGTGCTGCGGCATCTGCCCGCCAACCGGCCGCCGCTGACAGGCTCCCACCGCTGGCACGTGCTCGTCGAACTCGCCGGCCCGGCCAGCCTCGATACCATTCTCGTCGAGAGCCTGGCCGCAGGCGCCGATGCCGGCGAAGTGGAAGATGCCACCATTGCGGCATCATCTGCCCAGGCGGCGGCGCTGTGGCGTCTGCGCGAGGAACTGCCCGAAGCCGAACGGCGCGACGGCCCGGCGGTACATCATGACATTTCGGTCGCTGTCGCCGCCATGCCGGGCTTTGCCGAAACCGCGACGGCACGGATCGAGAGCGAATTTCCCGGTGCGCGGGTCATTGCCTTCGGGCATCTTGGCGACGGCAACCTGCACTTCAACGTTTGTGCCCCGGCTGGCCCCGGCGCTGCAGATTGGCAGGCGCCGCGGCGCAGCGCCATCACCGCCCGGGTGCATGATCTGGTGACGGCGGCGGGCGGATCGATTTCGGCCGAACACGGCATCGGCGTGTTGAAACGCAGCGAACTGGCGCGGCTCGGCGATCCAGCCAAGCTGGCGGCGATTCGCGCCATCAAGGCCGCGCTGGACCCGCTCGGGCTGATGAACCCGGGAAAAATGCTCTGAACCACCACCATTCTACGGGTTCGGGCGGCGGCGCAGCCTATGGCTTGCACGAAACGCAGGGGCACCTTAGACAACGCCACCTTCAATCTCTTTTACAGACCTTGAGAAAGACGCGAGATCATGGCCAGCACGCCCGCTACCCCGACTGAACAGACCCTGCCGCTTTTCTATGGTGGACTGGTGCCGCTGTCGTCGCAGATCCATCCCACCCATGGCCTGAAGCCGCGCACCGACCTTGCCTTTACCCGCAAGACGCACGCAATCCCGGTCACCGTCGATGAATTCGCGATCGTTCAGCGTTTTTACCCGATCGTTTTCGGTCTGGGCGACAACCCCGCGCCGCTGGCGCTCGTCGGCCTGCAGGAAGGCAACAACCTGTATCTCGGCGCCGACAACCAGTGGGAAGCCGGCCAGTATATCCCCGCTTTTGTCCGTCGTTACCCGTTCATGCTCGCCCGCCTGTCGCCGCAGAGCGATGATCTGTCGCTGTGCTTCGACGACACTTCCGGCCAGATCGCCGCCGGCGAAGGCGAAGCCCTGTTCAATGGCACCGAACCGACCGACACGACCAAGGGCGTGCTGGCGTTCTGCGAACAGTTCGAACAGGCTGTGATGCGCACGCGTGCCTTCATGGACGAACTCGCCAAGCTCGACCTGCTGATGGACGGCGAAGTCACCATCCAACGCGAAGGCCTTGCCGAACCCGCCATCTATCGCGGTTTCCGCATGATCGCCGAAGATCGTCTGCAGAATCTGCGCGGCGACCAGGCCCGCAAGCTTGTCCAGTCGGGCATGCTTGGCCTCGGCTATGCACATCTCTTCTCGCTGTCGCTGATCTCGGGCCTGTTCGAAAAGCAGTACGCGGCAACCACTGCCGCCGCCTGAGCGACCTGAACATCCCGGGGCCGTCGTCGCAACCGCGGCGGCGGCCCCTTTCGTTCTGGCGGAACGCCGCGCGACACGGCACGTTGCCTGCAGCAAGGAGACGTTCGCCATGCCGGTCGCCCATCGTTATTCGCGCGTTGCCATCGGCCTGCACTGGCTGATCGCGCTCGCCATCATCGCCAACCTCGTCGGCGGCCTGACGCTCGACCTGTTCCTCGACAGCGCCGATCCGGCCATGAAGGCGCAGGGGCTGATCAACATCGGTCTGCACAAGAGCATGGGGTTGACGATCATCGTGCTGACCCTGGTGCGGATCGGCTGGCGGCTGGCCAACCCGCCGCCGCCGCTGCCCGCCCATATGACCGCGCTCGAGCGCATGCTTGCCCGGGCGACCCATGGCGCCTTTTATGCGCTGATGCTGGTGCTGCCGATCAGTGGTTGGGCGCTGGCCTCGACCGGGCGGGCGCCGATCCGCTGGTTCGGGCTGTTCGACGTGCCGCATCTGCCGGTCGTCGCCAGCCAGCGCGGGTTGTTCGGCGAAGGCCATGAATTGCTGGGCTGGACCATGGTTGCGCTGCTGGCGCTGCACGTCCTTGCCGCGATCAAGCACCATGTTCTTGATCGCGATGATGTTCTCGCCGGCATGCTGCCACTGGTGCGGCGCCGCCAGGGTTGATGCGCCTTAACCCATTGTAATTTTGCGATCGTTTCGCGGGCTTGACACGATATAGTATCACATATACCCAAAAGTTCAGTCGGCATTTGTTGCACTGCAAAAAAGGGTCGTGATGCGTATCCAGCTTTCCCTGTCCGCCATATTGCTCGCCTCCGTGGCAGCGCCGTTGCACGCTGCCGAGGCGCAGCCTGAGGCCGGCTCGGCGCTGCATGGCAGCGTGTCGCCCGAAATCATCGTCACCGCGCCCTATGCGCGTGACCGCGCCACTACCCTGTCGGGCGTCACCGTCCTGCAGGGAACCGAACTGACCCGCGAATTGCGCGGCACCATCGGCGACACGCTGTCACGCCAGGCCGGGGTCAGCTCGACCAGCTTCGGCCCCAACGCCTCGCGGCCGATCCTGCGCGGTTTCCAGGGCGAGCGCGTCCGCGTGCTCAATGACGGCATCGGTAGCTTCGACGTGTCGAACACCTCGGTCGATCATGCCGTCGTCATCAACCCGCAGCTCGCCGAGCGCATCGAAGTGCTGCGCGGCCCGGCCTCGCTGCTCTACGGGTCGTCGGCGATCGGCGGCGTCGTCAACGTCATCGACAAGCGCATCCCGCGCGAAGTGCCGACCGAGCCGGTGCATCTCGATGTCCTCGGCAATTTCGCCTCGGCAGCAACCGAACGCAACATTTCGAGCGTCGTCGAAGTGCCGATCGCCGACCGTATTGTCCTGCATGCCGACGGCAGCTTTGCCGAGAGCGACGACCTGCGCATCGGCGGCTTCGTGCTGTCGCGGCCGGTCCGGGCCGCGGCGCTGGCAAGTGCCGATCCGGCGGTGCGCGATCTCGCCGCCCTCGATGGCCGGCTGCCCAATTCTGCCGCGCGGACCTGGACGGCCGGGGGCGGGGCCGCCTTCATCGATGCCGGTGGCGAGCTTGGCTTTGCGTACAGCCACTACGACAGCCTGTATGGCGTGCCGCCGCGTTTCGACCTAGCGACCGGGGACGGCGAAGCCGTGCGGCTCAAGATCAAGCAGGACCGCATCGACATGCGCGGCCAGATCAATGCCGGTGGCAGCTTCATCGATACGATCAAGTTCCGTTTCGGCTATGCCGATTATCGCCACTCCGAACTCGACGATACCGGTGCAATCGGCACGACGTTCCTCAATCAGGGCCTTGAGGGTCGGATCGAGGTCGCCCAGACCAAGCGTGATATCGGCGGCGGCAGCTGGCGCGGCGCCACCGGGGTGCAGGTTTTCACCCGGCGCTTCGAAGCGATCGGCGATGAAGCCTTCATCCCGCGCAACGACACCCTCCAGGCCGGGATCTTTACCTTGCAGGAGGTCGATTTCGGCACCGCCAGCATCGAGGCTGCGGGTCGGTACGAAAGCGCCAACGTCAAGGCCTCGGTCAGCGATTTTCGCGGCGCCCCGGTGTTTGCCGATCGCAATTTCGATCTGTTCTCGGGCTCGCTCGGCGCCAGCTTCGGTTTTGCCGAAGGCTGGCGGCTGGGGGTGAACTTGTCACACACCGAACGCGCCCCGGCGGCCGAAGAACTGCTGGCCAATGGCCCGCACGCCGGCACCCAGGCGTTCGAGATCGGCAACCCCGATTTCGTCAAGGAACGCGCCAATGGCGCCGAAATCGTGCTGCGCGGCAAGGGCGATGGCTACAGCTTCGAAGCATCGGTCTATTATAGCCGCTTTTCGGACTATATCTATGAAGTCCAGACTGGCGCGATCGAGGATGGCCTGCCGGTCTTCCAGATCCTGCAGGACGATGCGCGTTACATCGGCTTCGAAGTTCAGGGCTCAGCAACGCTGGCGCGCTTCGGCGAAAGCCAGCTCAAGCTCGACGCGCTTGCCGATTACACCGACGCCCGGATCCTTGGCGGCGGCGGCCCGGCGCCGCGTATTCCGCCGCTGCGGGTGCTTGCCGGCATCGGCATCACCGGCCCGGTCTGGGATGCCCGGGCCGAGATCGAGCATGCCACCAGGCAGACAAGGGTTGCTGCGTTCGAAACCGAAACCGCAGCCTATACCTTGGTCAACGCATCGGTCAGCTTCCGGCCCTTTGCCAACCGGCCCAACACCGCAATCGTCGTTTCGGCAAACAATATCTTCGATGTCGACGCGCGCCGCCATGCTTCGTTCCTGAAGGATTTTGCCCCGCTCGCCGGCCGCGATATCCGCGTATCGCTGCGCTTTACCATCTGACACCGCACAGCGCCGGCAGCGGCGAAAAATCGCCGATTGCCGGCCTTGAAACCTGCTGGCGCGATCCTAAATCAAGTCAGCAAGCCGGAGCTTTACCCCTCGCTCCGGCGCTGCATCGGCAATCGGACGTGTCCCTTTGTCATCTCCCTGAACCTCGCCGCTCCGCCCCCCCTTGGCGGAGCGGCGATTTTTCATTCGGCGGCCTGGCGAAAGGCGGGCGCCTCCAGACCCAATGCCGGCGCTGCTGCCAGCAGCCGCGGCACCAGCGCTGCCAACACGCTTGCAACCCGCGCAAAGCCGGCATGGGCAACCAGTTTGACCGGGTCCATATAGAGCGAGCGGTCGATTTCGATCTGCACGGCGTGGACGCCGTTATCAACCCCGGCGTGATGCTCGGTCGTATAGCCGCCGGCATAGGGGTGATTGCGCGCCACCCGCCAGCCGGCTGCACGGAAATGCTGTTCGATCAGCGCAACAAGCGCCGGCGCCGCCGTGGTGCCATGGCGGTCGCCAAGCACGATCTGCGGTGGCAGCACGCCCGCCGGCTGCGGCATCGAATGGCAATCGAGCAGGATGGCGTGGCCGTGCCGCGCCTTGGCCCGGGCCAGCAAGGTGCTGATCCGGTCATGCCAGGGGTGATGCAGTGTCGCCACCCGGTGCATCGCCTCGGCAGGGGCGATCCGGCGCCGATAGATGTCGCTGCCATAGGCCGCGACCCGCGGCAGCACGCCGAGCCCGGCGGCCACCCGGTCGGTTATCGTCACCGGCACCGCCAGCGGCGCATCGAACATTGCCGGATCAAGCTCGGTGGCGCTGCGGTTGAGATCGAGAAAGGCGCGGCCATAGCGCGCCGTCAGCAGCGGTACATCACCGATGTCGGCGAGCAGCTGGTCGACGAACGGATCCTCGGCGCGGCGCAATTGCGCCCGGCTTAGCCGCGAGCTCGCCAGAAAGGCGGCCGGATAATCCTGTCCCGAATGTGGTGAGGCCAACACCAGCGGCCAGCGGCCGGATTCGTCGCCGCGCTGGGCAAAGGCTGGAAGGAGCGAATCATGCATCACAGGACGTTAGACAGTTTCATGGCGCCGCGAAATGCGATGGCTCGCCACGCGTCGGGACAGAAGCATGCGGCTGTCGTCAATTTGTCACGCAAATCGACATGGGTGTGTCGAACGTGCTTGCAACCGCTGCCATGTCCGACTAACAGCCTCGCAGCGTGGGCGCGTAGCTCAGTGGTAGAGCACTGTGTTGACATCGCAGGGGTCACAAGTTCAATCCTTGTCGTGCCCACCATTTATAGGCCCGCGAAGTCCTTGACTTCGCGGGCTTTTTGCTGGCCAAGGCCCATCCTGTCCATTGGCACGATCCGGCCAGTTTTGACCTCCTTTTCCCCGGTTTTGACGCTTCCGTTGGGCATGTGCTGGGCACGCCCAGCGAATGACCGCGCATCTAAGAAT
>JBILPK010000200.1:0-5783 GCA_044373875.1 Polymorphobacter sp.
AAAGTGCGGGCCGGATTACCCCCGTCGGGCACGCTCAACCCATTCCAACACGGCTCGTAACCCACTGATACTAAACAAGAGAACAAATGGTGAAATGTTGGAATAGGCATTGATTTTATTGAAGATTAGGATGACTCTTAATCAGCGGGTCCCAGGTTCGAACCCTGGTGCGTCCACCATTTTAAAACACCAGGTTAGCGGTGATCGTTGGCCTCTAAGACAGGCCGATTTGTTGTCGAGGCAATCACGGAGGTCGCGGAGCAATTTCGCTTTTTCCTATGTACCCAGGCGGCGTGGACAAATTTGAGCCGGTATCTGGCCGCAGCGATATGGACCATGCCGAGGAATCTTTCGGCGAGTTGATCGTATCGAGAGACGACGGCGTGGTTGATTTTTCAGGCGCTCGAAGAAGCGCTCGATTTGATTGCGTTCCGTGTAGAGCACCAGGTCATGTTCGATCTTGATGCGGCGGTTTGAACGACCCGGAATGACGGCCTGGATGTTGCGGCGGGCAAGGTCGGTTCGGATCGCATCGGCGTCATAGGCTTTGCAGTCCGCCGCTTCGCCGACGGTCAGGTGGAAGGCGCGCGGTCGCCCTCAAGCATCAGCCAGACAGTGAAGTTGACTGGCGAACACGCCCCGCGAGCGGCCAAGAGCGCGTCGATGAGCCCCTCTTTTAGCTGCGCTTGCCTTTGGCTCCGCCCGCAGCCGAGACGGGGGCGCGAACGGTGGTACTATTAATACTGTAGTGGCCGCTGCGTCCCTGCTCATCCAGACCCGCGACGCTGGGATGCCAGCGAACTGGGGCTTGAGCGACTCACCACGATTTTTCACCGGATTCGGCTTCGCCGTCTGCCGGCTTGTTGTCGCCCGGCGGCAACGGCTTGCGCTCCAAAGGGGTCATGCCGGCGATCTTCAATGCCGCATTCGCCGCCGGCAACTCTTCGGCCAGCGCTGCCTCGAGCGCCTTCAACTGCACGTCGAGTTGCGCCGACAGGTCGTTGAATACCGCACGGGTGCCGTCGGTGGGCGGCGCCTCGGCGCTTTCGATGGTGCCGATCAGCGCCGCGAGCTTGTTGTTGAGCTTGATGGGATAGTTGAGCGGGTCCTGCCGGCTCTGGATCTTCACCTGGTGGATCTCGGCCTCGATTACTGACAGCCTTGCCACCAGCGCGGGTACCGCAGCCGGCACCGGCTTGCCCCCCTTGCCGAGTGTATCGGCCTGGGCGCGGATACCGCGCACCAGAAGCACGGCGTTGTTCGCCTCGCTCACCCGCGCGGTGACGGCCTGCGCGAGGTCGAAGCGCGCCTTCAGATCGGCTGCGCTCACCTTTACGCGCGGATCAGCGCCGATGCTGAAAGCCTGCTCGAACATCTTGCCGTCCACGATCAGCCGCGCCCGGTAGCTGCCGGGCAGCGCCGCCACGCCGCGGTTGGATGCCGCCCAGAAGATCATGCCGTCGAAGCTGGTGTAGCCGGGCAGGCGCATGTTCCAGGTGAAGCGGTTCATGCCCGGCTTCATCGTTGCGGTCGGCTTCTTGGGCGGGCCGTCATCCTCGTCGTCGTCATCGCCGCCGCCCGGCTCCTCGGTCTTGGCCGCGGCCTTCTTCGGATCCTCGACCTTGCCGTCGAACTGCTGGATCGGCTTGCCTGCGCTGTCGAAAATCTCGATCGCCAGAGACTTGGGCGCGGTCGCGAGGTGATAATCGATGGCGACACCGGGATCGAGCCCGCGCAGTGCCGGCGCCGGCGCAAACAGCCGGGTCTCGGGCTTTGTGCCGGGCTTGATACCGGCATTCACCTGGCGCAGCAGGCCGGCATTATCCATCACCCAGAAGCCTCGGCCGTGGGTGGCGATCACCAGGTCCTGCCCCGACACGGCCAGATCGGCCACCTGCACATCGGGCAGATTGGCTTGCAGCTTGTGCCACGCGGTGCCGCCGTCGAAGCTCACCCGAACGCCGCGTTCGGTGGCGAGATAGAGCATGCCGGGGCGCGCCGTATCCTCGCGGATGGAGCGCAGCATCTCGTCCGCCGGCAGCCCCGCCGTGATCGGTGTCCAGCTCCGGCCATAATCGGCCGTCTTGAAGCCGATGGGCGCGAAATCGTCCATCAGGAAACGGTGCGCCACGACATAGGCCGTGCCGGGACTGTGGGGACTGTCCTCCACCGTGGTGATCTTGGCGAACCGGGGCATCGCCGGCGGGGTGATGTTGGTCCAGTTGGCCCCGCCATCACGGGTGATGTGAAGCAGGCCATCATCGCTGCCGGCCCAGATCACACCCTTTTCCAGCCGCGACGGCGCCAGCGCGAAGATGGTCGCATAAGTCTCGACGCCGGTCTGGTCGCGGGTGATCGGGCCACCCGACGGGCCGAGCGTGGCGGGATCATGCGCGGTCAGATCGGGGCTGATCTTCTCCCAGCTCTGCCCCTCGTCGCGGCTCTTCCAGACGTGCTGCGACGTCACATAAAGCATGTCGGGTTCGTGCGGATCGAAGACGATCGGAAAGGTCCACTGGAAGCGCTCGGCGATGTCGCCGGCCGAATAACCCATCGGGTTGTCGGGCCGCACGTTGATCGCGCGGCTCAGGCCGGTCGCATGGTCATAGCGGGTCAGCCTGCCACCATAGCTTCCGGCATAGAAGATATCGGGGTTGCGCGGATCGGGCGCGACATAGCCGCTCTCGCCGCCGCCAACCGCGATGCCATAGGCGCCGCCCAGCACGTTCTGGTTGCGGTGGCCGCGTACCGGCACGCAGATGGTGCTGTTGTCCTGCTGGCCGCCGCAGGCAAACGCCGGCTGGTGCGCGGTCATGGACAGACGATAGATCTGGGCCGTGGAGAAACCCTGCCGCGTCCAGCTGGTGCCGCCGTTGACGCTCACATTGGCGCCGCCGTCATTGGCCTCGATCATCCGCTGGTTGTTGTCGGCGGCGATCCACAGGTCGTGATTGTCGCCGTGCGGCACCTTGATCTTCTTCGGGAAGGTCTTGCCGCCGTCGTCGGACCGGTAGAAGTTGACGTTCATCACATAGACGCGATCCTTGTCCTTGGGATCGGCCTGGATGCGGGTGTAATAAAAGGCGCGCTGACGCAAATCGCGGCTTTCGCTGCGCTTTTCCCAGTTCTTGCCGCCATCGTTGCTGGCATAGACCCCGCCGGCCGCATCATGCTCGATGATGGCGTAGACGCGGTTCGGGTCGACGGGCGACACGCTCACCCCGATCTTGCCGAGAAGGCCATCCTTGGGCAGCCCCGGCGCGCGGCTGATCTCGGTCCAGCTGCTGCCACCATCGACGCTCTTGAACAGGCCGCTGCCCGGCCCGCCGCTCGACATGCCCCAGGGCTTGCGCCAGGCTTCCCAGAGCGCGGCATAGACCACGTCCGGGTTGGAGGGATCAATGCTGATGTCCACAGCGCCGGTCTTTGCGTCGCGATAGAGCGTCTTCGACCAGTTCTTGCCGCCATCCTTCGTGCGGAATACACCGCGATCCGCATTATCGGCGCCATAATGGCCGAAGCCGCCCACAAGCACCGTGTCGCAGTCCTTGGGATTAATGCGCACCCGGCTGAAATTCTGAACATCGGCGAGGCCGATCTTGGCCCAGCTCTTGCCGCCGTCACTGGTTTTCCAAACGCCATTGCCAGGCAGGATATTGCCGCGCAGCTGCGTTTCGCCAGTGGTGGCATAGACGATGTCGGGATTGGCCTCGCATACCGCGACGCCGCCGAAGGCTGCGGTGTCGACCTTGCCATCGGTCATCGGTTTCCACGACACGCCGGCATCGACGCTCTTCCACAGCCCGCCGCCCGTGGCCGCGAACCAATATTCATTGGGCCGCGCCACGCTGCCCATGGCCGAGATCGAGCGCCCGCCGCGGGCCGGACCGATGTTGCGCCACTTGAGGCCACCAAAATAGGCCTCCACACCGGTCGGTGCCGGCGCCGGGGCCTTGGCCGGCTGCGCCAAGCCCGAAGCTGCGCCAAGCAGCGCGACTCCGGCCACGCCTGTCAACAAATATGTCCGCATCGCTATTCCCCACAGATCGTTGGCATCTTGGTAGCAGGCTCGATGCAGGCAGCAACCAGTGATGGAGAGCGGCGTCGCATTCGCCAGAATTGGCCGAGTTGCAGCGTGTGCTGATCGAGCGGCTCCATGGCCTCGGAACCGGCGGGACCTGCACCGATGGCCCATTCGTTGAAACAGCGTTCAATGTCGGCAGTTACGCTTCCTCGCGACGCGGTATCGACGTCGACCCCATGGGCGGAGCCGAAATGGCAGAGATCTAATGGGAATGGTGGGGCAGGCACTCTGCCAGCGTGTCAGGCCTTGTCCACTTCCCATGGGATCTCTCTCGGTCGATACCGGGCACGCGTATCGGCACTATAATGATACTTTATATCATTCGCGCATTGCGTTGGCATGACGGCTTGTTACTGTTGTGCATCAGGCTTTTTTGAGGAGTCGCCTAATGTCATCGTTTCGGGCCGCAGCAGCGACGCTGAGCATCATGTTCTCAGCTGGCACGCCGGCGGTGGCGCAGACCGCCGACGCGTTGGTGGCGCAAAATCTCGCGGCGCGCGGCGGCGCTGCGGCGTTTGATGCCATTGAAGCGGTGAAGTTCGACGGGACGGTGATCTTCCCCGGCGATTTCCAGCTGAAATATGAGGAAGTCCGCACCAAGGCAGGCGATGTGCGCGTCGACATGGCGTTGCAGGGGCTGACGCTGGTGCAAGGCTGGGACGGCAAGAGCGGTTGGCGGATCAACCCGTTCGAAGGGCGCAAGGATGCCGAGCGGATGAGCGACGATGAAGCGCGGTCGCTGGCCGATACCGGGTCGATCCGCGGGCCGTTGCAGCGGGCGGCGGCGCAGGGGTCCACCGTCACCTATCTCGGGCGTGAGGATTTCGATGGCACCAACACCTACAAGCTGAAGGTGGCCGAAAAGGACGGCGACGAGTTCGTTTATCTGCTCGACCCCGACACGATGCTGGAAGTGAAGATGGTGGAGACGCGCAAGATCCGCGGTGCGCCGCAGGTTTTCGAATATGAATTCGGCGATTATGAAAAGGTCGCCGGCGTCTATTTCCCGATGTCAGTGGAAAGCTGGACGCCCGGCCAGGACAATAACCGCCAGCGCACGGTGATCGCAGCGGGTGCCGCAAACGTGCCGGCGCCCGCCAGCCTGTTCGCCCAGCCTGCCAGCCCGGCCGCCCAGCCGAAGGGGAAATAATCACATGAACCGCAACATTCTGCTTGCCGGCACTATGCTGGCCCTTGCCGCGCCGGCGTTCGGCGCCGAAACCGCTACTCTGCCCGCCGTTTCGGGCATTTCGGGCCTGGGCATCCGCAACATCGGCTCCGCCGAAATGTCGGGGCGCATCGCCGCGCTTGATGCCGTGCAGGGCAAGGACGGCAAGGTAACGCTGTATGTCGGCGCCGCGTCGGGCGGCATCTGGAAGTCGGAAGATGGCGGCACCACCTTTCAGCCGAAATTCGACAAGCAGCCGGTGCAATCGATCGGGGCGGTTGCCATCGACCCGTCGAACCCGCGCACCGTCTGGGTCGGCACCGGTGAAAGCTGGACGCGCAATTCGGTGTCGATCGGCGATGGCGTCTACAAATCCACCGACGGCGGCGACAATTGGACGAAGATGGGCCTGCCCAAAACGGAGCGCATCACCAAGATCGTCGTCCATCCGACCGACGGCAACATCGTCTATGTCTGCGCGCCCGGGCCGCTATGGTCCGACAGCCCGGACCGCGGGCTGTTCAAGACGAC
>JBILPK010000201.1:0-5781 GCA_044373875.1 Polymorphobacter sp.
CCGCCGATCTTGTCGCATCGCCTTCGCATGTCGCGCTGGCCTGCGAAGCCGCCGAAAAATCCGCCGTTCTGCTCGCCAACAACGGCGCGCTGCCGCTCGATCGCGGCCGCTTGCGGCGGCTCGCCGTGCTCGGCCGCCTCGCCGCAATCGAAAACACCGGCGACAATGGCTCCAGCCGGGTCCGGCCGCCGCACCATGTCACCGCCTTGGCCGGGCTGACCATCGCGCTCGGCGCCGATCGCATCGTGACCGGCGATGAAAGCGATCTTGCCGCCGCCCGTGCCGCCGCCGCCGGCGCCGATGCCGTTGTCATCATTGCCGGCTACACGGCCGAACAGGAAGGCGAGTTCATCCCCGGCGACATCACGCTGGGCCAGGAAAGCGGCCCGGCGCCCGATCTTTCCACCCTGCCCGAGGCGATCCGGGAGAACCGCAAGCGCCGCAACTTCTCGATCGGCGGTGACCGGATCGATCTGGGCCTGCCCGCCGACCAGCGCGCCCTGATCGATGCCGCAGCCGAAACCGGCAAGCCGGTGATCGTCGTCATCGTCGCCGGCTCGGCGGTGCTGGTCGAAGGCTGGCACCAGAAGGCCGATGCCATCTTGCAAACTTTCTACAGCGGCATGGAAGGCGGCACTGCGCTGGCCAGCCTGTTGCTCGGCGATGTCTGCCCCGCCGGCCGCCTGCCCTTCACCGTCGCTCGCGATCCCGCCGATTATCCGGCGTTCGATCGTGACGCCGTGGCGGTCACCTACGACTATTGGCACGGTTATGCCCGGCTCGCCCGCGATGGCAAGCCGGCGCGCTACGCCTTCGGCCATGGCCTGTCGTACAGCCGCTTCACCACCCGCGCGCTGACGGCACGGCGCCAGGGCGGTGCCATCGAACTGACGGTGGCCGTGGCCAATACCGGTACCTGCGCCGCCGATCATGTCGTGCTGCTCTGGGCCGAACCGCCGGGCACGATCGATCCGTGCTGGCCGCGCCGCCTCGCCGCCTTCACCCGGATCAGCCTCGCCCCCGGCGAAACCCGCATCGCGTCACTGCGCATGTCGCTGGCCTCGCTGCGCTGGCGCGATCCCGCCACCCATGGCTGGCAGCTCGAACCCGGGCAATGGCGCTTCGTCATCGCAGATACCGCCGAGGCACCGGCCGCCCAGACCGCGGTCATGGCACTGTGACCGGCGGCGCTGGGTGTGGTCGGCGCCATCATCATTGGTCGTTACCCGATCGATCGCCCACGCCATGCCGAACTGGTCAAGGCCATCAAATCAAGACGGCCCGACACGGCAGCGGCAGATATCCGAAGGATCATCGCGACGGATGACGTGCAAAGCCCCGGCGCGCGCGGCGCGGACGTGTCGGGCCTGCTCCCGACGTTCATTGCCATGGCTGGGTCCGACCTGTTCGCGGCGCAGGACATTGCCCATGCGCAGCGGCTGAACGCGGCGGCCATGCCGGTCGAATTGCTCGTCGTGCCGGGCAGATAACATGCCTTCGACGGGCAGGTTGCCGCCGCCCGCGTTTCGAGGCAATTTCGCGCCGCAAGCGTTGCCGCGCTAAAGCGCGGACTGGGCCAGGGGTCGATTTGATGGCGGACAGTTTTTTCTTTTCACGCAGGGCAGCGCTCGGCTGCCTTGGGGCGGCGGCGCTGGTGCCGCAGGCATTGCTGGCACGGCCGGTGCAAGCGACCGCCGAGCTGGTGCGTTATTCCGACTCGTTCGGGCGGACAGTGACGATCGAGGTGCTATTGAAGGGCAACGGCCCGTTGATCGTGCTGCTGCCCTCGCTGGGGCGCGGCGCCGCCGATTTCGACGATCTGGCCGGCCGCATCGCCGCCGCCGGATACCGGACTGCGGCAATCAATCCGCGCGGGATCGGGCGCAGCCAGGGCCCCAAGGCGCCGACTTTCGCCGATACTGCCGGCGATGTGCGAGAGGTCATCCGCGCGCTGCAATCGGGCGAAGCAAAGACCGAACCCGCCGTGCTGGTCGGCCATGCCTATGGCAACCGGCTCGCTCGTGCCGTCGCGGCCTGGCATCCGGACGCCGTTTCGGGCCTGATCCTCCTCGCCTCAGGGGGGCAGGTCGCGATACCCCCTGCCATTGCAAAGGCGCTGCGCGACGTGTTCGACCCCGCGCTGTCGCCGGAGGCGCATATCGCAGCGGTTGGGACGGCCTTTTTCGCGCCGGGCAACGACCCCGAGGTCTGGCGCGAAGGGTGGTATGGCGCCGTCGCCCTGGAGCAGCAAAGCGCCTTTCGCGAACTGTCGCCCCAGGCCTGGACCGGCGGCGGCAAGGCAAGCATTTACATTGTTCAGGCCGCACAGGATGTTCTGGCGGCGCCGGCCAATGCCGAAGTCCTGCGGTCTGCCTATCCCGACCGGGTCGAGGTCGCAATCCTGCAAAATGCCGGACATGCCATGCTGCCCGAACAGCCGGAACGCCTTGCCGAACTGATACTCGGCAGGCTTGCGGCAATAACCAGGCCTTCGAAACCCCATCGTTCGTAAAACAATATCCCCATGCGCCCGGATCGGGAACGGATCGCTGCGCGCCGTACCGCGATGGTCAGCGCCGGGCTGATCGCTGCCGTGATTTCGGCCCGACGCCGGGAAGCTGCGCGGGCAACACGGCTTGCCGGTCGGTGTCGCGACGCCGCGACTGTGAATCGGCACCCTTCTCCGGATATATATCGTTACATAAATCAGTGATTTATGCCCAATTTCAAGAGGTTCCAGTTGGGCACTAATTCACGGTCAGACCGGTATGGCGGTACTGTACTTCACCTGGGCCAGTGCAAAATGGGAAGACGTCGTCGATACCGACGGGTGGCCGAGCAAGGTCCGCATGAGGAACTGCTCGCAATCGGCCACGTCGCGCGCGACGATCCGCACCAGATAGTCCCAGTCGCCCGACATCGAATAGCATTCCATGATCTCATCGCGGCCTTTGACAAAGTCCTCGAAGGCCTGCCGCTCCCCGGGCGCATGGCTTTTCATGCGCAGATGGCACAGGACATTGACGCCCTTGCCGACCCGGCCGGCATCGACAAGACGAACCGTCTTGCGCAACACGCCGGCGTCTTCCAGCGCCTTTATGCGCCGCCAGCACGAGGCCGACGATGCGCCGACCCGATCGGCCAGCACGGCGTGAGTCACGTCGGCATCGTCCTGCACGATCGCAAGGAGGCGGCGGTCGATATCGTCAAGCTGATGCATATTGATCGCTTTATCCGTCAAAATCGAATTAGTGTTCCGTTATATCCAGAAAATCTACGCGGTTTGATACCATATTCCAAGCGCGTCGTGCGATAATCATGTCATGAACAGCCTTGCCGCCGCCGCCGATTTCACCATCCCGCAGGACTGGTCGGCGTACAGCGCCGGCGACCACGCCACCTGGGACCGGTTGTTCGCGCGCCAGCAGGCGATGTTGCGGACGCGCGTCGCCCCAGCGTTTCTCAAGGGGCTCGAAATACTCCGCATGTCGAAGCCCGGCATTCCGGATTTTTCGGAACTGTCCGAACGTCTGATGCGCGCGACCGGCTGGCAAGTCGTGGCGGTGCCGGGGCTGGTGCCGGACGCGGTATTCTATGAACATCTCGCCAATCGCCGCTTCGTCGCCGGGCGCAGCATCCGGTCGCCGCAACAGCTCGATTACCTGGAGGCGCCCGATGTCTTCCACGATGTGTTCGGCCATGTGCCGCTGCTCACCAATCCGGTCTTTGCCGATTACATGCAGGCCTATGGCGAAGGCGGGCGCCGGGCGACGGCGCTGGGCACCATCGACAAGCTGGCGCGATTATACTGGTACACGGTCGAATTCGGCCTGATCCGCGACGACGACGGCTTGAAGATTTTCGGCGCCGGCATCGTTTCCTCGCATGCCGAATCGATTTTCGCGCTCGACGATCCGTCACCCAACCGGATCGCGTTCGACCTGAAGCGGGTAATGCGGACCCGATATCGCATCGACGACTATCAACAGGCCTATTTCGTGATCGACAGCTTCGAGGATCTTTTGCGCCAGACACTCGACGCCGATTTCGGACCGCTTTATGCCATGCTCGCACAGGCCACCGACCTTGATGTCGATGCCATCCTTCCCGGCGACACGCTGCTGACGCTGGGTACGCAAGCGCATGCGCTGGCGCGGGCTGCCAAATGACGCCCCGGGCCAGCCAGTTCGAGGCGCTCCGGGCGCAGCCCGCCGATGCACTGCTTGGCCTGATCGCCGCCCATGCGGGCGATCCGCGGCCCGGCAAGATCGATCTTGGCGTCGGCGTCTATCGCGACGACGCCGGTACCACCCCGGTCATGCGCGCCGTCAAGACCTTCGCCCGGTGCAAAGCTCGGCGGCACATACGCCGCCGCCGTCGCGACCGCCCGCTCGCGGCCCCTTCAGACGGTCAATTTTGCACGCCGATTACCCCTCGACACGGGTCAATATTCCAGGCCGGTTCACACCATTCTCACGCCACGGACCGTCCGGGCGCGATTGCTGGTCCTTCATGCGTGGTGGGGCACCGCAAAAGCCCGGGCGCGCCCGACCAGCGCCTCATCGCGTGTTCTATCACCCTGTAACCGGCCTTGCCGCGATAAGCGCAACACCGCTGTCGGCACTTGGCCGGACGGCCTGCGGATCAGCGCAATAGCAGGTCGGCACCCTTTTCACCGATCATGATCGCCGCGGCATTGGTATTGCCCGAAACCAGCCGCGGCATCACGGCGGCATCGATCACCCGCAGACCGGCGATGCCGTTCACCCGCAACTGCGGATCGAGCACGGCTTCGGCATCCAGCCCCATCCGGCACGTGCCGGCGGGATGATAACCGGTGTTGCCAAAGCGCCGGGCATGATCGAGCAGTTCGTCATCGCTGCGGCAATCGGCATCGGGCCAGACGGCGGATTCGACAAAGGGCGCCAGCGCCGGCGCCGCCACCAGGTCGCGCGCCATGCGCATCGCCCGCACCGACAGGCGCTGGTCTTCGGGCGCGGCCAGCCAGTTGTGCACGATCGCCGGCACGGCGTTGGGATCCGGGCTGGCGAGCCGCACGCTGCCACGCGATTCCGGGCGCAGGACATTGGGCGCAAGCGTCAAGCCCGGCCACGGCGACAGCTTCGATTTTTCGCCCCGCATAGCGGCATCAAGATCACCGGTAACGGGCAGGCAGTGAAATTGCAGGTCGGGCCGGTCGAGCACCGGATCGGATTTGACAAAGGCGCCGACCTGCGCCGCCGGAATCGTCATCGGCCCATCGCGCGTGGCGAGATAGCGCAGCACGTTCCAGACCAGCCGGCCGCCGGCCAATTGGCTGTTGTAGCTATAGGCGCCGGCGCGCAGCCGCCAGCCCATCGTCAGGATGTAATGATCCTGCAGATTGGCGCCGACCTGCGGACTGTCGTGCACCACGGCGATCCCCATGTCGCGCAGGTGCGCGGCGGGGCCGATGCCCGACAGCATCAGCAGCTTGGGGCTGTGATAGGCCCCGGCCGACAGGATGACTTCGCGCCGCGCCGACAGGATCTGCACCCCGGCGCCGGTTTCGATCTCCACCCCGGTGGCGCGGCCATCGGCAATCATCACCCGGCGGCAGGTCGCGCCGGTGATGACGCGCAAATTGGGGCGCGCCATGACCGGCCGCAGGAACGCATCGGCGGCCGAACAGCGCCGGCCGCCGCCCACCGTCGTCTGATAGTGAAAGGCGCCGAACTGGTCATCGCCATTATAGTCTGGTGCCGGCGGCACGCCGATCTGCGCGAACGCCGCGATCACCGC
>JBILPK010000202.1:0-5759 GCA_044373875.1 Polymorphobacter sp.
CGCAATGACCCAGGCGTTCCGGGTGCTGGGCGGCGTTCCGCAGCGCGGGATCTTCGACAACATGAAGACCGCAGTCGACCGTATCGGGACCGGCAAAGCGCGGCAGATCAACGCCCGCTTTGCGGCGATGGCCAGCCATTATCTGTTCGAGCCCGAGTTCTGCAATCCGGCGTCGGGTTGGGAAAAGGGCCAGGTCGGCGAGATCCAGCATGGCGGATTGCCTGGCACTGTCGCCGATGTGCATGCGGCGGAGGTGGGCAGCCTGATGCCGCTGGGGCGGTCCTTCGACGGCTTCGTCGAACACACCAAGCGGGTGTCGCCGGTCTGCCTCATCCACTTTGAGCGCAACCGTTACAGCGTGCCCGCCTCGTTCGCCAACCGTCCGGTCAGCGTCAGGATCTATCCCGAGCGGATTGTCGTGGCCGCCGAGGGGCAGCTCCTGTGCGAGCACTCCCGCATCATCGAGCGGTCTCATCACCTGCCAGGGCGGACGATCTACGACTGGCGGCATTATCTGGCGGTGATCCAGCGCAAGCCTGGGGCGTTGCGGAACGGCGCGCCGTTCACGCAACTGCCCGATGCGTTCAAGCAGTTGCAAAGCCAGCTCCTGCGGCGCGCCGGCGGCGATCGCGAGATGGCCGAGATCCTGGCGCTCGTGCTGCAGCACGATGAACAGGCGGTGCTTTGCGCGGTCGAACTGGCGCTTGAGGCGGGCGTTGCTACGAAGACCCACGTCCTCAACGTTCTGCACCGGCTGACCGATGGCAAGGCCACGCCTGCATCCCCGATCGACGCACCCCAGGCGCTGCGCCTGGCCCAGGAACCGCTCGCCAATGTCAGGCGGTATGATGCGCTTCGCGATGGAGGGCTGCGTCATGCGTCATGATCCCGCCAGCGCCGCAGTTGTCGTCATGCTCAAGGCGCTTAAAATGTACGGCATGGCCCAGGCCGTCGGCGACCTCATCGAGCAGGGCGCCCCGGCCTTCGAGACAGCAGTGCCGGTTATTTCCCAGTTGCTCAAAGCTGGGGTCTGAGTAGCAGCGGAACAGAAAACCTACACAAGGTCGGTCACGCGTCGTCGATGCCCGCGGCGTTCGGATCGCGGAGCGGCCTGAGTTCGCCGCGCGCGACGGTTTCCGGCAACGTGAAGGCGTACCGGCCGAGCATGTTGATATGCTTGAAGCCGAGCGGGGACAGCCGGGCGACATCTTCGGGCCGGACGTCGAAGCCTTCGGCGTGGAGGCGATCGAGCGCTGCATCCATGTAGATTGTGTTCCACAGGACGACGAGATTAACGACGAGACCGAGCGCGCCGAGTTGATCTTCCTGGCCTTCGCGATAGCGCTGTCGCAACTCACCTCGCTTGCCGTGGAAGATGATGCGCGCAAGCTGGTGGCGACCTTCGCCGCGATTGAGCTGGACCAGGATGCGGCGGCGATAACCTTCGTCGTCGATTAAGCGCAACATATAGAGCGTCTTTGCAAGACGCCCCAGTTCTTGAAGCGCCCGCGCGAGCTTGATCGGACGGTCGTTGGTCTGCAGCGTCCGCGTGATCCCGGCGGCACGGACGACACCAAGCTTCAGCGAACCAGCCAAACGCAACAGGTCGTCCCAGTGTTCGGCGATGAGCTTGACGTTGATCCGATGCGCCGCAAGTTCGTCGAGGGCGCCGTAATGTGCTTTGCCATCGATGCGCCAGAACCTGGCACCGCCGATGTCGGCAAGGCGCGGGCTGAATTGGTAGCCGAGGAGGTGGAAGATGCCGAAGACCGTGTCGGTATACCCGGCGGTATCGGTCATGATCTCGGTCGGCGTCAGTTCGGTTTCCTGCTCGAGCACGACGGCGAGCAGATTCAGGCTGTCGCGCAGCGTGCCGGGAACCGTTATCGCATTCAGCCCGGTGAACTGCTCGGAGGCGAGATTGTACCAGGTCACACCACGCTTCTGACCAAAATAGTGTGGGTTCGGGCCCGAGTGAATCGTTCGGACGGGCACCGTGAACCGCAGCCCGTCGGCAGACGCAACTTCGCCGCCACCCCAAGTATGGGCCAGCGGGATCGCATTCTGGGCGGCAACAAGCATGGCATTTGCCGCGGTCAGCGTGTCGGCGCGCAGGAAGTTCTGCTTGACCCAGCTCAACCGTGATCGGCGCAGCGCCGGCGCGTCTAACCGGACAAGCGGCTCGAAGCCGGTATTGGTCGCCTCGGCGACGAGCACCGCACAGATGGCCCGCGCGGCGCCTTCGCTGGCATGCGTGAACGCTGCGGCAAAGTCGGTGCGTGCGTGAACCTCCAGAATGAGTTCGGGCAGATCGAGCCGGGGTAGTAGCGCATTGACCGCGGCACGCAGCGCGATCAGGCTTGGTGGTTCGTCGATCTTGTCCAGCGGTTCAAGGGTGAGGTCCGCTCCCTGCTCCGACCGCGCGATCGTCACCGCTGCGTTTGTCGGCAGGCGGGCTTCAGTCTCGCGGTAGGCAAGGTCGAGCCGCTGCGAAAGGGCGTCGAGCTCATCATCGGATGACACCGAGACGCCGACGGTCCGGTAGACAACCGGCCTTGCCGCCTCCCACGCGGCGCCGGAAAGCAGGCCCTTGCGCGGATCGGCATATCGAACCGATCGGACCGGAAAGATGTCGCGCCGCCGGACCGCGTGGCGCAACCGGTCGAGAATGCGGAGCCGATAGCCGACCAAGTCTAGCGTGCCGTCTTCGTTCCTCAACTGTCTTGCCCAACTCTTCGGCGCGAAGGCAGTCGGCGGCGGTCCTGGGCGCTTGCCGCCGGCATGAACGGCCTTCAAAAACGCGATGGCATCAAGCAGCGGCTTGCCCGCCGGCGCTGCGTCAAGCTCGAGGCCGGCCAGCAAACCGGGTAAATAGCCGATCCTGCGCTGATGTTGGCGAAGCTCGGTGAAATAGATGTCATCGACAGGCTGCGCGAGGGCACCGATGCGTTCGATCGCCGCTGCGAGGGCTTTGGGATCGATCAAGGCGAAGACTGCTGCGCGAACGTCGGCGTCAACCGTGCTGTCGTCGAGCAGCACGGCGCTGGCGTCGCGAAGCTTCAGCGCCGCGGCGTCGAGATCGCGCAGCGACCGCATCCGTGCTTCCCGCGACACAGCCTGAGCGCGTGCAAACATGGTTGTCGACACCGCGTCGAACAGGTCGATGACGTCATCGCCGGCACTCGCTTCGAGCGTGCGGATGAACGCAACCAGCGTCGAAACGCGGCGATCATCTGGCAGGCGCGATACAGCTTGAGCACGCGCCGCCGACGCAAACCGCGCGAGCGCTGCCGCCTTGCCCGGCGGCACGTGATCGAGTTCTGGAAGGCCGTCTGCAAGCGCGCGGATTTCGGTGAGGCGGGTAATAGCCCGACTGATTTCTGGCCCGCTCTGCACATAAGGACCGTCGCGCAGCCGATCGAGCGGACTCCGGCGTTCGTTTGCGGGCACGGTCACCAGGCGGTCGAGCCGTTCACGTTGCTCGGCCGTGAGCGTCTCGATCAGGCGTCGATGCAGGTAGGCGTGCGTGCGGGCTCTCACTCTCGCGACCGCGCGTTCGAGCACCGAGATCCCGGGGAGGAAGACTTTGGCAGCCTGAAGCCAGGCGACCGCCCGTTCGAAGAGAGTCGAAGGCCGGTCGGTGCCGGTCCAGCAAAGCGCGTACAAAAACCGGTGCAGCCGGAAGGTGACGCCGAAATCGGTCAGCAGGCGATAGCCGTAGCGCTCGCGAATGCGCGGGCCATGGCGCCAGCGCCCGGCACTCGCGACATAGGTCGCCATCAGCTCCGCCGACCCCGCCATGGCCAACTGGTCGCCGGCAAAGCGGACAACCGATTTTGGGGTCAGCCCCGGGTCTTCGAGGAAGGTGCCGAGCAAGCGGATCGAGCCAAGCTGAACTGCAACGCCGAGGCGATTGTGGTCACCGCGATGCTCGCCGACAAAAGCACGGTCGGCATCGTCGAGGTGGAAGTGCCGGGCCAATTGATCGTGGCTCGGATCACCGAGAAATCGTCCGCACCGACTTGCCTGCTCATCTGAGAGGAAGCCGACCGGCATCGAGCGTCTAGATCCCGCCCGTGGCTTTTGCGCGTTTGCCCAGCAGCGGAGCGGCCAGATCACGCGGCTGCCCCTTGGCGTCGACGTAGGCGTAAAGCGTCGACACCGAGACGCCGAGCTGCTTTGCAACATCGCGCGCAGCGTTTTCACGATCGGCCATCATCGCCATGGCCGCTTTCAGCTTCTGCTTTGTCATTACACGCGGGCGCCCGCCGGCGCGACCCCGGGCGCGGGCTGCGGCCAAACCCGCCATGGTACGTTCGTGAATGAGATCGCGCTCGAATTCTGCGAGCGTCGCAAAAATGCCGAACACGAGGCGCCCTGTCGCGGTGGTGGTGTCGACGTTGCCAGTCAGCACCTTCAGCCCGACGCCGCGCTTTTGCAGGTCGCCGACCAGTCCGACGACATGCGGCAGCGAGCGGCCGATGCGGTCCAGCTTCCAGACCGCCAGGGCGTCACCGTCGCGCGCGACCTCGAGCGCGTGGGCCAAGCCCGGTCGCTCGCTGGCGCGGCCTGAGCACACGTCTTCGTACACCCGCTCGCATCCCGCGCGCTCCAACGCGTCGCGTTGAAGATCAAGGCTTTGCTCCCCCGTCGACACGCGCATGTACCCGATCAGCATGGCCAGTTTTGCCTCCGCACAGAAACCTACATACCCCAGGGTTTACTGGCTACAGGTTTATGGATGGGTTGATGCGAGATTATGACGCGTGCCGGAGCGCTGTGGCCCACGCTCGCTTCCATCACAACAAACGGCGGTTTGTTGGGCGGCTATGTCAGCTCTTGTATAATTATAGAAATATACCTATATTGACCTATGAATGATGCAGAAGTTGAATGGGACGAGGCCAAGAACCTCTCGAACCAGAAAAAGCACGGCATCAGCTTTGAAGACGCAGCCAGAGTGTATGGCGACCCGCTCATGGTGTTGTTCTCTGATGGGGAGACGGACGGCGAGGAACGATGGCGGGCCTTCGGTCAAGTTGGCGGCGTTGCAGTCATCATGGTGGCACACACATATCGCAATCATGACGACCAGGAGAAAATCCGCATCATCTCGGCCCGAATGGCAACCCGGCATGAAAGGCAGGCATATGAACGAGAAAATGGTTAGCAAGAAGCTGAAGGATTTGCCCCCGCTCACCGAGGCCGATCGTGAACGGCTTGCTGTGCTTGCAGCGCAGCCCGACAGCGAGATCGATCTCAGCGACATGCCGGAACTGACGGAAGAGGACTGGAGGACTGCAGTCCGCGGCAAGCACTATCGCCCCGTAAAAGCGCAGATCACGGCGCATCTCGACAAGGATGTGCTCGCCTGGCTGAAAGCCGACGGACGTGGATATCAAACCCGCATGAACGCCATCCTGCGTCGCGAGATGCTCCAGGCCCGCTCATCGGACCAGCAACGGTAAGGGTCCCCGCAGCAGCAGGAATCCTTATGTGGGTCGTCTAATCGCAGTTCGGTCAAGCCCGTTGTTGCGTTGATGTCATTGGCACCTTGAGGTCGTCGCTGCCGGGGCAAGGTCGTCTTCGCGGTCGGAACGGGCCGCCGCATCATGGGTCTTCGCGGAACGGGTCTTCCTATATTTTCTCCGCAACGAGCGCGGTGCGCCCTTGCACCTACATAATCGGAATGATCCAGCCCACGTCCCGGCAGGGACATCTCGGCATACCCTGACGTGGATGCAAAACGGTCAGATAGT
>JBILPK010000203.1:0-5754 GCA_044373875.1 Polymorphobacter sp.
AATTCCTGCAAGACTTTGTCGCCGACCCCGAAATCATCGAAACCGTCAAGAACCTCAAGCCGCGGTAACAATCGGGCGGTTACGGACAATACGCTGATTACGTCCGTGTTTTAGCGCCGCATCAGGACCGACTATCTCCGGCCCAAATGAAGCGTTTAACCATCGCAAAACGACGAAGTGAAGCTTGACACGCAACGTCTGCAACTGGGCGGTAGCTGCCGTAACCGCCAGCGGCACCAAGCGTCAGATTTTGACGATCAGGCGAGGATGAACTCGCCCTCGATGACCGTCCGCGCCTTGCCGGTCAGGATGGCGCGGTCACCGGCGAGCGTCACCCCGACATGGCCGCCGCGCCGGCTGGCCTGATAGGCGGTGAAGCTGTCGCGGCCCAGGCGACCGGCCCAATAGGCCGCGATGATGGCGTGCGCCGATCCAGTGACACTGTCTTCATCGACCCCGGCTTCGGGCACGAACACCCGGCTGACGACATCGGCGCCGCTGGCATCGCCCGTGCCCGGCGCGGTGGCGACGATCATCAGGTCGCGGCCGGTTTGCAGGGCGATGATGGCGCGGTAATCGGGGGTGAGCGCGCGAACAGCGGCGGCGCTGTCGAGAACGGCGACGCGGTAATCATCGCCGCGACCCCGGACTTCGACGGGTTCTGCACCGAGAGCCGCCGCGATGGCGGCCTTGTCGGCACCCGTGATCGCATCGTTCGCCGGCCAGCTCGGCAGGCCCATGCGGTATCCGCTGGCGCCGCGCTCCACAGTAAGGACCCCGGCGCGCTGCGTAGAAAACCGCACGATCTGCAGGGTCGGCAGGGCGGCGAGCACCAGATGGCCACTGGCGAGGGTCGCATGACCGCACAGGGCGACTTCGACGCCGGGGGTGAACCAGCGCAAATCGAAATCGGCGGTTTCCGGATCGACGCAGGGGACGATGAAGGCGGTTTCGGCGAGGTTGTTTTCTTCGGCGATGGCTTGCAGCACCGCGTCGGGCAACCATGACGGCAGCGCCATCACGGCCGCCGGATTGCCGGTAAAGGGGCCATCGGCGAAGGCATCGATCTGGACGAAGGGCAAGCGCATCAGCAGGACTTTCAGGCAGGAACAGTGTCGCGATGGCCGCGCGGATCGATGTGAATGAAGAATTCGGCGCCGGCAAACTCGGCGAGCAACCGCGCCTCGATGTCGTCGACGACGTCATGGGCCGATTGCACGCTCATTTCAGGCGCCAGCCAGATATGGAACTGGATGAAATCTGCGACACCGCTCGATCGGGTGCGCAGGTCGTGGACATCTTCCACCCCCGGCACAGACAGGGCGATTTCGGCAACCCGGGCCCGGCGTTCGGGTGGCCATTCGCGGTCCATCAGCATGTCGAGCGCCTGGCGCGCCGAACGGATGGCATTCCAGGCGATCCACAGCGCGATGGCGATGCCGAGCAAGGCGTCGGCACCGTGCAGGCCGAGCAGCACATCGAGCACAAAGGCGATGATCACCGCCGAATTGAGCAGCAGATCGCTTTGATAATGCAGGGCATCGGTGCTGATCGCGATCGAACCGGTACGGGAGACGACGCTTTTCTGCCACGCAACGAGCGCCAGCGTCAGCGCGATGCCGGCAAGCGAGACGCCGATGCCGACTTCGGGCGCCCGCGGCAGGTCGGTGGCGCCGAAGCTGGCAATGGCGCGCCACAGGATGGCGACGGCACTGCCGATGATCAGCAGGGTCTGCATCAGCGCGGCGATCGCTTCGGCCTTGCCATGGCCGAAACGATGATCATCGTCGGCCGGCGTTGCCGCGAGCCCGACGGCGAACAGCGTGAGCAGCGACGCGAGCAAATCGAGGGTCGTATCGGCGAGGCTGCCGAGCATCGCGACGCTGCCGGTGGCGATGGCGGCCCAGGCCTTCAGGCCGAGCAGGATGAGGGCAACCGCCGATGACGCCAGCGCCGCCGAACGCGTCAGGCGCGCCCGTTCGGTTTCGGCCGGAGTCATGGCCAATGTCATGGGTAGAGCAGCCCCGTCGCCCAGCCGGTTTCGCTGCGGGTGTAGAGCGTGCGCTCGTGCAGGCGATTGTCGCGATCCTGCCAGAACTCGAACCCCCTGGGGACGACCCGCCAGCCCGACCAGCGCGGGGGGCGCGGTACGTCGCTGCCGGCGAAGCGCGCGGTGAATTCGGCGATGCGGGCTTCGAAGGTGGCACGATCGGGCAGCGGCTGCGACTGGATTGAGGCCCAGGCACCGATCTGCGATTCGCGCGGCCGGCTGGCGAAATAGGCATCGGCTTCGGCATCGGGAACCAGTTCGGCACGGCCGTCGATGCGGACCTGACGGCGTTGCGATTTCCAGTGGAAATCGAGATGGACCTGCGGGTTGGCGGCAAGCTCGGCGCCCTTGCGGCTGTCGAGATTGGTGTAGAAGCAAAAGCCGCGTTCATCCCAGAATTTGAGCAGCACGATCCGCACCGAAGGCCGGGCGTCGGCGGTCGCCGTGGCAAGCGCAAAGGCGTTCGGGTCATTGGGCTCGGTGGCGCTGGCTTCGGCGAACCACAGGGCGAACTGGGCAAAGGGGTCGGGGCTGGCGTTGGTCATGGCCTGCCCTAGCGCGGAGGGGGCGCAAAGTCACCCACCGTACCGTCGCAGGCCTAAAGTGCTGGCATTTTCAGCGCGCTTCCCCTAGTCAGGGATGATCTGCGACCATCATCGCCAAGGCTTAGAATATCCCAATGGAATCAACGACTTTGCCGCCGTCAGGCGAACCCGACATCCAGCCGATCTCGATCGTTACCGAGATGCGGACGAGTTTTCTCGATTATGCCATGTCGGTCATCGTCTCGCGCGCGCTGCCTGATGTGCGCGATGGTCTGAAGCCAGTTCACCGCCGCATCCTGTGGGGCGCGCATGAAAGCGGCTTCACGGCGAACAAGCCCTATCGCAAATCGGCGCGCATCGTCGGCGACGTCATGGGTAAATATCACCCGCACGGCGACAGCTCGATCTACGAAGCGCTGGCGCGCATGACGCAGGATTGGTCGCTGCGGCTGCCGCTGATCGACGGCCAAGGCAATTTCGGGTCGATGGATCCCGATGCGCCCGCCGCCATGCGCTACACCGAAGCACGGCTGGCCAAGACCGCCGAAGCGCTGCTTGCCGATATCGACAAGGACACGGTCAACTTCCAGGACAATTACGACGGGTCGGAATCCGAACCCGTTGTCCTGCCGGCTCGCTTCCCCAACCTGCTCGTCAACGGCGCGTCGGGCATTGCCGTCGGCATGGCGACCAACATTCCGCCGCACAATCTCGGCGAAGTCATCGATGCCGTTCGCGCCTGGCTCGATGACCAGACGATCAGCGTCGAAGACTTGATGAAGCACCTTCCGGCACCGGATTTCCCGACCGGCGCGCTCATCGTCGGCACCACCGGCTTGCGCACCGCCTATGAAACCGGGCGCGGCACGATCATCATCCGCTCGCGATCAATCGTCGAGGAAGGCCGCGGCGACAAGAAATCGCTCGTCCTGACCGAAATCCCCTATCAGCAGGGCAAGAACGCGCTCGTCGAAAAGATCGCCGAAGCGGTCAAGGACAAGCGCATCGAAGGCGTTTCGGACCTGCGCGACGAATCGAACCGCGAAGGCGTGCGGATCGTCATGGAGCTGAAGCGCGACGCGACGCCTGAAGTCGTGCTCAACCAGGTCTATCGCCACACCCCGGCGCAGCAGAGCTTCAGCATCAACATGCTCGCCATCCGCGGCGGCCGCCCGGAATTGATGGGCCTGCGCGACATCATCCAGGCGTTCGTGCAGTTCCGCGAGGAAGTCATCACGCGGCGCAGCAAGTTCGAACTCGCCAAGGCTCGCGAACGTGCGCACATCTTGATCGGCCTCGTCATCGCGGTCACCAACCTCGATGAAGTCGTGCGCACCATTCGCGCTTCTGCCAGCCCGGCCGATGCCCGCGAAACGCTGATGGCGCGCGATTGGGCCGCCGCCGAAGTGCGGCCATATCTCGAACTCGTCGAAGCCGGGGAGTTTCCGGACGGCGTCGCCACCATCCGGCTCAGCGAAATCCAGGTGCGCGCCATTCTGGAACTGCGCCTTGCCAAGCTGACGGCGCTGGGCCGCGAGGAAATCGGCGACGAACTCAAGGAACTGGCCGGCACCATTACCGGCCTGCTCGACATCCTGAGTGACCGGGTCAAGCTCTACGCCGTGCTGCGCGCCGAAATCGAAGCGGTCGGCGACCAGTTCAGCACAAAGCGGCGCAGCGAAATCGTCGTCGGCGGCGATGATCTCGACGATGAAGACCTCATCGAGCGCGAGGACATGGTCGTCACCGTGACCCATTCGGGCTGGATCAAGCGCGTCGCACTGGCCGAATACCGGGCGCAGCGGCGCGGCGGCAAGGGCCGCTCCGGCATGGCGACCAAGGACGAAGATGTCGTCACCAACCTGTTCGTGACAAGCACGCATAACCCGGTGCTGTTCTTCTCGTCGGCCGGTAAGGTCTATCGCCACAAGGTGTGGAAGCTGCCGGTCGGCAGCCCGCAGGCCAAGGGGCGGTCGCTCAACAATTTACTGCCGCTGGCGACGGGGGAAACCATCACCACCGTGCTGCCGCTGCCCGAGGACGAGGCCGAATGGGGCCGGCTGCACGTCATGTTCGCCACTGCCAAGGGCAATGTCAGGCGCAACAGCATGGATGCGTTCACCAATGTGCCGACGGCAGGCAAGCTCGCCATCCGCTTTGAGGATGGCGATGATGACCGGCTGATCGCGGTCGCCCTGTGCGATGTCGCCGATGATGTGTTCCTGGCAGCGCGCAGCGGCAAGGCGATCCGTTTCCCGGTCGATGATGTGCGCGAATTCGTCTCGCGCACCTCGACCGGGGTGCGCGGCATGCTGCTCGCCGGCGGTGACGAGGTCATCTCGATGTCGATCCTCAAGGCGTTTGCCGCGACTCCGCAGGAACGCGAGGATTATCTCAAGGCCGCAGCCTGGAAGTCCGAACCCAGCGAGCGCATCCTGTCCGAAACCCGCATGGGGCAGTTTGCAGCGGGTGAGGAGTTCATCCTGACCGTCACCAGCAATGGCTTCGGCAAGCGGTCATCGGCGTTCGAATATCGCCAGTCGGGCCGCGGTGGCCAGGGCATCCGCAACATCGGCGACAGCGAACGCAATGGCGATGTCGTCGCCAGCTTCACGGCAAAGGATGGCGACCAGCTGATGCTTGTCACCGACCAGGCCAAGCTGATCCGCACCCTGGTCGGGCAGGTCGGTATCAAGGGCCGGTCGACATTGGGTGTCACGCTGTTCGACGTGGCGGACGGGGAGCATGTCGTTTCGGCGGCGCTGATCCCGGCCGAAGATGACGGCGACATGGCCGAAGGCGGTGCACCCGAGACTCCGGAAAGCGGCGTCAGCGGCGATTGAAGGTGATGAACCGCCAAGCATAGGCGGCGATCACCAGCGCGACGACAAGCTGTGATCCCGGTGCCAGCCACCGGGCGACCAGCAGGTAATTATCGCCAAGCTGATGGCCGACGGTCATCAGCAATGTCGTCCAGATGGCATTGCCCAGCGCCGAAAACAGCAGGAAGCGCCCGATCGGCATGTGGGCGATGCCCGCCGGGATCGAGATGATGCCGCGCACCGCCGGGATCATGCGGCCGAACAGCATGACCGGCGCGCCATGGCGGTCTAGCCAGGCAACGCCGCAGTCGATATCGGCGGGATGGAGGGTCAGCAA
>JBILPK010000067.1:0-16635 GCA_044373875.1 Polymorphobacter sp.
CGCGACGATAATCCGCCCGCCGGGATCGCGTTTCTTGAACCAGTCCGACACGAAACCGCCGGTGACGACGCCGATGAACCCGCCCGCCGCGCCCCAGCCGCCGAGGATGAGCGCCACCATTTCCTTGCTGGCATACCAGGGCAGCGCCGGGCCGCCCGCGGCGGCGGCCGCCGCCATCGGCGCGACGAAGGTGCGGATGGCATAGGGCGCCGCCCAGAAGCTGAGCGAATAGCCGACGAAGGAGATCGAGCCGAAGCCGGTCAACGCCAGCAGGAAGGTCGGGGTGCCCCAGATCAGCGCATAGGTCGGCGGGTCGCGTTGCTTGAGCGATTGCGCCCAGCTCGCCACTGCATAGCCGCCAAGGCAGATCGCCACCCATTGCGGCACATCGCCGGTCAGGCTGATGAGCAGCGTCGCCAGCAGGGTGAAACCGGCGGCAATGCCAAGGTTGGTCGCCAGCACGCGGGCACCGAAGGGTGCCAAGTGGAACAAAGTCAACGGCGGGATGACGCTCGACACATCCTGCCACAGCTTGCGGCCGACATTTTCGACCTTGGGCGGCTCGGGCAGGCCCTCGGCCCGGCCGCGCACCGGCTCCTTCAGGGTCGCGATCCACAGCGACAGCAGCAGGCCCGGCAGGCCAACAGCCAGGAACGCCGCCTGCCAGCCGACCAGCCCCATTGGCCCAACGACCGGATAGGCGGCATTCCACGCCTTGACGACGACCGCGCCGATGAGCAGCGAGACGCCGCCGCCGATGTAGAGTCCGGCCGAATAGATGGCGAGCGCGGTGGCGCGACGTTCGCGCGGGAACCAGTCCGACAACATCGAAAACGCCGACGGGCTGGCCGATGCTTCGCCGATGCCGACCCCGACGCGCGCCGCGCTGAGTTGCAGGAAGCTCGTCGACAGGCCCGACAGCGCGGTCATTCCCGACCAGATGAACAGCCCGGCGGAAAGCAGCCGCACGCGCACCCAATTATCGGCCAGGCGCCCAAGCGGAATGCCGAACAGCGCATAGAAAACCGCAAAGGCGGTGCCGTAGAGAAAGCCGAGATCGGCATCCGACAGGTTGAGGTCGCGCTTGATGTCTTCGGCGAGGATGGCGAGGATCTGCCGGTCGATGAAGTTCATCGCATAGACCAGCACCAGGATCGACAGCACATATTTGGCATAGGCGCCGCCGACGGGCGGCATGCGATCATCCCCGGTAATGGCGACCCGCGCGGCGGCAGCCGCGATATCGGCCTGTGCTGTTGCGGCCAAGTCCGCCTGCGCGGCGGGTGCCGCGATTCGGGGGTCCGCCGGCTGGTTTTCGGCACTGTCGGGTGTCGCCATCATTCTCCCCACGCGCCTTCGCCGGCGCTTGAACTCCGGGGTAGCAGGGCCGGGGCGGTGATGAAAGGCAAAGCCGCGCCGTCAGCGCGGCGGTTCAGCGGCGGTCGGTCCGGGCCGCCGGCAGCTCGTGCGGCGCCTGCGCGGCATCGACGCCGACGGCAAAGGTGGCGGCTGCGGCTGCGGTGACCAGCAACGGCCGACGATAGCGCCACACCAGCCCGCGCGCCCAGACGTTGAGACGCGCCAGCAGATTGGCCAGATTGGGCTCGTACGGGTTTATCTCGTAAGGCTTCATGGCGCGAACCGATCGAATGCAATGATGCCCGGGGTTTCGAACCGCCTGTCGCCCCGCCCCCGAGTCGTGCCTGTGGATAACATTTTGCCGGCGCCGAGTCGAACGGCGCCTTCGGCGAGAGGTCAGCCGCGTTTCTGGCCGGGCAGGGCGCGTTTCTGGCCAGGCAGGGCGAGTTCATCGACCAGCACGTCGTTGAAGCTCAATTGCCCGTCGAACAGCGCCCGCACCACCAATTCGGTGCGGCTCGACACGCCATAACGGCGCTTGGCGCTTTCGAGATATTTATGGACAGTATCGGGCGACACGCCGAGCAATTGTCCCGCCACCCAGTTCGATTTGCCGCGCGCCGCGAGCACGACGCAATCGAGCTGCCGCTGGGTGAGGCGCGGGGCGATCTCGGTGACCTTTTCACCGCCACCGTCATTGCCGCCATCCTGTTTGCCGATCAGGCGCCGCGCCGCTTCAAAGGCGAAACAGGCAATATATTGCGCGGCCGGCAGGGAATCGGCGGGCAATTGCTTGCCCTTGGTCGTGACAAAACTGCACAGCCCCGATGCCGAGCCCGGGACATGGATCGGCACGGTAAAGCCCCGATCGAGCCCGGCCGAGCGCGCATTAGCCATATAGGCGACCTGATGCTTCGACATGCTGATCATGTCGGGAATGGCATCCCAGGAAAACGGCGTTACCGATTTTTCGCAGGCAGCGAGCACCGGATCATGGACATAATATGATGTCGCAGCGAGCAGATCGATCCAATCGCTGGGGTAATCCGACAGTCGAACCGGGCCGATCGCGGGCCTGGCGCTGACCCGCTGCACCAGCGCGAAATAATCGAATTCGAATTCGCGCGTGGCTTCACTCAGGATAAGCGAAACGTCCGCCAGGCTGTTCGCCTCGCGCACTGACCGGACGAAGCGTTGCACTTGCGCAAGCCTGCTCACCGATTGCCCCTGAAAAAACGAACCCTGTAAATGTTCCGCCACCTACTGCGCATCAGCATATACCCTTACAATGGGATGGATGAAGCGCTAATTACGCTCGCCCAGAAAAAATGAGGAAATCATGACAATAGCGACTTTGGCCGGCGGCTGCTTCTGGTGCACTGAAGCAGTGTTCAATGAACTCAAGGGTGTGGCGCATGTCGAATCGGGTTACATCGGCGGCAGTGTCGACAAGCCGAGCTATGAAGCCGTGTGTGGCGGCCGCACCGGCCATGCTGAAGCTGTGCGCATCGATTTTGACCCGCAGGTAGTTTCCTATCGGGACCTACTCGACATTTTCTTCCACACCCATGATCCGACGACGCTCAACCGCCAGGGCGCCGATACCGGTACGCAATATCGTTCAGCGATTTTCCCGCACGACGCCGACCAGCGCTCCGAAGCCGAAGCCGCGATCGCGCGCAACCAGGACGTGTGGGACAATCCGATCGTCACCAGCATCGAGCCCGACACGACCTGGTATCCGGCCGAAGCCTATCACCAGCGCTATTTCGAGCGGAACGGCACGGCGAACGGCTATTGCGCCGCGGTGGTGGCGCCCAAGCTGGCGAAGTTTCGCAAGGGCTATGCTGCAAGGCTCAAGAGCGCGGCGTAACACCCGATACCCGCGCAAGGCACCGTCGCGGCAAAGCCGCGCCGTGACGTCGGACGGGTTCGGCGGCATCGTGCCGCAGCCCCGCCGGCCGAGCTCGCGCCTGCCGGCGCGCTATGCGTGGCATAGCGCGCTCGCGGCGCATCATTTCACCAGATACTTGTTGTACCAATCGACCACCACGAGATTGGTCTGCAACCACTGGCTCGGTCGCCCCATGCCGTGCCCGGCATCGGGCAGCCGCACCAGCCGCGTGTCGACCCCGCGCCACTTCAGCGCCTGGTAATAGGCTTCGCTCTGGCCAATGGGGGTGCGCCAGTCGGCCTCGCCATCGATGAGGATCGTCGGGGTCTTGACGCTGCCGACCATGCTCAGCGTCGAGCGCCGCCAGTAATCGTCGTGATTGTCCCAAGGCGTGCCGGGCACCCAGTTCTTCAGCGTGACCGCGACGATATCCGAGGTCAGGCCCTGTACCGTCCAGTCGGTTACCGGGCGCAGCGCCGCCGCCGCGCGGAAGCGATCGGTTTTCGCGATCGCATTGGTGGTCAGCACGCCGCCGCCCGAGCCGCCGCCGATGAACTGGTTGCGCGCATCGATGTACGGCCGCTTGAGCATTTCATCGACACCCGACATCAGATCGTCATGGTCGTCGCCGGGGTAGGCCTTGTCGATGGCATTGGCGAACTTCGCGCCATAGCCGATCGAGCCGCGCGGATTGGAAAACAGCACGACATAGCCGGCCGCGGCATAAAGCTGGTGGGTGATCGAGAAATAGGGGCCGTAATCGGTGTTCGGCCCGCCATGGATTTCGAGCGCGATGGGATATTGCTTCGCCGGGTTGAAATCGGGCGGATACTGCACCCAGCCTTCGATCGGCAGGCCGTCCTTCGATGAAGTCCAGGTGACGCGCTCGAGCTTGCCCATGGTCTTGCCGGCGCGCCAGTTGACGTTGAAATCGACCCTGGCGATCTCCTTGCCGCCGCCGCCGCCGCCGCCGCCGCCGCCGCCGCCGCCGCGGCCAAGGCGGGCGATGCCGAGCGCCGCCGGCCGGTCGGCCTCCACCGTCGTATAGGCGAAGGTGCCGCCGCCTTCGGACCAATTGCCCCCCGCCGACGGCAGATATAGCCGCGTGCCGCCGATGGCGTTGACGACCGGCTGCGGCTTGCCGCCATTGATCGGCAGCAGCGCCACCCGGGTCAGCCCGGCGTCATTGTAGAAGACATAAAGCCCCTTGCCGTCCCGCGCCCATTTCACCTCGTTGACCGGCCGGTCGAGCCCACCCGAAACCAGCCGCGCCGTGCCGCCGCCGGCGGGCATGACCCATAATTCGTTCTGGTTGTAGAAGCTCGTCGTCGTCGGGCCGCCGAGAAAGGCGATCAGCGTGCCATCGGGCGAAACCGCCGGGCTTTCTTCCACCCCGTCGATGCTGGTGACGCGCACCGGCGCGCCGCCGCTCGCCGACACGCGATACAGGTCGCTTTCGATCGGCAGCCGGTCGTTATCGGGGCGGATGCGCGCGGTATAGACGATGGCGTTGCTGTCGGGGGTCCAGTCGAAACCGCCGCTGATCTGGTCGGCATCGCCCTTGGTCAATTGCACCGGCTCGCCGCCCGTGGCCGGCACGACGAACAACTGGTCGGCGCCCGGGGTCGCATAGCCGGCGCCGTCGCGGCGATAGACGAAGCTGTCGATGATCTTCGGCGCGCCGGCCCAGGTCGCGCCTTCGGGCTTTTCGACCATGCCGGTGATCTTCACGGGCGCTGCGTCGATGCTGGCGACGAAAGCCAGCGACTTGCCATCGGGCGACCAGGCGAGGCCCTGCGGCGCCAGCTTGCCGCTCGTGATCGGCGTGCCGATGCCGTCGGCAACGGTCATCACCCAGACTTGCGGCTTGCCAAGCACCGGCGCGACATAGGCGATGCGACTGCCATCGGGCGACCATTCGACTCCGGCCGCCTTCGCCGATGCCGGGATCAGCAACCGCTTGTCGAGCGTCTTGCCGGCCCGCGTCTTGCCGTCGAGCGTCGCCAGCCAGATCTCGCCCTGGCGCGTGTCGGTGGAGATGTCGAAGGTCGCGCGGTTGAACAGCACGCGCTGGCCATCGGGCGCGACCTTGGGGTTGGTGACCATCGACAATTTGTAGAGGTCGGCCGCCTCGAAGGGCGTGGCGGCCAGCGCCGGCGCGGCAGACAGCAGCAAGGCGAGCAGAAGCGGTTTCATGAACAATCCCCGTTTGATGCCCGCACACTAGACTTTCTCCCCCGCCCGGCAAGGGAGGCAGCCGGGGGGAGGGTGGCTGGCGGAAGTGATAGACATTCCATGCCTTGCCGGGTGGGTAGGCGTCGGGCATCACGTTCCGGTTCCCGCAAAGGATGTTCGCGATGACCACCCAGTTCGACCTATGGCGCGCCCGTTCGCCTTTTTATGACGAAAGCCATGAAGCGGTGGCGCAAAGCGTGCGGCGCTTCGTGGCGCAGGAAATCGCGCCCAACATCGACCGCTGGGAAGCGACAGGCGAACTGCCGCGGGAGCTGCACAAAAAGGCCGCCGAAGCCGGCATCCTGGGCCTCAACTACCCGGAAGAATTCGGCGGGCATTCGGAAGGTTTCGACATTTTCCATTCGCTGACCCAGACCGAGGAACTCGCCGCGGTCGGCGCCGGCGGGCTGGGGGCGTCGCTGATGACGCATGGCATCGGCCTGCCGCCGATCCTCGCGATGGGCAGCGCCGAGATGAAGCGTGCCATCGCGCCGGCGGTGCTGGCGGGCGAAAAGATCATCGGGCTGGGCATCACCGAGCCATCGGGGGGCAGCGATGTCGCCCAGATCAGGACAAAGGCGGTGCTGACCGGCAACAAATATGTCGTCAACGGCAGCAAGATGTTCATCACCTCGGGGATGCGCGCCGATTATCTGACGACCGCGGTGCGCACCGGCGGGCCCGGCATGGGGGGCATCTCGCTGATGCTGATCGACATGAACGCGCCCGGCGTCTCGCGCACCCGGCTCGACAAGATGGGCTGGCGCTGTTCGGACACCGCGGCGATCCATTTCGACAATGTCGAAGTGGCGCCCGAAAACCTAATCGGGCCGGAAAACGGCGGCTTTGCCGGCATCGTGCGCAATTTCAACGGCGAACGGCTCGGCATGGCGCATGGCTGCTGCGCGATGGCGCGGGTGGCGCTCGCCGAGGCGGTCGAATGGGCGACCAATCGCGAAACCTTCGGCAAGAAGCTGGCGGCACATCAATCGATCCGCATCAAGCTCGCCGATTGCGCCCGCCAGATCGCCGCGACCCAGGCCTGGGTCGATCTGTGCGCCTGGCAGGTCAAGACCGGCTGCGGCCAGCCGGCCGATTTCGCCATGTTGAAGGTCCAGGCGACGCGGATGCTCGAACATGTCGCGCGCGAGGCGGCGCAGGTGTTGGGCGGCGCGAGCTTCATCACCGGCTCGAAGGTGGAGCGCATCTATCGCGAGGTGCGGGTCAACGCGATTGGCGGGGGGAGCGAGGAGATCATGCTCGATATGGCCGGGCGGCAGCTGGGGTACAGCTGAGTTTCTCCCCTTCCACTTCCTTCTCCCCTCCCGGAACGGGAGGGGCCGGGGGTGGGTTCTTCCGTGCCATAAGGCGCGCCCGGCGAAACGTGACTTCCCACCCCCGACCGCTGGCGCTTCGCGCCGTCTGCGACTCCCCGTTCCGGGAGGGGAGGAGGGAAGGGAGGCGAGACGCCCCTGGCGCGAAAATGCCGCCCTCCCCAAGTGGCGCAGCGCCTGCTAGACGACAGCCATGCTAGCCCGCCGCTTCCTCTGGATCATCGCGATCATCATCATGATCGTGATCGCCGCCGCCTTTGCCTATCGCCTGTTCGGGGTGCAACTGATCCGCGCCGCGCTGGTGCCGGGGGTGGCATTCGCCGCGCCCGCCGCCGGCGACGCCCCCGATTTTGCGGACGCCAGAACCTGGCTCGCCCGTCCCGATTTGCCCGAAGATCCGGCGCGCTGGACTCCCGAAGGCTATCGCGCCGCGCCGAAACCCGGCGTCGCGGTCTTCTACGTCCTGCCCACTGGCGTCTTCGATCGCAACCGCTGGAACCTCGCCCCCGTCGATGCCGAAAGCGACAAGCGCCTCGGCATCTTTCTGCGCTCGCAGGCCAGCGCCTTCAACGGCGTCGCCGCGATCTGGGCGCCGCGCTATCGCCAGGCGACCTTCGGTGCCTTCCTCACCGATAAGCCCGAAGCCGGGCGCGCCATCGATCTCGCCTATGGCGATGTGCTCGCGGCGTTCGAGGTCTTCCTCGCCGCGCAACCCGAGGATCGCCCGATCATCCTCGCCGGGCACAGCCAGGGCGCGCTGCACCTGCTGCGGCTGTTGAAGGAACGCGTTGCCGGCACGCCGTTGGCCAAGCGCATCGTCGCTGTCTATGCCATCGGCTGGCCAGTCTCGCTCACCGCCGATCTGCCGGCGCTCGGCCTGCCGGCGTGCGCGTCGCCCGAACAGACCGGCTGCATCCTGTCGTGGCAAAGCTTTGCCCGGCCGGCGGATTATGCGCTGGTCCGCGAGACGTTCGACAAGGGCACAGGCCTTGCCGGCGCGCCGCGCCGCGGCACGCCGATCCTGTGCACCAACCCGCTCGCCGGCATGGCGAGCCCGAGGCCGCAGCCGATCGCCGCCAATCTCGGCTCGTTGCTGCCGAACAGCGATTTCACCGGAGGCACGCTGATTGCCAAGGGCATCGGCGCACAGTGCCTCGCCTCGGGCATCCTCGATATCGGCGAACCGCCCGGCGGCTACAGCGCCTATGTGCTGCCCGGCAACAACTACCATGTCTATGATTATGCGCTGTATTGGGCGAATGTCCGCGCCGATGCCGAGCGCCGTGCCGGAATTTTCGGCGCGCCGGCAACGGCGCAAGAGAGCACGGATTGATCACCGGCAGCATCGCCGAATTCGCCGCGCTTCTGCCCGAGGGCGGCCGGCTGGCGGGGCTCGATGCCGGTACCAAGACCATCGGGCTGGCGACCTGCGACGCCGGCTGGAGCTTTGCCAGCCCGCATTCGACGATCGCGCGCACCAAATTCACCGCCGACCTTGTACAGCTGCGCGCCTTCATCGCCCGTGAACGCATCAAGGGGCTGGTGCTCGGCCTGCCGCTCAACATGGATGGCAGCGATTCCCCCCGCACCCAGTCGATCCGCGCGCTGGGCCGCAATCTTGTCGTGCTCGAACTGCCGCTGCTGATGTGGGACGAACGCTGGAGCACCCAGGCCGTCGAACGCGCGATGATCGCCGAGGATCTGTCACGCAAGACCCGGGCGGAGCGTGTCGACCGGCTGGCGGCGGCGTATATCCTGCAAGGCGCGATCGATGCGCTGACGCGGCCGGTACTTTGAAGCCGTAACCCTTCGCCGCACCATGTCGAATAAGTCTTGGCAAATCGCGCTGCCGCTCCGATTTTGGGGTCAACAAGATTTGGGAAGGACGACCATGACGACCCGCGACCTCAACGCCGCCCAGCATGCCGTGCTGCGCGAACATGCCACCGAACGGCCGTTCACCTCGCCGCTCAACGATGAAAAGCGCTCGGGCGAATTTTTCTGCGCCGGCTGCGGCAGCCTGCTCTATCTGTCGGGCACCAAGTACAACAGCGGTTCGGGATGGCCGAGCTTCTATGACGCCGTGCCCGGTGCCGTTGAAACGACCACCGATGCGTCGCATGGCATGGTGCGCACCGAAGTCCATTGCGCGACGTGCGAAGGCCATCTCGGCCATGTCTTCCCCGATGGCCCGCGCCCGACCGGGCTGCGCCACTGCATCAACGGCCTGGCGCTGGAGTTCGTGCCGGAGGATTGAGCCTGCCAGCTGGCGGCGGGCTTGCCCTAGGCCGCCAGCCGCGCCATCGTGACGGCATGATCATTCTCGCTGCTCTTCTCGTCGCCGCTGCGCCGCTGTCGCCCGCCGAAATCGCCACTGCCGCGCCGCCGAGCGCCTGGCGGGCGGTCGCGCCCGAAAACCTGATGCTCGTCGAAACGCCGCGCGGCACGATGGCGATCGAGCTGGCGCCCGATTTCGCGCCGGCGCACATCGCCGCGATCCGCGCACTGGTCGCCGCCGGGCGCTTCGATGGCGGGGCGATCACCCGGGTGCAGGACAATTATGTCGTGCAATGGGCGGCGCGCCCCGGCCCGGACAAGACGCTGACCTCGGGCGGCGCCGCGGCGGTCGCAGCCGGCAGCACCGCGACCCCCGGCGGCGTGCCGCTACCCGATAAGAACGCCGGCGTGGCGGTCGGCACCGGTCCCGGCCCGGCGCACCCCTCCATCCTGCCGGCCGAATATGAACGCCCCGCCAAGGGCCTGGCGATCACTCCGCTCGGCTCGGTCGATACTTACGCGCCCTCGGGCTTTGCCGATGGCTGGCCGGTGGCGAGCGACCCGAAAACCGGCACCGCCTGGCTGGCGCATTGCTATGCCAGCGTCGGCGTCGGCCGCGACAACCCGCCCGACACCGGCGACGGCAGCGAGCTTTACGCCGTCATCGGCCATGGCCCGCGCCATCTCGACCGCAACATCACCGTTGTCGGCCGAGTGATCGATGGGATTTCGGACTTTTCATCGTTGCCGCGCGGCACCGGGCCGCTGGGGTTCTACAAGACGCCTGCCGAACAGACGGTGCTGACCAAGGTGCGCTTCGCCACGGACAAAGATCCGCGATGGGAAGTGATGAAGAGCAACAGCCCGGCCTTTGCCGCCTATCTGAAGGCGCGCGCCAACCGCACCGGTTTTTTTGTCCGCCAGGCCGGGGCGACCGATTTGTGCAATGTCCAGGTGCCGGTGCGGGTGGCGAAGTGACGCCAATCGTCAAGCTGCTGCGCGCCGCCGAATGGTCGGCGTTCGAGGCATCGGGGGTGTTCGCCGGCTCGGCGGATGACCTGCGCGATGGCTATATCCATATTTCGGCGCCCGATCAGGTGGCGGGCACCGCAGCGAAGTGGTTTGCAGGCGAAGCGGGGTTAATGGCGGTGACGCTCGATGCCGAGGCACTGGGCGCCGATCTGCGCTGGGAACCGGCGCGGGGCGGGGTGTTGTTCCCGCATCTGTATCGGCCGCTGGTGCTCGCCGATGTGGTCAGCGCGGCGGAATACACGCTGTAACGTCCCTCTCCCCTCGCGGGGGAGGGCGAGAGACGCGCGCAGCGCGGCCCGGGGTGAGGGGGGTCGCGGTCCCCCTCACCCCGCTCGTGCTGCGCCCGAGTCGCCCTCTCCCGCGAGGGGAGAGGGGTTATTCCTGCGCCGCTTTTGCCCGCACAAAGCCCTCGCGCGCCTGCAACCGCTCCCACCACGTCCGCAAATTCGGCCCGACCTCGTCGAGATGCCGCAAGGTCCCGGCAAACAGCAGCGCATAGGCCACCGAAATATCCGCCACGGTGAACCGCCCGGCACAAAGAAACTCGCGCCCGTCGGCCAGCGCGTTCTCGGCGAGCACGGTGCGCGCCAGGAACCAGCGCTTGTAATCTTCCGCCACCTGCGGAATCCGCCGCTCGGGCTTTTCGAGCATCTTGTAGCGAAACACGAGCGTCTGCGGAAAGGTCAGCGTCGCTTCGCCATGGTGGAGCCAGTTGAGCCAGGCGCCGAAATCGTCCTCTTCGGGCGCTACCGCGAGGCTGCCGGCGCCATGCTTGACCGCCAGATATTCGCAGATCGCCGCGCTCTCGGTCATCTTCGCCGGGCCGTCCTCGAAATAGGGGATGGTGCCCAGCGGATTGGTGGCGAGATATTCCGGCTGCGCCCAGCGCGGTGGGAAGGGCAGGTTGACCAGTTCATAGGGCAGGCCAAGTTCCTCCAGCGTCCACAGCACGCGAAATGAGCGGGCGTCCTTGCAGTGCCAGAGTTTCATCATCATTTACCTTTGCATGGGAGCGGACTGATACCGGCCCCGGACGAAGGTTGTTCATCATCGCTTCACGCACGGTGCACAATTGGGAAAATGAACAGAGCCACCAGGCAGGAGCATCGATGGTGAAACGGCTGAAACCAGTGGGCGGCCTCATCCTGGGCGGCATTGCCGGCATTGCGCTGGCGCTCGGCATCCATGCCGCCACCGATACCGGCGATGTCACGGCGCAGATCGCGCCGATGGATACCACGCCGATCACCCGCGTCGCCCCCAATTCGGCGAGCCAGATGTCGCTGTCGTTCGCGCCGGTGGTCAAGGCGACCGCGCCCGCCGTCGTCAACATCTACACCGCTAAGGTCGATCGCAGCCGCGCGACGTTGATGGACGAATTCATCCGGCGCTCGTTCGGCGGGGCGCCGCCGCAGCCGCGCGTGCAGCAATCGCTGGGCAGCGGCGTCATCGTCGGCGCCGATGGCCTGATCATCACCAACAACCATGTCGTCGCCGGTGCCGACCAGATCCTTGTCGCATTGTCCGATCGCCGCGAATATCCGGCCAAGGTCGTCTTTGCCGATGCCCGGCTCGATCTGGCGCTGCTGCGCGTCGATACCAAGGGCGCGGCGCTTCCGGTGATCCGCCTGGGCGACAGCGACCGGTCGGAAGTCGGCGACATCACCATCGCCATCGGCAACCCGTTCGGGGTCGGCCAGACGGTGACGACGGGCATCGTTTCGGCGATCGCGCGCACCGGCATCGGCGTGTCGGACTGGCAGTTCTTCATCCAGACCGACGCCGCGATCAACCCGGGCAATTCGGGCGGCGCGCTGCTCGATGCGCAGGGCCGGCTGATCGGCATCAACACCGCCATCTATTCGCAGGGCGGCGGCTCGAACGGCATCGGCTTCGCCATTCCGTCGAAGATGGTGCGGGTGTTCCTCAACGCCGCCGAAAAGGGCAAGCTGGTTTCGGGCTGGATCGGCGTCGAAGGTGAGCCGCTGACCGCCGAAAGCGCGCGGCTGGCCGGGCTCGATCGTCCCGGCGGGCTGCTGGTTACCGGCGTCGTGCCGGGCAGCCCGGGGGCGGTGGCGGGCATCCGCGCCGGCGATGTGCTGCGCACCGTCGATGGCAAGGAAGTCGCCGATGGCGGGCAGCTGCGCTATTCGCTGGCCACCGAAGGCGTTGGCCGCACCCTCGATGTGCGGCTGTATCGCGCCGGCAAGGAACAGACCGTTTCGGTCACGCTGGCGCCGCCGCCCGAAAAACCGGCGCGGCAGCTGACCCAGATCGCCAGCCAGTCGATCCTCGCGGGGGTGACCGTTGCCAACCTGTCGCCGGCCTATGCTCAGGAACTGGGTGTCGGCCTGCCCGAGGAAGGCGTGGTGGTGGTGCAGATTCTCGGCACGGCACCGGCGGCTCGGCTCGGCTTTCTCAAGCCCGGCGACCTTATCGAAGCCGTTGGCGGCCAACCCGTCGCCAGCGTTGCCGATGTCGTGGCGCTGACCGGGAAGGGCGCCACCTCGCTGCGCTTCAACCGCGGCGGCCAGCGGGCCGAATGCGGCGTGACGGCGACCGGGCAATTCGGCTGCCGCAGCTGAACCTCTCCCCTCTCCGCGAGGGGAAAGCCGGGGGCGAATCGTGCCGCGAGCGGCCATGTGGCCAACGGCGTTCAAACGCTTGAACTTGTCACCCCGGGTCAACCCCGGGATGATAGTCAAAGAGCCTACACCAACCAAGTCCGAAAACCGCCAGACTCGCGTCCCCAACGCCGCTACACCAGCGCCATGAGCCTGCCCGACCTTGCCACCTGCTACGCCGCGATAGAGGCGCGTGATCGCCGCCTTGACGGTGTTTTCTTCACCTGTGTCACCTCCACCGGCATCTATTGCCGTCCGGTTTGCCCGGCGCGCACGCCGCTGCTGAAAAACTGCCGCTTCGCCGCCAGTGCCGCCGAGGCGCAGGGCTGGGGCTTTCGCGCCTGCAAGCGTTGCCGCCCCGATGCGGCGCCGGGCAGCCCGGCGTGGCAGGGCAGCGCCGCCAGCGTGCGCCGCGCGCTCGGGCTGATCGACAAGGGGGCGCTCGATACCATCGACACCGCTGCTCCGGTCGAAGCGCTCGGCGACAGACTGGGCGTCGGCGAACGTCAGGTGCGGCGGCTGTTCGCCCGCCATCTCGGTGTCTCGCCTGTGGCGGTGGCGCAGGCCAAGCGGCTGGCCATCGCCGTCCGACTGGTCGACGAGGGCATCCTGCCGATGGCGCAGATCACTGCCGAGGCCGGCTTCGGCAGTGTCCGCCGTTTCAACGAAGTCTTTCGATCGGTGCACGGCGAAAGCCCCGCCGCCCGCCGCCGCCGAACCAAGGGAGCCACCACCATGACCTTCACCCTGTCGCACTACGCCGCCCCGGCGTTCGACCTGATCATCATCAGCGATGGCGAGGGCGTGCTGCGCGCGCTCGATTTCAGCGATTTCGAGGACCGCATGCACCGCCTGCTGGCGCGGCATTACGGGCATTACAGCCTTGTCGAAGGCGCGGCGCCGGCCAGCATCACCGGCGCTCTCGATGCCTATTTCGCCGGCGATCTGGCCGCCCTCGATGCGCTGCCGGTGGCGACCGGCGGCAGCGATTTCCAACGGCTGGTCTGGGCGGCGCTGCGCACCATTCCGGCCGGCGAAACCAGCGGCTATGGCGCGCTCGCCGCCCGGTTGGGCAAGCCCGGCGCGGCGCGCGCGGTGGGGCTGGCCAATGGCGCCAACCCGATCGGCATCGTCGTTCCCTGCCACCGCGTCATCGGCGCCGGCGGCGCGTTGACCGGCTATGCCGGCGGGGTGGAGCGCAAGGCCTGGTTGCTGTGCCATGAAGGGGCGATGGTGCGCTGAACCCGGAACGGGTTCAGGTGAGCACCAGCCGGTTGCGGCGGCGCACGGCCAGGCCGATCATCCCGAAGCCGGTGATCAGCATCAGCCAGCTTGCCGGTTCGGGCACGGCGGCGACCGACACCTCGCTGACCAGATTGCCATAGCTTTGCCAGCCGCCAGCATTGGCCGAGGCAAAATTGATCTTCACCGACGTCGCGGTGGCGGTGAAGCGCCGCACATTGTCCATCCAGCCGGCAAAACCGTTGCTCGCCATCGTGCTGACCTGCCGGCCATCGAGAAAGACATCGAGTCGCTGGGCGCCTCCGCCATCGCGACCGGCCGCCGACCAGCCGAAATTGTAGCTGGCGCCGGGACGCAGGCCAGTGACAATTTGGGAAACCGAGCCGAAGCGATTGGTATTGACCTCCAGCAGCTGGCAACCCCTTGTGTTGCAGTCGGCACCATAAACGCCGGCGTTGCCGATCTCGAGCGCATCGCCGCTTTCGCTGAACCAGCCCGGTGTGCTGTTGCGCAAGGTCCAGCCGCGGCCGCTGTTCGACTGGCTGAAATCACCATTGACCACCAGATTGACGGTGGCATGCGACGGTGCCTGTAATGCCAGCGCCATGGCCGCCGACAGCACCAATTTCATCGAATTCTTCATTGAAAATTACGCTCCGCTACTGAACTTTACCTGCAGTCGCGGTAATTGCCGGCGCGCGTCAGCGCCAGATCAACAATTGGTTAACGCACGAAGTCGAACCGATATTTACCATCTTCTTGCATTTCAGCGCCATGGAGCAACGGCGACATGCTCGACGTCATGCCGGCTGCCTGCCGAGGACCTGGCCGCAGCCATCGCTATGCTGCGAACCGTCCTGTCCTCGCTGCGCTCGGGCACGGCCAGGGGCGCGCAACAAAAAAGCCGCCAGTGCCATTGCACCGGCGGCTTTCATGGTGTGCGCGGATATTCAGGCGGCGGCGGCCGTCCGGCGGCGGGCGGCGACGCCGACCATGCCGAAACCGACAATCAGCAACGCCCAGGTCGATGCTTCCGGAACGGCGCTTTCATAGCTCAGGGTGAATTCCGCCTGGCCACCGGTGATGCCGGGTGCACCATAGACAACATCGGCCGCCGGGACGGACGCGAACAGCGCCGATGCGTCGGTGACGATCTGCACCTGGCCGGCGAGGAAATTCGACAGGTTGCCTGTCAGGGTCTGGCCGCGCATGAAGGTCGGGTCGATCAGGGTAAGTGTGCGCGTGGCGCCCTGGCCCGGAATGCTCGTGAGGGTCTGGCTAGCGATATTCGAACCCGAAAGCGAGAAGCCTTCGCCCGAGGTCGCTGCATCGAGGGTGTAGCTGGCCGAAAGGTCGCGGCGGCGGCTGGCGGCGGTGCCGCCGACGGCGTTGTTGGTGGCATCGACGCGGCCGTTGATGCTGTAGACCGCGGTCAGCGTGACGCTGCGCAGTGTCTGGCCGGTCAGGCCGAATGAGTTGAAATTGGCGAAATTGTTGACGCGGCCGGTGATCGCCGCGTCATCGAGGGTGGCGAGCGAGAAGGTGCGTGTCTGGGTGGTGACGGTCACGACAGCCGCCGCCGGCGCGGCGATGGCGACGGAAGCGAGGATCGGCAGTAGTATCTTCATCATCGGTCAGTCCCTTGTGTTGCAGCTTTCTCGACCCATTGCAGGAAGCGTGCCAACACAGTGAACATTGTTAAATTAATGATTTGTGTGATTTAATTTTTAGTTAAAATTTCAGTTTGTAAAATTTTCCGACAGATAAATTTCCGGCTGCCCGGGCTCAGCCCTCGAATTCCAGGATGACCGCATCGACCGCCAGCGAATCCCCGGCCTTGGCATGGACCTTGCCGACCACGCCCGATTTTTCGGCGCGCAAGATATTCTCCATCTTCATGGCTTCAACCGTGGCAAGCTGTTGCCCGGCCTCCACCTTGTCGCCTTCCACCACGGCGATCGAAACGACCAGGCCGGGCATCGGGCAGAGCAGGAACTTGCTCATGTCCGGCGCCACCTTGGGGATCATGAAGCGCGCCAGTTCGGCGGCGCGCGGGGTCAGCACCCGCACCCGATGGCTGGCGCCGCGGGTGGTGACGCGCAGGCCGCTGCCCTGTTTCTCGATGGTCAGGCCACGTGGCGTGCCGGCTATCTCGGCCTCGAAAAGCGGCGATCCGACGCGCCAGTCGGTGCTGACCCCGATATCGTCGTCTCCGATGGCGACTTCGAATCGGGTGCCGTCGCCCGACACGGTGATCGGGATCTGCTCGCCCGCCAGTTCGACCACCCAATCCTCGCCATATTCGGCGCCATGGCCCGACAATTGCCCGTCGATGAGCTGGGCGCGCTCGGCCTCGATCGCCTGCACGACGCCGGCGGCGGCGGCGATGGCGAGGCGCGTGTCGGGGTCGAGCGGCGCGCCGTGGAAGCCTTCGGGATATTCCTCGGCGATGAAGCCGGTGGTGACATTTTCGCCGGCCTGGAAGCGCGGATGCGCCATGATCGCCGACAGGAAATCGATATTGTGGCTGATGCCGCGGATGAGATAGCGATCGAGCGCATCGGCCTGGGCGGCGATGGCCTGGTCACGGGTTGGCGCATGGGTGATCAGCTTGGCGATCATCGGATCGTAGAACATG